>JAIRRT010000107.1 GCA_031255835.1 Bifidobacteriaceae bacterium | reverse complement strand
TCGGCTAGGAGTAGGTGGACTGGCAGATTGGCTAGGTTGCGGGCCGCCCAGGAGTGGGCTTCGGGTTGTGATTCGATTGCCCAAACCTCAGCTCCGGGCACCTCGGTTGCCACGGCCGCAGCAATCGCGCCCGAACCTGTGCCCAGATCCACCACTCGAACCGGCCCAGCAGCACTCACTGGCTCGGCGCCACCCACCTGCCCGGCACGGCCGCCCGGTGCCGCCCCACCAAGGTGCCCAGCAGCTGCACCTTGGAACGCGCGGGCGGCTTGAATGGCCAGCTCGGCGGTTACTTCGGTCTCGGGGCGGGGGATGAATACGCCCGGGCCAACCTCCAGCTCCAGGTGGCGAAATGGCGCCCGGCCAGTGATGTGTTGCAGGGGCACACGCTCAGCCCGCCTGGCAACCGCCGCAGCCAAACGGGCGAGGCGAGGGGAGTCACCGTCGGCGGGGTCTGTGTGGATCAGTGCGCGCAGGCGACCTGGCGAGACATCCCAGATGTGGGCCGCCAACAACTCGGCATCAAGCCGCGGATCGGCAATCCCTGCGCTGGCCAGGCGAGCGGTCGCCTGGTCCAGGGCCTGGCGCAGACTCACTTGGCGTAGGCGGCCAGGCGTTCGGCGGCGTCGGCGTCGATGGCCGCACCGACCACCGGGCCTAGCTCGCCGTCCAGCACGCGGTCCAGGTTGTACGCCTTGAAACCGGTGCGGTGATCGGCAATGCGGTTCTCGGGGAAGTTGTAGGTCCGGATGCGCTCGGACCGATCAACCGTGCGCACCTGCGAGCGCCTTGCGTCCGATGCCGCCGCAGCAGCTTCCGAGGCCTGTACCGCCAGCAACCGGGCCCGCAGAATTCGCAGCGCCTGCTCCTTGTTTTGAAGCTGCGACTTCTCGTTTTGGCATGACACGACGGTGCCTGTTGGCAGGTGCGTGATGCGAACGGCCGAGTCGGTTGTGTTGACGGACTGGCCGCCTGGACCGGATGAGCGGAACACGTCGATCTTCAGATCCGCCGGGTCAATGGCGATCTCCTCTGGATCATCCGCCTCGGGCATCACCAGCACGCCTGCGGCCGAGGTGTGAATCCGCCCCTGCGATTCGGTGACCGGCACGCGCTGGACGCGGTGGACGCCGCCCTCGTACTTAAGGTGCGCCCAGACCCCGTCCTGATCGCCGGTGCTGCGGGACTTGACGGCCACAGCCGCGTCCTTGATGCCGCCCAGCTCGGTGTCGGTCCTGTCCAGCACCTCAACGTTCCAGCCTTGGCGCTCGGCATACCGAGTGTACATACGTAGCAAATCCGCCGCGAAGAGTGCAGATTCTTCGCCGCCCTCGCCGGCTTTGATCTCCATGATGACGTCGCGGCCATCGTCTGGATCGCGCGGGATTAGCAGGCTGTGCAGTTGTTCTGCGGCCTGGTCACGTGCCTCATCCAGGGCCGGCAGCTCCTCGGCAAACGAAGGATCGCCATCGGCCAGCTCGCGGGCAGCAGCGGCATCACCATCGGCCGCAAGCCATTCCTCGTACGCCCGTACTATTCTGCCGAGTTCGGCGTAGCGCCGACCCAACGAGCGTGCCTTGCCCGGAGTGGCGTGGAGCGCTGGGTCCGCCAGCGCCTCAGCCAGGGCGGCATGCTCGTCGATCAGCGGACGGACGGTCTCAAACAGTTGACTCGCCACGATCGCCTCCTCGCTAGCAGATTCTGGATGGGAAGTCCTTGCGACCTCACCTCAACAACCGCCACCGCCCACGGACGATGACGCAACAACGGCGCCGGCGTCCAGGTCACCTGGCCGCGGCGCCGTGCTGGGCACGTCTAGCTGCTGGCTGGAGTGGTGCGCTTGCCGTAGCGAGCCTCGAAGCGAGCAACCCGACCGCCGGTGTCGAGAATCTTCTGCTTGCCGGTGTAGAACGGGTGGCAGGCGCTGCACACATCGGCGTGGATCTGGCCGGATGCTGCGGTGGAGCGGGTGGTGAACGTGCTGCCACAGGTACAGGTGACCGTGGTGGTGACGTAGTCCGGGTGGAGGTTCTTCTTCATCTCTTGGCTATCCTTCCTGGGCGCCGGGTCGGTCCGTGGCCGGGTGGCCACGCCCGTGAACCGGCGCGAGCCTGGGTCATTGTTCCAGAACAAACCGACAAGCGGAAATGTTCCGCATGCCGGCCTGCTCAGGACTTAGGAGGATTCGGGCGTGGTCCGCTGGACCTGGAGCAGGAACTCCGCGTTGGAGGCGTTCTTGCGCATCTGGTTGAGCAGCAGCTCAATGGCCTGCTGCTGGTCCAGCGCTGACAGCAACCGGCGCAGCTTCCAGTGGATCTTCAACTCATCCGGCGGGATCAAGATCTCCTCGCGCCGGGTGCCAGAGGCGTCCACATCCACAGCGGGGAAGATTCGCTTGTCCGCCAAGGAACGCGACAGGCGCAGCTCCATGTTGCCGGTGCCCTTGAACTCCTCGAAGATGACCTCATCCATCTTCGAGCCAGTCTCAACCAGGGCGGTGGCCAAGATGGTCAGCGAGCCGCCACCTTCGATGTTGCGTGCCGCGCCAAAGAACCGCTTGGGCGGATACAACGCCGAGGAGTCCACGCCACCGGACAAGATGCGGCCAGAGGCAGGGGCGGCCAAGTTGTAGGCCCTGCCAAGGCGAGTGATCGAATCCAAAAGTACTACGACATCGTGCCCCAACTCTACGAGGCGCTTGGCACGCTCGATGGCGAGTTCGGCAACCATGGTGTGATCGGTGGCGGGCCTGTCGAACGTCGATGAGATGACCTCACCCTTTACTGAACGCTGGAAGTCGGTGACCTCCTCGGGCCGCTCATCAACCAGGACCACCATCAGGTGGACCTCCGGGTTGTTGGCGGTGATGGCGTTCGCGATGGCCTGCAGGATCATCGTCTTGCCGGCCTTGGGCGGGGAAACGATCAGCCCGCGCTGGCCCTTGCCAATTGGCGCAACCATGTCGATGACGCGCGTGGTCAGCTGGCCGGGCGTTGTCTCCAGGCGCAGGTGATCCTGCGGGAACAGCGGGGTGAACTTGGCGAAGTCCGGCCTACCAATTGCCTGTGCGGCCGGACGGCCATTGACGGTGTCCAGCCTGACCAGCGCGTTGAACTTGCCACGCCCCTGCGGCTCGCCGTCAGCCGTCTGGCGGACCGCGCCGGTGATGGCGTCACCCTCACGCAGCCCGGACTTCTTGACCTGCGAAAGCGAAACGTAGACATCGCCCGGACCAGGCAGGTAGCCCGACGTGCGGACAAATGCGTAGTTGTCCAGGATGTCGAGGATGCCACCCACCGGCACCAAGACGTCATCGGCGCCAACTTCGATCTCTTCCAGGGACGCCATGTCTCCGCGCTGCTGGCCGCGGCGCTTGTTCCGGTCCCGGTAGCGGTCGCGGCCACGCCGGCGGCGGCCTGAACGGCTCTGATCGTCATCATCGTTGCGGGATTGACGCTGCTGGCCCTGCTGGGACCTGGACTGGCCGCGATCATCCCGGCCCTGGCGGCTGTCCTGATCAGGTGAATCGGACGAGCCCTGCCGCCCGCCCTTACGGCCGGGCTGGGTGGCCACACCCGCCAACGCCTGGGTCACTTCCGAGATCGCCTCGGCTGCCCGGGCTGCCCTCTCGGTTGGGGTTTCACCGTGAACTTGGCCGCCTTGGTCACGGCCAGGCTGAGATGCCTGGTCTGCGTACGATGCCGGAGCCTCGCCTGACGCAGCACCTTGCCCGGCCGGAGCCTCCATGGCAGGTGGTGTGTTCAGTGTGGCTCCCGAAACTGTCACGCGCCTTGTCCGGGTGCGTCCGCTGCCTGATCCAGCAGCGGGCGGCGTGGCTGCCAGCGGGGGGCCAGCCGGCGCACCAGTTGGAGCCGACTCGGGCGCACGCGCAGCGCTGGACGCACCGGAGGCGCCTCCAGTCCGGCCAGAGCTGCCATGCCCTGCCATGCGGTGAGCACCGATGGTGGCCACAAGGTCTCCCTTGCGCAGCTTGGACACACCCTTGATGCCGAGTGAGGAGGCGAGCTTTTGCAGCTCTGGAAGCTTCATCGCCGACAGCGGCGCAGAGCCTGTCGGATGAGCACTATCACTAGTTGTGGTCACAGAATTCCTCTTGATGGATATTGACGTCCTGACCTGGACGAACAGGGTATCTATGCCTCAAGGTGCGGCCAGCTTGGAACAGCTGTCGCTGTCGAGGCTTGATTGTGCAGCTCCCACGCGGAAAAACCCTGCGGGTCATCGCTGCCCTGCAACCATACCATCCCCCACCGCGCGGTCAACCAGGACCTCAGCTCTTCTAGCTGATTCGGGAGACTGTTCCTCCATGGGGAGCCACGTCCAGTGACAGGACGCGCCAATGGCCGGGAGGGACGATGGCGTCACCCAGCGGGGTTGTTGCCAGCACCAGGATGGCTGGGCCGGCTCCCGAAACGACGGCCGCGAGGCCTGCTTGGCGTAGCTCGTCCAGCAGGTCCAGTGTTTCGCCCATGACAGATGCACGGTATGACTGATGCAGCCGGTCCTCGCTGGCTTCGAATAGCAAAGTCGGTTGGCTTGTCAATGCATGGACCATCAAAGCTGCCCGCCCGGCGTTGAACGTCGCATCTTCGTGGGCAACACGTTCAGGCAGCACGGCCCGTGCAACCCGGGTCGATAGCGGTTGGCCGGGCAGGAATACCAGGGGATGGACTTCGGAAGAAACATCCAAACGGGCGGCGCGTGGGACGGCATCGTCCATCCAGGCTATGGTTCCTCGGCCAAAAACTGCTGGGGCGGCGTTGTCTGGATGGCCCTCAAACTGGGTGGCCAATTCGAAAACTGCCCGGTTATTCAGAACGTCTGGGTTGGCGATCAAACCGCGGGCAATCAACCCGCCGGCCACCGCAGCGGCCGCTGATGATCCGAGCCCTCGGCCGTGAGGAATCCGGTTGTGGCAACGCAAATCCAACCCAATTTCCGGCGCCCCCACAGCTTCCAATGCGGCATGGGCTGCGCGGACCACAAGATGGGTGTCATCCAGCGGGACTTCGCCTTGGCCCTCACCTTCCACCTCGACTCGTGTGGGACCAGCTACCGCACGGGCCTCGATCTCATCCCACAAATCCAAGGCCAGGCCAAGCGAATCGAAGCCCGGCCCCAAATTGGCTGAGGTTGCCGGGACTCGAACTCGCACATGATCGGCGCCAAGAAGCATCGCCGCCCTACTCCAATCCGAGGATCCGAGCCATTGAGACTACGTCTGGCGCCACCTGCTCCAACTCCACTTCACTGCCATCTGGCCTGGTCAAAGCCCAGCCAGGGTCCTTCAAACCGTGTCCTGTGACGGTGATGACTATGACAGCTCCAGCTGGCACAAGGCCGCGTTCAGCACGCTTGAGCACACCGGCCAGCCCGGCCGCACTGGCCGGTTCAACGAACACACCGACCTCGGCCGAGAGCATCCGGTGGGCCGCCAAAATCTCCTCGTCGCTGACCGATTCAATGACGCCGCCAGACTCATCGCGAGCCGCAACAGCTTTGTCCCACGAGGCGGGATTGCCGATCCTGATGGCGGTTGCGATTGTCTCAGGATGCAAAACCGGATGGCCCAGAACAATCGGGGCTGCCCCGGCGGCCTGGAAACCCCACATCGCTGGGCGGTGTGTTGCTGGGCCGTCATCGGCGTATTCGGTGTAACCCTTCCAATATGCCGTGATATTGCCGGCATTCCCAACCGGCAAGGCGTGGATAGTTGGAGCATCCCCCAACGCGTCAACAACCTCGAACGCCGCAGTCTTTTGGCCCTCAATCCGCTGGGGATTGACCGAATTGACCAACTCGACCGGATAAACCTCAGACAGTTTGCGCGCCGCAACCAAGCAGTCATCGAAATTGCCGTCCACTTGCAGCAGGCGCGCGCCGTGCGCAACGGCCTGGGACAGTTTCCCCATTGCGATCTTGCCGGCCGGAACCAGCACAGCGCACGTCATTCCCGCCCTGGTGGCATACGCCGCAGCCGAGGCGGACGTGTTGCCCGTTGAGGCGCAAATCACATGTGTTGCGCCGCTGGCAGCCGCCGCTGAGATCGCCACCGTCATGCCGCGGTCCTTGAAAGAGCCGGTCGGGTTCATCCCCTCGACCTTCAAGAAGACTTCCGCTCGGGCAGCGCTGGACAAGGACGGGGCATGGATGGTTGGTGTGCCACCCTCGCCCAGTTCGATGATCGGATCCTGCGGCTTCAGAGTCAGCCGGTCAGCGTATTCACGCACCACACCACGCCAGATTGCAGCCACCGCTCAGACCCCTTCAACCCGGATAACGCCGGCAACAGCCTGGACGGCGTCAAGCTCGCCCAGATCCGCCACGGTGGCTGAAAGGTCAGCCTCAGCAGCGTTGTGGGTGACTATCACCAGGTTGGCCAGGGTGGTTGGCCCGTCGAATGGCTCCGGGGTTGGCCGCGGGGTTTGACGGACCTCATCGATTGAGACCCTGTGGGCGGCAAACACTGTGGCCACAGACGCCAGCACGCCGGGCCTGTCCGCCACCACGAGCCGCACCTGGTACCTGGTGTGGGCCACCGCGATTGGCATGGCCTTCAACCCGGTGTATGCAGATTCTCCCGGTCCGGTCTGACCTGCCAGCCTGTGCCGTGCAGCCGCCACAATGTCACCCACAACAGCCGACGATGTCGGAACCCCACCTGCGCCTTGACCGTAGAACATCAGCGGACCGGCGGCTTGAGATTCGGTGAACACGGCGTTGAAGGCGCCATGAACCGAGGCCAGCGGGTGATCGAGCGGAACCAGCGCCGGGTGAACACGCGCCACAACGCCAATGTCTGATCCCGAACCGTCCGGAACGCGCTCGACTATGGCGAGCAGCTTGATGACGTAGCCACCCTCTGCGGCCGCTTCTATGTCGGCTTGGGTTACGGCGGTGATGCCCTCACGGTGGACCTCGTCAATGGAGACTCGGGTGTGGAAGGCGAGCGAGGCCAGGATGGCGGCCTTGGATGCGGCATCGAACCCCTCGACATCGGCGGTGGGATCTGCTTCTGCAAACCCGAGACGCTGCGCTTGGGAGACTGCGTCGGAGAAGGCGAGGTGCTCGCGGGTCATCTGGTCCAGCACGTAGTTTGTGGTGCCGTTGACGATGCCGAGGATGCGCGTCACCTTGTCCCCGGCCAGCGAGACCCGCACGCCCCTAACAATCGGGATGGCCCCGCCAACCGCGGCCTCATAGAAAAGGTCCACACCGGCATCGGCGGCGGCTTCATACAGGGTTGGGCCGTGGGCGGCGAGCAGGGCCTTGTTGGCGGTCACCACCGCGGCGCCCTTCTCGATGGCCTTGAGCATGAACGTGCGGGCCGGCTCAATCCCGCCCATCAACTCGACGACGATGTCGGCCTGAGAGATCAGCCCGGCGGCGTCGGTTGTCGGATTGGGAGGTTTTAGGGCCTTGACCTGGGGCTCGTCCAGGCTGCGGACCGCCACACCTATCAGTTCGAGGTTGGCGCCTGTGCGGGCGGCCAGGTCCTCTCCCTGGGTCATCAGCAGGCGTCCGACTTCAGAGCCGACAACTCCAAACCCGAGCAGCGCAATGCGCAGAGTCGGCAGATCGGATCGACTCACAGCGGGCAGGTCGGATTGGGACATGCGATCAGCTCCTCATTCGGATGGGTCGAACAATGGGGACGGGCCATTAAGTCACGTGGATAGTCCAATTGGCCACCCCATAGGCTCCCACATCGCGCGCCCTGCCCGCAGCACGGGGTGCACCGTCCGTGCATGAAGCGAAGGAAGCGGTGAGGCGGAGCAGGGGCGTACCCCGCCTCACCGCTGGTCCGGTGCCGGGCTGGCTAGCCCGGTTGGCCTACCTAGCCGCCGGATTGGGTGACCCGGATGGTGGCTGTATGGCCGCCATCGGACACCACTGTGATAGTTGCGGACCTGGCTGCTCCGCGGTTGCGCTGGGCAGTCATTGTCAACGTCCGCTCATCCGGATCGATGGGGCCTGCGATGAGCAACCACGGCTGATCCGAGGTGGCGCTCCAGGTGTCCTCGTTGTAGACGGTGACCAACGCGGTGGCGGACATGCCCGCCGCTGGAGCTGACCAGGTAGAACGCGACAAAGTGATGGTGCGGTTTGTATCCTGCACCACCTCAATGGTTGTCGAGGCGGTTCCAGAGCGAATCGTGATGGTGGCGCTGCGCCGAGCGGTTGTGGTGTTGGCCGAGGCGGTCACCGTCCTGGATGCGCCAGATGCCAACGCGCCCGTTGGGGAGAGCGTCAACCAGCTGGCAGCCTCCGTGGCCGTCCAGGTTCCGCCGGACGTCACGGTGGACAAGCTGATCTGCCCGCCGTCCGCTGGCGCCACCCACGATTCCTGCGAAGGCGTCAGCGGGGCTGGGCCAGCGGCCTGGGTTACCGTCACCGACCTGCTCGTGGTGCCGGCCGTCACCGTGA
>JAIRRT010000081.1 GCA_031255835.1 Bifidobacteriaceae bacterium | reverse complement strand
CCCACCAGACGGCGGTGGTGGCAGGCGTCGCCAGGGTATGTGGCGCGGGCGAGGTTGTACCGGCCCTTGGATGGCTGGCTGGCGCTGGGGTTCTGGGTGTTCTACATGGTGCTGCTGTGGGCGCAGGGCTGGCTACTCGCTGCCGGCCCGCGTTGGGTTGGCCAGTTGCCGCACGGCCTGGCTGTGGTAGGACCCGGAGTCCTGATTGAGCTGGGCGTCATCGCCCTGATCATCCGATGCCGCCGGCAAAGCTGGTCCGATGTCGGCCTGGGCCGCACATCTCTTCTCCGCTCGGGGCTGGTGGGCCTGGGGCTGGGCGCCGTACTCGTCGTGTGCGGCGCGATCATCCCGACCGTGATCCAACATGCCAGCTTCTACCAACCCCAGTTCATCGCTGACCAGGCGCTCTGGTTCCTCGTTTGGGTGGCGCTTCCCGAAGAAATCGTCTTCCGCGGCTTCATCATGACCCACCTTGCTGGATTCAGCCGTCGTTGGAGCTTGCCGACATCCGCGGTGATGTTCGGGCTGTCGCATTTCCCGTTCCAGTTCGCCATCTCAGGTCTGCCACTTGAGTCCTTCCTAGCGCAGAACTCATGGATGATCCTGATCCCAACCGGCTGGGGGCTGATCTACGGCCTCCTTTACGCCAAGTTCAACCACGTCCTCGGCCCAGTCATCGCCCACGCCCTGGCAGACACCGCCTCAATGGGAATCTCACCAGTCGCGCTCTAGCCCCCCTCCCTCCCGCCGATGGCGTTCAACCTTGGGTGTTCGTGTTGGGGTGAGGGGGCGGCGGGGGGTTTCGGGGTGGAGCTGACCGGACTCGAACCGGCGACCCTCTGCTTGCAAAGCAGATGCGCTACCAACTGCGCCACAGCCCCGGGGGGTCAGGCGACCGTGTCGGTCACCTCATCCCAGATTGAGGCATCATGCTGGGAATCGGTCCACAACCGGTACGCCCAGTAGCCTCCAGCTAACGCCAGCAACAGAACAATGAGCTTTTTCATCGACGCATCTCCTCCCCGTGAGTGTTCGACCGTGGGCCTGGCAGGACTTGAACCTGCGACCTCTTCCTTATCAGGGAAGCGCTCTAACCGCCTGAGCTACAGGCCCGCGGGGTTGGGACGCGTCCCACCCAGCCACGCGAGGTTACCCCAACGCCCCCCGCCACGGCAATTGGGAGGACGATGGCGCACCTCACCTGGGTGATCAATCGTCCCGAAGTGTGACGTGCACCCCTCCCACGAGGGCCGAGGTGACGTTGTAAAGCAGCGAACCCAGGGTCGCCAAGACTGTGGTCAACACGACGTTGATCACCGCCACGCCGGTTGCCGCCGCCATCACTTTGCCCAGCTCGACGTATTGCAGCAGGTCAAAGTTGGCGGCGCTCTCCGGCCCGACAATCTCCGCGATCTGGTCGTTGATGTCGACAAACAGGTGGACCCTGTCCAGCACGTTCCAGATGACATAGACCGCCACGACAAAAGCTATGCCCATCCCAACGGACAACAGGAACCCGAGCTTCATCACGGACCACGGGCTGACCTGGGACAACTGGACTTTGACGCGCCTGGGTCCGCTTGGGCGGCTGGGCTGGGCTGGCGCGGCCTTCGGGCCAAGCGGCACAACCACCGGACCTGCGGCTCCACCAACCGGCACCGGCTCGGAGTCCGGGGTCACCTCAGGCACGGCGAGGGAATCGGCAACCGGTTTGGGCCGCCCTCCCGCTCGCCGCGGGGGTGCCTCAGCGCTCAGGGCGGGCACAACCCGGGTGGTCGGGCCGCCATCGGACATGGGGACGCCGTCAACCACCATGCGCACAAAGTCGGGCCGCAGCGGTCCCAAATCGTCGTCCGATGGCGCAGCAACAGCTACCGCTTGGGCGTCCTGGAACTCCTCGGGCGCCTCGGGCGCGGGCCCGCCGGCGGGCTGGGGCTCGGAGTCGCGGTCTGACCGCTTTGACCGCTCGGGCTTGTGGGATGGCGCCTGGCTGGCGTCCAACCCAGGCATTTCCCATCCGGCGTCCTGCTCGCCTTCAGGCAAGTCATCCTCAACAGCGGACGATGCCGCAGCGGCTGCCGGAATCCGTTTGGCCAGCGGTTCGCGCTCGGGCGCCCCTTGGATTGCGGCATCGGAGGCCGCTCCCCCGCCGCTTCGGGCACCATCATGGGCCTCGTCTGCCTCGCCGCCGTCTGCCCCGTGGGCTTCGCTGGGGGCGCGGTCCTCGACAACGTCCAGTTCTGGAGGCTCGGGCGGTCCGGGCAGCTCAACTACATCGTCGCTGGGTGCCGGGTGATCGCCGTGCGCGCCATCGCCGGTTTCCAGCACTTCCACAGGGCGGGGTGCAACGGACACGCGCCGCGGCGGGCGGCCGGATGCCTTCTTCTTGCCGCCCCCTCCCCGACCTGAACCCGAACCAGACCGCGAAGTCTCGCTGACCTGGGGTTCTGCGGCGGATGGCGTGGAAGCCTCGGGCACCTCATCAGGGGAAGGTGCGTCATCGGCGGGGACTGCTGAGCCGGCTGGACGGGCGGTCGAGGCGGTCCGGCTGGAAGTGCTGCGGCGAGCTGGCCGGTTTTTCGGGGGAATCACAGGAACGTCGCTGGCCCCGGTGCTGCGCGGGCCGGCCCGGCGGGGGCCAGCTCGGCGCGGTTTGTCCGAGGGCGAACCGTCGTCTTGGTGGTCTTGTGAGGCGCCGTCACCGCCGGAGGCCATCTCATCAGCTGCGTCCGCCTGCGCTGGGGTCGCATCGGCTGCGCGATCGGCTTCGTCGCCGCGCTCGGTCTCGATGGTCATGCCTCTCCTTGGCGGGGTCGGTCAGGTTGCTGGTTCAGGCTACCGGCTCGGGTGGAACTTCGTTGGCATCTGCTGGTGGTTGGGTTGGTTCGCCTTGCGGTGCCTCATCCGGTTTGCCGCCGATGCCGTCACCGCCGATGCCGTTGGAACCCTCACCACCTTCACTCTCACCATTTGTACTGTCACCGTCTGCATCTTCGGTTGGATCTGGCTCTGCATTGCGCGCAACAGCAATGATCCTGTCTCCATCAGCTGGTTTGGCGAACACAACACCCATGGTGTCACGGCCTTTGGCTGGGACCTCGTTGACGCGGGAACGGACCACTTTGCCGGACAGCATGATCACCATCACCTCATCGGTTTCTTCAGTGATCAGCCCTCCCACCAAATCTCCGCGTTCTTCTGACAGTTTGGCCACTTTGATGCCGAGGCCGCCGCGGCCCTGGGAGCGGTATTGGGTGACCGGTGTGCGTTTGGCGAAACCGCCTTCAGTGACAACAAACACATCGGCCTCGGGCCTGGCCACATCCATGGCCAGGAGTTCATCGCCTTCGCGGAAGCGCATGCCGGTTACCCCAGAGGTTGCCCGGCCCATTGGACGCAACGCCTCATCTGTGGCGGCGAACCGCAGCGATTGACCTTTGCGGGACACCAAAATCAGGTCGCTCCACGAATCTGCCAGCCGGGCCGACACCACCTCATCGCTGCCGCCGGCTGGGTCATCTCGAAGGGCGATGGCGATGATGCCGCCGGCGCGCGGCGAATCATATTCGGCCAGACGAGTCTTCTTCAACAGTCCCCGCTTTGTTGCAAGGACCAGGTACTGGGCTTGGGCGTAGTCCCGGATGGCCAGCACCTGTGCAATGCGCTCGCCGGGTTGGAACGCCAGCATGTTGGCCACATGTTGGCCCTTGGCGTCCCGGCCGCCCTCAGGTAGCTCATAGCCTTTGGCCCGGTAGACGCGGCCGTAGTTTGTGAAGAACAGCAGCCAATGATGGGTGCTTGTGGTGAAGAAGTGTTCCACAACATCGTCTTCACGCAGTTGGGCGCCCTTGATGCCTTTGCCGCCGCGACGCTGGGATCGGTACAGGTCAGTCTTGGTGCGTTTGGCGTAGCCGCCGCGGGTGATCGTCACAACGATGTCTTCTTCTGGGATCAGATCCTCATCGGTGACATCGCCGTCAAACGGCAAGAACCGGGTGCGCCGCTCGTCACCATATTTGGCGACAATCTCGTTCAGCTCGCTTGAAACAATCCGCCGTTGCCGGCCTGGCGATGCCAGGATCTCGCCGTAGTCAGCGATCTTGGCTTCCAGTGCCTGGAACTCCTCCAGGATTTTCGCCCGCTCCAACGCTGCCAGCCGGCGCAGCTGCAAGTCGAGAATTGCTCCGGCCTGAACTGCGTCCACGCTGAGCAGTTCCATCAACCCGGTCCGGGCCTCATCCGCGGAAGGCGAACGCCGGATCAACGCGATCACTTCATCGAGTTGGTCCAGAGCGCTGAGCAGGCCGCGCAGAATGTGGGCCCGCGCCTCAGCTTCACGCAGCAGGAATTGGGTCCGCCGGACAATCACTTCAAGCTGGTGTGTTGTCCAGTGCCGCACAAACGAATCGAGCCTGCGGGCCCGCGGCACACCATCCACCAGCGCCAGCATGTTGGCGCCGAATGTCTCTTGCAGTTGGGTGTGCTTGTACAGGTTGTTCAGCACAACCTTGGCCACTGCGTCACGCTTGAGGACAATTACAAGTCTTTGCCCTGTGCGCCCTGATGTTTCATCGCGAAGGTCAGCGATTCCTTGGATCCGGCCGTCCTTTACCAGTTCGGCAATCCTGGCGGCCAAACGGTCCGGGTTGACCTGGTAGGGCAGTTCGGTTACAACCAGGTTTGTCCGTCCACCAATCTCGTCAACCTCGACAACCGCCCGCATTACGATGGCTCCGCGGCCTGTGCGATAGGCCGCCTCCACCCCGCGCTTGCCCAGAATGTAGGCACCGGTTGGGAAATCCGGGCCTGGGATCAGCGAGATGAGTGCTTCGAGTAGTTCCTCATTGGTTGCTTCGGGATGGTCCAAATGCCACTGGATGCCGAGGGCCACCTCCCCTAAGTTGTGTGGAGGGATGTTGGTTGCCATGCCGACTGCGATCCCGGCTGATCCGTTGACCAACAGGTTAGGGAACCGTGAGGGCAGTACGGCAGGTTCTTTGGTCCGGCCGTCATAGTTGTCGTGGAAATCGACTGTGTCCCGCTCAATGTCCCGCACCATTTCCATGGCCAGCGGCGCCATCTTGCATTCGGTGTACCTGGGGGCGGCGGCTGGATCATCGCCGGGTGAACCGAAGTTGCCTTGGCCGTGAACCAGTGGATAGCGCAGCGACCAGTCCTGTGCCAAACGCACCAACGTGTCATAGATGGCCGAGTCCCCGTGCGGGTGATACTGGGCCATGACATCGCCCACAACACGCGAACACTTGGAAAACCCGCGGTCAGGGCGGTAGCCGCCATCGTACATGGCGTAGACCACACGGCGGTGGACCGGTTTGAGGCCGTCACGAATGTCCGGCAAGGCCCGCCCTACAATCACGCTCATCGCGTAGTCGAGGTAGGACCTCCGCATTTCCATCTGGAGATCGACCGGCTCGATGCGGTCCGTCACTTCTCCGACGGCTACTGGCGGCGGTTCAATCGGTGGTTGGGTCACTGGTCTTCTTTCCCGGTGGAGTGTTGGAGTCTAGATGTCGAGGAAGCGGATATCGTGTGCGTTGCGCTGGATGAATGCCTTGCGTGCCTCAACGTCCTCCCCCATCAAAATGGAGAACGTCTCATCGGCAGCAGCGGCCGATTCCATTGTGATCTGGAGCAGCGTTCGGGTGTCGGGGTTCATGGTTGTGTCCCACAGCTCTGAATAGTCCATCTCACCAAGACCCTTGTAGCGTTGAATCCCATTTTCCTTCGGGATCCGCTTGCCCGCTTCAGCCCCGGCGGCCAACAGGCCGTCCCGCTCCCTGTCGGAGTAGGCGAACTCGTGGGCCGCGTTGGACCACTTGATCCTGTACAGCGGCGGCTGGGCCAAGAACACATGGCCGTGATCAATCAGCTCCGGCATGTACCTGAACAACAAAGTCAGCAGCAGCGTCTGGATGTGCTTGCCGTCCACATCCGCATCCGCCATCACCACGATCTTGTGATACCGGAGTTTGGCGATGTCGAAGTCCTCGCCAATCCCTGTGCCAAACGCTGTGATGAGCGCTTGAATCTCAGCGTTGGCCAAGGCCCTATCCAGCCGGGCCTTCTCAACGTTCAGGATCTTGCCGCGGATCGGCAAGATGGCCTGGGTTTGCGGGTTGCGTCCCCTTACCGCTGAACCTCCAGCCGAATCACCCTCGACAATGAACACCTCGCAGACCGACGGGTCAGAGCTGGAGCAATCGCGTAGTTTGCCTGGCATCCCGCCTGATTCCAAAAGCCCCTTGCGCCTTGTGGCCTCACGGGCCCGCCGGGCAGCAAGGCGGGCTTGTGCAGCTTGTAAAGACTTGCGGATTATGTCCTTGGCCTCGCCGGGATGGCGGTCCAGCCAGTCCCCGAACCTCTCGTTGACAACCTTTTGGACAAACGTCCGCGCCTCAGTGTTGCCGAGCTTCGTCTTGGTCTGCCCCTCAAATTGTGGTTCGGTCAACTTGACCGAGATCACAGCGGTCAACCCTTCGCGTACGTCATCGCCGGAAAGGTTGTCATCCTTGTCCTTCAAGATGCCCTTTTCCCGCGCGTACCGGTTGACCAGCGATGTCAACGCGGAACGGAACCCTTCTTCATGGGTGCCGCCCTCAGTGGTGTTGATGGTGTTGGCATAGGTGTGGACCGACTCCGAATACGCGGTGGTCCACTGCATCGCAATCTCAACCGAAATGGTGGAATCAGGATCCTCCACCTCAATCGAGATGATGTCTGGGTTGACAGCCTCGGCCCTCTTGGCGGCGTTGACATGCTCCACGTAGTCGATCAACCCGCGGTCATAGCGGTATTTGACTGTCCTGACAGTCCCAGCCTCATCCGGGGTGTGTTCAGCTGTCGTGTCATGTTCTGGGCGCAGGTCAGTCAGTGTGATTGTCAGGCCTTTGTTCAAGAACGCCATCTGTCCAAAACGCAACCGCAAAGTCTCAAAGTCGAAGTCCGTGGTCTCGAAGACCTCCGGATCAGGCCAGAACGTGATCTCGGTGCCGGTCTCGCTGGTCGCCTCGCCACGAGCCAGTGGTGAGGTTGGCTCGCCGCGCACAAACGACATCGTCCAGGTGTAGCCGTCGCGGCGGACCAACACGTCCAGTTCACGTGACAACGCGTTGACCACGGACAACCCGACCCCGTGCAAACCGCCTGACACCGCGTAGCCGCCGCCACCAAACTTGCCGCCGGCGTGCAGCACCGTCAGCACCAGCTCCATCGCTGAGCGGTGTTCGGTTGGGTGCTCTGCCACGGGGATGCCGCGGCCGTTGTCGATGACCCTGACTCCGCCATCGGCCAGGATTGTGACGTCGATCTCGGTGGCGTAGCCGGCGAGCGCCTCATCGACGGAGTTGTCGACTACCTCGTACACCAGGTGGTGCAACCCGCGTTCCCCGGTTGAACCGATGTACATTCCGGGCCGCTTGCGGACGGCCTCCAAACCTTCTAGGACGGTGATGTCGCTGGCGTCATAGTGCGGCTGTGCCACGTGGTGAACCCTTGCGCTAGTGTGCGGGCAGCGCGAACAAGCCCTCGCCTTGACAGGCTCTCGTCGCTGATTGTCGGCATCCCACGCCGTGAAAGACTCGCCTGCGTGCCCGGATACCGGCCAGCCATTCTACCCGCTCTGGCGCCGCCATGTGGCCGATGGCGGCATGTCGCATGGCGAACCTGCCTCCGCCTGGCCGCGGGGACGTCATCGTACGGTGAAACGGCGTCTTCCTCGCCGCGGCGCCCTTGGCCCGAGCACCTCAATCGTCTTGACCACATCTGGCCCGAGCACCTCGGCAAACCTGGCCAGCAGCTGCGGGGTGAGGAACCGTAGCTGGGTGGCCCAGACCGAATCGACCGCCTGAATTACAAGAGTTGCCTCATCGAATGAGCTGGGCTTTGCGTGGCCGGCGATGTCTGCCCCCACCACCTCCGCGAACCTCGCCACCACCTCCGCGTCCCGCACCTCTCCGTCCCAGCCGCGTTCGGTGATCAGTTTGTCAAGGGCGTTTCCAACGGTGATCGGGTCGCGCCCAGCCCATTGTGGCTGGTCAGCGCCGCGGGCTCGCTTCTTCGCGCCAGGTCCTGTTGATCGCAGCCGGTCCAGTGCGGCCTGCTCGGCCGAGCGGCGGGCGGTCGGTTCCTCAGTCACGGCTCACCGTCCCGCCTTGCACCCGGTAGATGGCCGGGGCGAGCGCGCTGGGCAGGTCAGCTGGTACGGCCGCTGTAATTACAGTTTGTTCGGCCCGCCGGACCATCTTGACAAGTGCATCGCGCCGCGCCGCGTCCAGCTCAGCGAACACATCGTCCAGGATCAGCACCGGTGTCCCGCCGCTGCCGTCAGTCAGAATCTCAAACGCCGCCAACCTCAGAGCCAACGCCAGCGACCACGATTCACCATGGCTTGCATACCCTTTGGCCGGCATCGGACCCAAACGAATCTCAAGTTCGTCCCGGTGCGGCCCAACCAGGTTCACGCCCCTTTCGATCTCCCTGTCCTTGACGCCGACGATGACGTCCAAAAGCCTGGCCTTCTCCTCCTCCACGGTCCTTCGCTTGGCCGCGTCGGAGTCGCCTTCCCCTTCAGGCTCGCCAGACGCGACGTATTTCAGTCCCGGTGCTGGTCCGGCCCCTGCGATGTCCTGGTATGCGGCCGTGAAGTGGGGCGTCAGTTGCTCGACGAGTTCGCTGCGGGCCACACCGATCCTGGCTCCGAGGCCAGCCAGCCGGTCATCCCATACCTCCATTGTCGAATCCTCAGCCTGCCTACCAGCCCGGCGTAGCGAGCCGAGAGATTTCAACAAACTGGCCCGCTGTTTGGCCACGCGTTCGTAATCCCCCAGCTCACCGGCCCACCTAGGGTTGCGTTGGACCAACAAAAGGTCCATGAACCGGCGCCGGAAACCCGGATCACCCTTGACCAATGACAAATCATCCGGCCCAAACACAACTGAGCGCACTATCCCAGCTGCGTCGCGATGCCTGGTCTGCTTGACCCCGTTGACGCTCGGTGGTGCAGGGCGGCCAGAACCGATCTCGAGTGCCACCTTGATGGTTCGCTCTCCGTGGCGTGCGGTCACCCCGATGCCAGCGCGATCAGCCCCCATGCGGATCAGTGGAGCGTTGGAACCAACTCGATGTGACGTCAGCGCGGCCAGGTAACCAATCGCCTCGACCGCGTTTGTCTTGCCTTGGCCGTTTGGCCCAACCAGCGCCACCACGCCTGGATCGAAGTCAACCTCAAGCGAGGGATATGACCTGAAGTCGAGCAGGCTTAGGTGGGCCACATACATTGCTGGCCGGCTCAGGAAGCAAAACGAATCGGAACCAAAAGGTAGTCGAAATCACCAGAAGGCTGCCCATCAACTGCGTCTTGTCCCTGGAACAACACTGGTTTTGTAATTCCAGACATAGCCAGATTGACGTATGGGCTGGTCATAACGCTCAACCCTTCGATCAAATACCCGTGGTTGAACGCCACAGCGATGTCTTCCCCATCGATGGCCGCCTCAATCACTTCAGTCGCCTTGGCTTCATCCCCGCTGCCTGCGTTGAGGACAGCTGCACCATCGGCAAAGGAGATCTGCAGGGGTGTGTGGCGCTCGGCCACCAGAGAGACGCGCCTGACTGCCTCGACCAACGCCGGCACGCTGACCACCGCGTTTGTTGTTGCCCCGGCCGGCAACAGCCGCCTCACAGCCGGATACTCCCCGTCAATGATCAACGAAGTCGCATGCCGCCCGCCGGCCTCAAACCCGATGACCTCGGATGCGCCAGGCTGCCCCAACGCAATCGAGATCTCCTGCGTCTGCGGAAACGCCTTGGACAGATCCTGCAAAGTCTTGGCCTTGACCAGCGCTGTCGCTGAAACCTCAGGGTTGACAGGCGTCCACGGAATCTGCCTGATGGCCAACCTGTACCTGTCTGTGGCCAGGAACGTCAACCGATCACCCTCGATCTCCAGATAGACCCCGGTCAACAGCGGCAACGTCTCATCGCGGGTAGCTGCCATGGCCGTCTGGGCAACCGCCTCACCAAACAGGCTCGAATCCACCGCGCCAACCTTCTCCGGCATCGGCGGCAGGGTTGGGTAGTCCTCAAGAGGCATGCACGGAAGGGTGAATGTTGAGGTTCCGCAGGTCAGAACGGCACGCGGCCCATCCACCTCAAACACAACCGGCTTGGCCGGCAACAACCTTGAGATCTCTGTCAGGAGTTTGCCGGAAACCAACACTTCCCCGCCGGCGATTACGTCTGCCTCCAGTTCGATGCGGGCCGAGACCTCGTAGTCAAACGCCGCCATGTGGAGCGAGCCGCCTTCTCCGGCCGATGCCGTCAGGTGCAGACCAGCCAGGACAGGTGCGGGAGGACGGTTGGACAGGCCACGCGCCACCCAGGTCACAGCGTCGGCCAACGTGTCGCGGTCGAGTTGGAACTTCATGAGTAGTACTCCATACGGTCTCTAGGTCGAAGGTGTCAAGGGTGCCGGGTGCCACCCTACGCGCGCAAGTGCGCTTGAGCGAGCCCATGGCTCGCCATTGTTGGCTATCCACTGGCCCTCATGAAAGACATGTCTAGTCGTAGTAGTAGGTCCTGTGGAAGCTGTCAATAACCGGCCAAAGGGCTGGTGACGTGGCGGATCTGGTTGTGGAGAGCCTGGTGAGACTGGCTGTGAGCAACCCCTGATCCTCTGGATGGCCGGGCAGAGCTGTGAATGAGTCCAAGGTCCCATCGAGAGGTTGTGCACAGAAGAGGTGCGGTAGTCCACCGTTCTCCACAACGTTATCCACAGGTGTGCACAGTCACCCTTCAACCATCCACCGACGATGCCGGATCCACCCTGGTCAGATCGTGTGCCGTCTGATTCGTGTACTGAGTTCATTGATCTGGTTGTAGGTGGTGTGTTTTTCAGCCATCAACTTGCGTATCTTCTGGTCGGCGTACAGAACCGTTGTGTGATCCCGGTTGAACTGTTGGGCGATCTTTGGCAGGGACAGATCTGTGAGTTCGCGGCACAAGAACATTGCGATTTGCCTGGCGTTCACTATCTCCCTGGAACGCGAAGGTCCAGTTAGATCATCGAGGGTGATGGTGAAGTAGGAGGCTGTCTGGGCGATGATCGTGCTGGCTGTGACTGGTGTCTCCTCAACGGTGATGAAGTCACGCAACGCGATCTCAGCAACCCTGCGGTCAACAGGGCTGTGGTTCAGGTTGGCGTAGGCAGTCACACGGATCAAAGCGCCTTCGAGTTCACGAATGTTCGCTGTGATGTGTGAGGCGATGTAGTCGATGGTGTCATCGGAGGCATCTACGCCTTCAGCAGCAGCTTTGGTGCGAAGGATGGCGATGCGGGTTTCAAGGTCAGGGGAGTGGATGTCGATGGAGAAGCCGCCTTGGAACCTTGAGACCAACCGCTCCTCAAACCCGCCAAGCTCCTTAGGCGGAACATCAGAGGTGATCACGATCTGCTTGTTGGAGTTGTGCAGGTGGTTGAACGTGTGGAAGAACTCGGTGACCGTGGCTTCCTTGTCTTGCAGGAACTGGATGTCATCGATCAGCAGGATGTCGACATCGCGGTAGCGGCGCTGGAACGCACGCGCCTGACCTTCAGCCAGCGAGTTGATGAAGTCCGAGGTGAAGTCCTCAGAGGTGCAGTACAACACCCGAATGGCAGGGTCTAGATCCTGGGCATAGATGCCGATGGCGTGCAGAAGATGTGTCTTGCCAAGCCCGGAGCCTCCGTAGATGAACAGCGGGTTGTAGGCCCCTCCAGGAGTCTCGGCCACAGCGACGGCAGCTGCGTGGGGGTAGCGGTTTGACTCACCCACAACGAACGTCTCGAACGTGTACTTCGGGTTCAGGGGGAAGCGGCGCTCTGTCTGGGCCGGACTGGGTGGAGCCTCAGGCGGAGGATCAGCCGGGACCTGTTCAAGGTCAGGGGGAGAAGGCTGCTTCGATGGGTCAACAGTGATGGCGTAAACAAGCCCGCCCGGCACCGGAACATCGAGGAAGGTGTTGATTGCATGGGTCAGGGCTTCACGGGAGTGGGATTCGATGTAGTCCTTGGCCAGGTGCGAGCCAACAGCCAACAGCAGCGTGCCATCGACTATGGTCACCGGCACCAGGAGCCGCAGGTAGCTGCGTTGTTGGGCAGTCAGGGATGGATCAGAACCCAAAGCGTCGAGCGCCCTTCGCCACAGCTGCTGGATGTCGACGCCGTCCGTCACTGGTCCGTGCTCCTTACGAGGCCTTGGCGCACTCGAGGAGGAACCTTCTGGGCTGGTCCCTCTGTGCAATTTGCCTGTGGATAATGTAGTGGAGGTTTGGCGGGGCGATGTTTGCGCAGGTGAAAGTACAGGTTGAGGGTTAGGTGCCCAAGAAGCGTCTGTGGATAGCAGGTGGCGGGCGGGGGCGCAGATGTGGTATTGGCCCGCACCCGAGGCTGGCCGCAGTTTGACCCGAGGTGGGCGAGCACGTAGCGTTGGGGCGGCTGATTTGCCAGCCTTGCCCTGAGTGTGTTCGCGACCGGTGGTGGCGGCGGCTCGGATCAATCGACCTAGAGGCCCTCGCCGGCATGTGCCGCGCGCGGTCCTTCGATTCTTGTAAGTGGAGTAACCAGGTGAGTAAGCGGACGTTCCAACCCAACAACCGTCGGCGTGCCAAGACGCATGGCTTCAGGTTGCGTATGCGTACCCGTGCAGGGCGCGCCATAATCTCGGCTCGGCGGCGCAAGGGCCGTCAAGAGCTGTCGGCCTGAGCCAGTTCCGGTGCTTCGCCCCGAGCACCGCATGAGGCGGCCAGCTGAGTTCGACGCCACCGTTCGGGGTGGGCGGCGGCGCGGTAGTGGCTGCTTGGTTGCATACGGGGCAAAGTCACCGACCGGTGGACCGGTGGTGGGGCTGATAGTCGGCAAGTCCGTCGGCTCAGCGGTGGTGCGCAACAAGGTCAAGCGGCGTCTAAGGGCGCTGGCAGCTGGGGCTGAGCTTCCATCTGGAGCGGCCCTAGTGTTGCGGGCACTGCCAAAGGCTGGGCAGGCCAAGTTCGCTGTGCTGGCCAAAGACTTCGCCAAGGCGGTCAACGCCACGGCACTGTGGGGACAGGAGGACCCAGCGTGAGCCCGCACGTGTGCGGACAAAGACAGGAAAAGGCGACATGGCCGGCGATGGCGCTGATCGGCATCGTGCGGGTGTATCGGCTTACCTTGTCACCACTACTTGGGGCGCGCTGCCGCTACTATCCGAGCTGCTCGGCTTACGCCATGGCGGCGTTGAAGTACCAAGGGGCCCTTCGCGGTGTTGGGCTGACAATCTGGCGGTTGCTGCGGTGCAACCCGTGGAGTAGGGGCGGTGTGGACTACGCGCCAGGTGACCCGGCCGGGGATGGCTGGATTATGAGGAGCCGGGCTATCGCGCTGGCACAACCAAGGATGGAGTTGGCAAGCTGATGGGCTGGTACGACGCACTTCTCAAACCGATCATGGTCGTGGTGGGTTGGATCATGACCGGGACGCACTGGCTGTGTTCGCTGTTCATGGACGGCGACAGCGGGTTGGCGTGGGTGCTGTCGATTGTGGCGCTGGTGATCGTGATGCGGGTGCTGATGATTCCGCTGTTCGTCAAGCAGATCAAGTCCTCGCGCGGGATGCAGCTTATGCAGCCTGACCTGCAAAGAATCCAACGCAAGTACAAGGGGAAGACAGACCCGATCTCGCGGCAGCGCCAGCAGGAAGAGATGATGGCGATGTACCGCAAGAACGGGACCAACCCGTTCTCCTCGTGTTTGCCGATCCTGGTCCAGTCCCCGTTCTTCCTGGCGCTGTTCAGGCTGCTCAACAACCTCAAGCGTGTGTGCGAGGAGCCTGACTTTGGGGCGATAGGCACCATCACGGCCGGCCCTAATGGGCTGGCGTGCTCCGCGCAGAACGCCGACCTGTTTGGCGCGCCGCTGTCATCGACGTTCATGCTGGCCAACGAGGCGACAGGCAGTGCCTCGCCGATGACGATCCGGATAGTCACAGTTGTGCTGATTGTGGCCATGTCGGTCACCACGTTCACCACGCAGCGTCAGCTGACCATGAAGAACATCCCTGCCGCCGCCCAGGACAACCCGATGTTCCGGGCCCAGAAGATGATGCTGTACATGATGCCGGTGGTGTTCGCGTTCTCCGGCATCAACTTCCCCATCGGTGTGCTGCTGTACTGGCTGACCACCAACCTGTGGTCCATGGGCCAGCAGTTCATTGTGATTCGACGAATGCCGGCGCCAGGCTCGGAGGCAGAGCGCCGCAAAGAAGCCCGCAAGGCAGCCAAAGCCAAGAAGCATCCCAAGCCGGACGGTGGCGAGGATCCGGCCAGCGAGGATGAAGCCAAGCCCGAACTATCCGGGCAACGTGTACAACCGAAGCGTCAAAGCCGCTCCAAACGCAAGGCGAAGGGGACGCCTAGCGGTGGCGGCGATGCCACAGACCCAAAGAAAGGTGACAACCGATGAGCAAAGAAACTGAGGACCAACCAGCTGAGCGCCCTGGATGGGTGAAGAAGCTGGAGGATGAAGGCGAGATCGCCGCCGATTACCTCGAAGAACTGCTTGACATCGAGGACATGGACGGCGACATCGACATCGACGTCGATCACGGCCGCGCGTCAGTGGCGATTGTGGCCGATGGCGAAGGCGCCCGTGGGCTGCAGCGGCTGGTGGGGACCGAGGGTGAGGTGCTCGATGCCCTCCAAGAGCTGACCAGGATCGCTGTCCAAGCAAGGACTGGGGATCGCTCGCGGCTGATGCTAGACATCGCCGGGTACCGCGCCGGACGCCGTGTCGAGGTGACCAAGGTGGCCGACCGCGCAATTGCCGAGGCCAAGCAGCGTGGAGTCTCGATATCGCTGGAGCCGATGAACGCCTTTGAGCGCAAGGTCATCCACGATGCCGTAGCTGCCGCCGGGCTGGTCAGCGAATCCTCCGGGGTTGAGCCGGACCGCTACGTGGTGATTCGCCCGGCGTGAGCGGGGAGGAGCACACCAGGCCTGATCCCGCGGGGTGGGCTACCGTGGACGGGCCTGCGGACGATGGCGATCTGGCCACCTCTCCTGAGTGTCGGGAGTTGTTCGGTGAGGCGTGGGCCGGTGTCGGCCGCTTTGCTGGGTTGCTGCGCGGCGAGGGTGTGCGCCGCGGTCTGATTGGCCCGAAGGAAGGTGCACGGCTATGGTCCAGGCACCTTGTCAACAGCGCGGCGGTTGTTCCACTCTTGCCGGATGCTGGCTTGGTGATCGACGTTGGATCAGGGGCGGGGCTGCCTGGCATCGTGGTCGCCTTGATGCGGCCGGACCTCGAAGTCGAGTTGCTTGAGCCGATGGCGCGGCGGGTAACCTGGCTGGAAGAGGTGGTGGGGCATCTCAACCTTTCCGGAGTTACGGTGACGCGGGGGCGGGCTGAAGAGGTGGCTGGGCAACGGTCAGCCGCGGCGGTGGTTGCCAGAGCTGTGGCGCCGCTTGGCAAGCTGGCTGGATGGGCGGCCGGGCTGTTGCAGCCGGGGGGCGCGTTGCTCGCTTTGAAGGGGCGCCAGGCGCACACTGAACTTGAAGCGGCCAAATTACAAGAATGTGGTTTTGCTGGTGGGACGGTGATTGAAGCCGCTCCACTGGCGTCGGTGGAGCCGACGTACGTTGTGGTGGCCAAGGCGCGCGGTGTTTCACGTGAAACATCGCTAGGCCGCCGCAGGTGATGGGCTGCGGCTCGGGTGGTCCTGGGTTCAATGGACACTTGGCACAATCCTTCAGGATGTGCACAGTCCGGCTTTGGGTCGGTTTTGGCGGCGCTCGGCTGAGCGTTACCATCGACGGGCGGCGTGGCAGGGACAACCGGCGGCCGAGAGTTGCCGGTGTTTCACGTGAAACATTCAACGAGAGGCAGGTGGCGTGGTGACGCCGAGACGAGAGGCGCGACACGCGGCCAGAGGTGTGGTGGACGGTGCACCAATCACGCCTCCTGAGCCGGCAACACCACCCACCAAGGCAGCATCGTCCGGACCATCTCCGGCAGACTTTCTCGACACAGCGGAGCGACCCTCGGTGGCAACCTCAGCGGAGATAGCTGAGGCTATTCCGGCGATGGGATCAGACACACCGCTGGCTGCTCAGGCGGCCATCGACGCTCGCAGGCGCATCAACCTCGCCGGTCTACGCTTCCCCCTGCCTCAATCGACCCGCACCATCACGGTTGCCAATCAGAAGGGTGGGGTCGGCAAGACTACAACCGCGGTCAACATGGCGGCGGCCTTGGCGCGCGGAGGTGCCAAGGTGCTGGTCATCGACTCCGACCCGCAGGGCAACGCATCGACAGCTCTTGGGGTGGGTCACCACGCCGGCACTGGATCGATCTACGAGGTGCTGATCGGCGAGCTTCGCATGAAGGACGCCATCCAGATGTGCCCAAAGCAGGACGGGCTGTGGTGCCTTCCCGCAACCATCGACCTATCCGGAGCGGAGATAGAGCTCGTCACAATGGACCAGCGCGAGTGGCGCCTGGCCTCCGCGTTGCGCACACTGAAATCCGACTGGATTGCTGCCGGCAACACTCGCTTCGACTACGTGATCATCGACTGCCCACCCTCCCTTGGCCTGCTCACCATCAACACGCTGGTTGCAGCCCAGGAGGTCCTCATCCCGATCCAGTGTGAGTACTACGCCCTGGAGGGTCTGTCGCAACTGCTGAGCAACATCGAGTTGGTTCGCCAACGCCTCAACCAGGCTCTTCGTGTCTCGACCATCCTGATGACTATGTTCGATGCACGCACCAACCTCGCTGGTGATGTGGTTCGCGACGTCCGCTCGCACTTCTCTGGCCTCGTCCTTGAGACCACCATCCCACGGTCGGTCCGCGTGGCAGAGGCCCCCGGCTACGGCGAAACCGTTGTCACATACGATCCAAACTCGACCGGCGCATTGGCCTACATGCAGGCTGCCTATGAGCTATCCCAAAGAGGCGCACCACCAGAACAGGAGCCGACATGACTGAGAAGCGACGCGGGCTCGGGCGAGGGCTCGGCGCCCTGATACCGCCTGTCACCCAAACTGGCCAAGGCGCGTCCAGCCCGACATCGCGCCCGGTTGACGTGTTCTTCGGCCAACCCGGCTCCCCCCGCACCCCCGACCTCCCTGACGATGCCGCGTCACAGGCGGCTACTGCTGGCTTGGGTGAGACTGTGGTTGCCGTCAGTGACGTTGCGGCGGAGGGTTTGGTCGCTGTTCCAGGGGCAAGTTTTGCCGAGCTACCCTTGGACTCCATCCGGCCCAACC
>JAIRRT010000172.1 GCA_031255835.1 Bifidobacteriaceae bacterium | reverse complement strand
GCCGGCGTTAATCCCCTGGGCGATGAGACGCTGGCGGCCATCTCCGGGCGCTGGCGGCCGGAGATCTGCACCTGCCCCACGGTCAAGGCTCGGCCGGAGCAACAGGTGGCGGACGGCATCGGCGGGGAGGTGGAGTGAGGGTGGGCAGTGTGCGGGCTGCTGGGATTGACTGCGGCACCAACTCGATTCGGCTGCTGGTGGCTGATGTCGATCCACTGACCGGGCGGCTGACCGATGTGGTGCGGCTCCTGCGGCTGGTCCGGCTGGGTGAGGGGGTTGATTCGACCGGGCGTCTGGCGCCGGCGGCGCTGGAGCGGACCCTTGCCGCTGTCGCCGAGTACGCAGAACTGTGCCGTGACCTGGGATGTCAGGCAGTGCGGATGGCCGCAACATCCGCCACGCGTGATGCGGCCAATGCTGCGGAGTTCACCGGGGGAGTGCGCCAGATTCTCGGTGTCGAGCCGGAGGTGGTGGACGGTTTGGCCGAGGCGGCGCTGTCCTTCGAAGGGGCGATGACGGCGGTGGACGGCGAGCCGCCGTACCTGGTTGTGGACGTGGGAGGGGGTTCAACGGAGCTGGTGTTGGGTGAGACAGGACCGCAGGCGGCGCACTCGATGGATGTTGGCTGCGTGCGGATGACCGAGCGGCACCTGCGCAGTGACCCGCCCAGTCCGGCCGAGCTTGCCGCGGCGCAGGAGGATGTCGACGCGGCTCTTGATCAGGCCGAGGCGCATGTGGACTTGGGGGCCGCTCGGACGCTGGTTGGCGTGGCAGGTACGGTCGGGTCGGTTACCGCCCACGCCCTTGGCCTGCGCACTTACGATCCGTCTCGGGTGGACGGTGCCATATTGCCGGCCGATGACGTACTTTCAGCCTGCCGTTCGCTGTGGTCAATGACGCGGCGACAACGCGGGGAACTGGGGTTCTTGGAGCCCAGGCGAGCTGACGTCATCGGCGGCGGGGCGCTGGTATGGGCCCGAACAGTGGAGCGGATCCGCCAGGCCACTGCCCGTGCCGGCCACCGGTTGGAGACCATCGTGTCGAGCGAGCACGACATCCTTGACGGCCTAACCCAATCCGCCGCCCGCCGCGCCCGCCCCGCAGGAGACACCCACCTGGCAAAATGACCCAAGCACAGCCCCCGTAGCCCAACAGGCAGAGGCAGCCGGCTTAAAACCGGCACGGTGCGGGTTCGAATCCCGCCGGGGGCACCAGAGGGAGCGAAGCGACGGTGGCGCCGGTGGGATTCGAACCCGTAGGGATGTGAAGCGAACCGGGGGTGTTCGCTTTGGGCGAAGGGGGTGGGGTGTGCTTGAGGGGGTGGTCTTGAGTCTGATCGGGGTGTAGGCTCGCCCAAACGCCGGCGTTGGCGTCCTGGCTCACCGCAGATGTTGGGACCTAGCTCGGCGTCGAGTTAGCGGACAACTACGATTCCCTGCCTTATCGGCGGATCTGGTTGGCCTGCGGTGTCGCGCCCCTGGTCCCCAGAACTGTCGAAGGTGCAGGGTCTTTTCCAACCCTCAGATCTAGTGGATCAGAAAGGTCCCGTGACAATGCGAAAAACCCGTGCAGTTCCAATACTGGCAACGATGGCCCTGGCTCTAGCCGGCGTCGTCAGCGTCGCAGCGGCGGATGTGGAGAGCCATGCGGCCCCCGGATCCCTGAACAACTCCTACCGAATGCAGATCACCGACGATCCAGTCAACAACACAATGTGCAGCTTCGAGTGGAGCGGCATGTGCTTCGGCGCGATGGTCAACTATGAGTATCTGACGTACCCCGGATTTGACGTCTTCATGTACAACAACGGGTACAACGGTGTGTTCGGCGATGAGCACATGAGCGGCATCACGCTGACGCACCACGGTGAGCGGATTGCCGGCAACGGCGACATCCACCTGCTGCCGGTGCCCGAACAGTGGGACGCGGCTGCTCCCGCCACGTCCGCTCCTATTGCGGCCAACCCAGCGTTCCCGCGCGATCTTGACCGCGCAACCAACACGATCACGCTTCCCATGCGCTATACGTATAATGCAAATACGTCTCCACAGCGCATTATGGAATATGATTTGATCGCGGTGCCCGAGCCAGGCGGCGTTGTCCTCAAAGTCATCCTGCAAAATGATCTACCCGGCGAGCTGGCTGGATCGGCAGCGTTCAACCTGGAGTTCATCCCGTCGCTGTTCATGCGGAAGTCCTATCAGGTGGATACAAACGGTGACGGAAGCTATGACGGCTTCTCCACCTTCCCCCTCGCGCCGGAAGACCCAATGGATGAAGACTGGCCGCGGCCCACACTGATTGGCAACGCCTGGTACGTGGACCAGTGGAACACCGAAAAGGGCGATGACCAGCCGCGCGCGTTCGCCCGAGGCTACAAGTTCAACCTCGCTCCTGAGGATGACGAGGTCCACGTCTCGGTCGAATCGAAGAACCTGCTGTCCATCTATGACGGCCGCAACCGCTCTCAAAACGGTTGGTTCACCATGAGCCAGACCATCCCGACTGGATCCAAGGCTGGCGAGACCGTGGCCGAGTGGCACATCCAAGCCCCGGTTCAGCGGAACTGGGTCCGCCCCACATCGATTGCCCACTCCCAAGCGGGCTACGCTCCAGGGCTGTCGAAGGTCGCCGTCATGGAGATTGACTCCAATGAGGCCAATCCTCCAGCGCAGGCCATGCTCAAGCGCCTCAACCCCAATGGCGAGTACACCACGGTGTTCACCGACAACATCGGACCAGGCCGTCAGTGGGCCCGCTACACCTACCGCGACTTCGATTTCTCCTCCGTCACAGAACCGGGGTTGTACGTCATCGAGTACAACGGGGTGGTCACCGAGCCATTCCCCATTGACAACGATGCCTATTCGCAGACCTGGCAGTCCGGGTTGTCCGGCTTCTTGGCCACGGCCATGGACCACATCGAGGTTCGCGAGGGGTACAAGATCTGGCACGGCGCATCCCACATGGACGATGGCCGTATCTCCGAGCCGTATCCAGGCTCAGTAGTGGATCCAGGTAGCAACCAGATCCCGTGGTTCGACGGCAAGAATGTGCCGATGACGTTGCCGGCAATCCTGACATCTCAGGGTTACGGCATGGGAGACCGCATTCCTGGCATAAACCAGGGCGGCTGGTATGACGCCGGGGACTTCGACATCGAGATCAGCCGCAACTACAGCGTCTTGCGTGACTTGGTCTACAACGCCGAAGCCTTCAACAACATGGACAACTACGACACCCTCGCTGTCGAGTGGGACGAGGACACCGGAGGCTCAGTCGAGATGCACCGCCCAGACAGCGTGCCGGACATCGTCCAGCAGGTCAAGCACGGCGCGATGGCCATTCTCGGACTGTATGAGAACGTCGGATTTGCATCCGGCTCCATCGAGGTGCCGACTCTGCGTCAGTACACACACCTCGGCGACGGATCGACAGACACCGACGGCTTCATCTATGACCCGAACCTTGGCCCCAACGACGTTGTCGAGCGGATCGACCCGGCCGATGGCAAGCTGAAGGTCTACTCGGGCGTCAACGATGACCGCATGCTCATGAGCGCTGGCGGTGCCACCGCCGATAGCAACATGGGTGCCGTCAGCGTCGGCCTGGCCGGTGCCGCCTACGTGACAAAGGACCACTATCCCGATTTCGCGGCCGACTGCTTGACGGCTGCCAAGGAAATCTGGACCGATCATGGCGCATGGGCAATGTCAACCCCGGCTCAGTACTCGGCCGCGTTCAACACGCTGGTCCAACTGATGCTGGCAACCCAAGGAACGCCCGATTTCGCGTTCTACAAGAGCGAGATGGACAGCCTGCTGGCGCAGGCGCTTCCAGGTGACAACCCGTTCACCACGATCCTTCCGATTGCAGTGCCCGGCGGCGGTTGGCCTCCCACCATGGATCCGTACAACTACGCGGCCGTCTACATCATGGACATGATGGACCAGACGTACAGGGACAACGTCATCGACGCTATCAACGCGAACGCTCCGGCCCTTTATGCACCCGATCCGACCAAGCCCTTCGGTCTGCCTGATTCACTGTCAGCCAGCTGGGGCCCAGGTGACTGGATCGGTCTGCCGAACGGCCAGAGCGCAGCAATTCTGTACAACACGGTTGGCAGCCAGCTATCACAGGCGACTCAGACCAGCATCACGGACTACGTCATGCGGCTGACCAACTACATCGTTGGAACCCACCCGGACAATGACACATCGTGGCTTGTCGGCATGGGTGCCAACTCCCACAAGTACCCGTACAACTCCACACGCGCGGACAACGGGTTCATCCCAGGTTCGATTGTTCCCGGATACGTCAACTTCCGCCCGAACTTCCCCGAGTCGCTGGACAACTTCCAGTTCCTGTGGGCTGAGAACGAGGCGATCATCGACTATTCGAGCCGGTTCATCGCCATCGGTCTTGCAGCGGACAAGATCGCCAAGGCGGCCGCTCCTAGCCCCGCCGAGCCCGCGCTCAACGAGTTTGTAGGCGACTACGACTGGTCGGTGCAAGAGGTTGAAGCCGGAGTTGACTGGATGACCGGTCAGCCGAACCCGCCGTACGAGACTCTGACAAGCCCAGGTCTTGACGTGTTCATGTACAACTCGACGTTCTCGCCGATCTTCGGCGATCAGCATTCGGCTGGCGTCGAGCTGGTTCTGAACGGCGAGCGCGTTGCCACAAACGGTGACATCCACCTGCTGCCCACCCCTGAGCAGTGGGACGCGACACCACCGCCCACACTGAACGGACGGGCTTCTGATCCGGCCACCAACACGGTCAGCGCGACTTTGACTTTGCCTGGTGTGACGGGTGATGCAACCCGCCCGGCCGTGGAGTACACGATGAGCGCTGTACCAGAGCCCGGCGGGGTGAAGGTGACAGTCACTCTGGACCAGCCGCTACCGGCTGACTTGGCAGGCAAGGCTGGCTTCAACATGGAGTTCATCCCGGACCTGTACAAGGAAAAGGGCTACATGGCCGATTCAGACGGCAGCGGAGGGTATGACAACTTTGGAATCATCCCGTTGCTTCCGTTCGATGACATGGAGGACAAGGACCGCGCCAGGACCGATGATCAGGCCTGGTATGTGCGGGAATGGAACCTCGACCGCGGCGACGCCCAGCCTGTCCCGATTGCAAGTGGCAAGACGATCACACTTGCTCCAGACACCTCGAACCGAGTTCGCATCACCTCAGACCACGCCGACGTCCAGCTCCTGGATGGACGCAACCGCGCCCAGAACGGCTGGTTTGTCATGCGCACCCTGTTCGAGCCTGGCGCCACCGAAGTGGTCTGGCACATCGCCGCCGATGTCGATACCTCCTGGAAGCGTGAGCCCAACATTGGCCATTCACAGGCCGGCTACGGGCCCAAGCAGGACAAGGTAGCTGTCATCGAGCTGGATCCGCGGTTCGCAGCTCCCTCCACCGCTTCTGTCGAGCGGATCAACCCCGATGGCACCTATTCGACGGTGTACACCGGACCTCTCGGCGCAGCCAAGAGCTGGCTGCGCTACAGCTACCGGAACTTCGACTTCTCCTCGGTCAAGACCCCAGGCATGTACGCCATCAAGTACGCCGGCAAGAGGACAGCTCTGTTCCCCATCGCCGATGACGTCTACGCCAAGTCTTGGCAGCAAGCCTTGACGGGCTTCCTGGCCAAGGAGATGGACCACATCGCCGTGCGTGAGACATACAAGATTGTTCACGCCGCCTCGCACATGGACGATGCGATCTTGTATCCATTGTTGGGCGAGGGCTTCCGCAACGAGGCTGAGTGGGATGGAACCTGGTTCGATGGCCAGGAGTTCTACCAAACCTCGCGTGACTACGCCGGAAACTCGTTGGATCGTGTGCCGGGCCAAGCAGTAGGCGGTTGGTATGACGCCGGTGACTATGACCTGGAGGCGACACGCCAAGCTGGCGTCATCCAGGACTTGGCGATTGCCTGGCGCGAGTTCCATCCTCAGTACGACACCCTCGACGTCGATTGGGACACGAACATCGATGGCTCAGTCAAGACTGACGGCGTGGTTGGCGGCATGGTCGAGTTGCACCGTTCTGACGGTGTTCCCGACCTGGTTCAGCAGGTCAAGCACGGTGCACTCAACGTGCTTGCCCGGATCGACGCCGTTGGCTACAACTACAAGGTTGTCGAGGTTCCGACGCTGCGCCAGTACACCCACCTGGGTGACGGCAGCCAAGAGACCGACAACCTGCGTTGGGATCCAAGCTTGAATCCTGGCGAGGTAGAAGGTCTGCGTTCAGGCAAGCAGGATGACAGGCTCGCGATGATCGGAGCAAAGGATCCGGCATTGCAGTTCAACGCCGCCTATGCGCTGGCCGCAGCCAACACCGTGGTCAAGGGCTATGACAATGCCTTCGCTAACCGGGCACTTGCAGCTGCTGAAAACATCTGGGCCACCGAGGATCTGGTGTTCAGCATGGATGATCTCAACCTCGATCCGAGCGACTTCATGGGCATGTTCATGGCCATGGGCGTGTTCGCGGCCGAGTTCAACGCAGCCATCGAGCTGTTGCTCGCCACAGGCGATCAGCAGTACGCCGATGCCATTGAGGCTCTGTGGCCACTGGTGCGCGGCTCCGGCGGCTTCGGCCCGTCCTTCTCCAGCGCCGGCTGGAAGGCTTCGCTGGTGCTCGATCACATGAGCGACGCCTTCAAGGCCGAGTTCAACCGGGCAATAGTTGAGTTCAAGGCCGGCTATGACGCCTCGGTTGCGGCAAACCCGTGGGGTATGCCGGACTCGATCGGCATGTGGGGCGGCAGCACCGACATCGTCGATGTTGGCGTCAAGATGTACTTCCTGCACAAGGTGGATCCGCAGACCATTCCTGTGGACTACTCCTTGGATGCGGCGACATACATCTTCGGAACCCACCCGGACAATGACGTGTCATGGCTCTCGGGCGTGGGTACCTCTTCCATCGAGCATGCCTATGGCAACACCCGTGCAGAAGACACCTACGTGGCCGGCGGGATCATCCCAGGCTATGTGCCGATTGCACCCGATCTACCTGAGGCCAAGCCTGGCTTCGGCATGATGTGGTTCGAATCGGAGTACGTCATTGACACCTCAGCCAAGTGGGTGATTCTGGGCAACGCCATCAACGAGTTGATGGATGAGGAGCCACCAGCTGTCATTCCACCTGTGACTCCGCCGGACACGCTTGAGACGGACCGAACCATCTTGAGCACCGTGATTGCCGGGCTGGCTGGTCTGGCACAGGCCGAATACAGCGAAGCGAGTTGGGCCGTCTATGCGGCAGCTTTGGCCAACGCACAGTCTGTGCTGGCAAACACCTCTGCCACAGCGGCTCAGGTGCAGGCAGCTCAGGCCCAGCTGCAGGCGGCGCTCTCCGCTCTGCGGGCTCCGGCGCCAGCAGATGATTCCAGCCAGGCCGCACTCTCGGCCGCCCGGGTCATGCTGAGCGGTGCCATTTCCGCAGTGGCCTCCTTGAACCAGGCCGATTACACGGCCGGATCGTGGCAGGGCTTCGCTTCGGCACTGGCCAATGCACGCTCGGTTGCGGCCGATCCATCCGCGACGCTGGCAGCGATCCAGTCTGCCGAGTCGCGTTTGGCGTTGGCAGCCGGTCTGCTCCAGGCTACGGGCGCTGATGCGTCCAGCCTGGAAGCCGCCATCGGACAGGCGAATGCACTGGTCGCAGCTCTGGCCGGGCTGAACCAGGCGGACTACTCGCCCGAGGCGTGGGCGGCGCTGCAAGTGGCGCTGACCAACGCCCGGACCGTGTTGGGTGACGCGAACTCGACGGCGACCCAGGTCGCTGCAGCTCAGCAGGCTGTGCTGAACGCGCTGGCTCTGCTGACGCCGCAGCCCGCCCCAGGGGCGGCTCCTGGAGCGGTGGCGAAGGTCAAGGCATCGCAGACGGCCTTGCGCGTGGTGAAGGGCAAGTCGGTCAAGTTGCCGGCCATTGCCTACACCTCTGATGGCGCAAAGGCGAAGGTCGCGTGGTCCTCGTCCAACTCCAAGGTGGCCAGCGTCAACTCGGCCGGCAAGATCACCGCCAAGAAGGTCGGCACGGCCAAGATCACAGCCAAGGCTGGCGGAAAGTCCGCAGGGATCTCCGTCACTGTGGTTGCGAAGAAGGCGTCTGCCGCCGTCAAGAAGGTCTCGGCCTCCGTGCCCAAGACGATGACCGCAGGCCAGGTGGCATGGGTGACCGGCAAGTATTCGCCGGCCCGCGCCACGGCTGTCAAGGTGAGCTACTCGTCATCGGCCCCGGCAATCGCCTCGATTGACAAGGTTGGACGGCTGGAAGCCAAGGCCGCTGGCTCGGCGACCATCACGGTCAAGGCAGGCAAGATCACCAAGAAGTACAAGGTGACTGTCGGCTAGCCCGATTCCGCACTAGAACACACCCCGGGTGTCGCGGCCAACCAGGCTGCGGCACCCGGGGTGCTTTATGCCCCAAGGCAAGCCGCCGGGGCGCCGCTGGGCGCCGCTCAGTCCAGTGGCCGGCCTGTCAGCCGTTCGTAAGCCTCCAGATAACGCTTCCGAGTCCGCTCGACGATGCCGTCCGGTAGCGGCGGCGGGGGAGCCTCGCCATGGCGGTCCCAACCTGAATCGTGGGCAAGCCAATCACGCACGTACTGTTTGTCGAAGCTGGGCTGGGCGCCGCCCGGAGCCCAAGTGGCCGCCTCCCAGAAGCGGGACGAATCCGGCGTGAGCACTTCATCCCCCAACACCAGTTGGCCGGTTGCTGGGTCCCGGCCGAACTCGAACTTGGTGTCCGCCAACACGATGCCGCGCTGACGGGCGATCTGCTCTGCCCTGGAATACAACTCCAGCGTTGTATCCCGCAATTCGGCAGCGGCTGCCCGGCCCACAATGGCGGCAGCAGCCTCGAAGGACACATTCTCGTCATGGCCGCCAATGGCGGCTTTGGTGGCCGGAGTGAAAATCGGGGCATCGAGCCGGGATGCATCGACCAGCCCTGGCGGCAATTCGATGCCGCACACCGTCCCGTCGCGGCGGTATTCGACCAGACCGGACCCGGTCAGATAGCCGCGGGCAACACACTCGACAGGGAACATGTCCAAACGGCGCACAATCATGGCCCGGCCGCGGACGGCATCGTCCACATCTAGGGAGACCATGTGGTTGGGGACTATGCCGGCCAACTGCTCGAACCACCAGGCAGTGAGCCCGGTCAGCACGCGGCCCTTATCTGGGATGGGGGTGGCCAGGACATAGTCGAAGGCACTGATCCTGTCTGAGACAACTATCAGCAGAACGTCGCCCAGCGGGTGTGGTGTGGTGGGGGCATAGATGTCCCGGACCTTTCCGGCCGAGACATGCGTCCACCCTGGCAGCTTTGCCGCAGTGTGGGGATTCACGCGGCTCATCCTAAAGGTTGGTGCGCCCCGTCAGCGCAGGTGGGCCCTACACGGCGCGCGTCACGGCTCCTCGACTATGTGAATTGCGGCTTCCTCCGCGCTGGATGCCCCGCCGTCGATTCCGATGTCGAAGCCGTAGATGTCGCGGTCAGCCTCCTTGTCGGTCTCGACCAGCCGGCCGCTTCGCGAATCGTCCCACTCGGTGGAGTCCATGTCCCAAACCTCAGGCAGCTCGCGGTCCAAGCGCGAACCTAGTGGCTCGTCTTCATCGTCGCCGTCCAGCAGAAGGCGGGCATCGAACGGCATCTCATCGGGCGGGGAATAGCCGGTGTCCAGCGGATCGGCGCCGCCTGAGACGAGCAAATCGTCGTCGGTGTCCTGAAATAAGTCGTAGGGCGGGTTGTCGGGGCTATCAGGATTGCGTGCCATAGGAACCATGACGCCTCGCATTTGCCGCAATGTCAAATCGACTTGGCCGATGATTCATCTGGTGTCCGCTCCGGGGCCCCTCGCGGTGCCTCGCCGGGCGCGCCGGGGCCGGTCCGGATAGGGTGTGCCGGTGGCTGAGCACTCGGTTGGTTACCGTCATCTTGACGCCGAACGGTTGCGCAATGCCCTGGTGGATCAGGGTCCATACGCTGATGTGCAGATTGCCGAGCAGGTCGGCTCAACCAACGCCGCCATGTTGGCTGCGGCAGATGAATCCCCTGGTCCTGCCCATCTTTCGGCTCTGCTGGCCGAGCATCAGACCGCCGGGCGTGGCCGCTTGGACCGCCAATGGCTGGACCAGCCCGGCACATCCATCCTCGCCTCTGTGATGCTGCGCCCAGACCCAGCCGCTCCACTTGTGGCTTCGTGGCTGCCGCTGGTGGCTGGGCTGGCGGTCTGCCGCGCGCTGCAGCCGGCCATCCCGCTCCCGGTAAACCTGGTCTGGCCCAACGATGTCGTTGTGGAGCTCCCGCCTCATCCCCCCGCAGATTCCGTCCCCGGCTGGGGAAGGCAACGCAAGCTCGCGGGCATCCTTGCGCAAACCGGCCAGGCAAACAGCCAGGCGACACGCGGCATCGTGCTTGGGGTTGGGGTGAACGTCACCCAGCAGGCAGGCGAGCTTCCGGTGGACTGGGCGGCTTCGGTGCGCACAGCGGGCGGTGACTGGCATGACCGCACCGGGCTGGCGGTCGCCGTGTTGACTGAGCTGGCCAGGCATTATGCGGCTTGGCAGGCGGGGGATGAGGAGCTGGCGGCGGCTGTCCAAGCGCGCTGTGTGTCCATAGGCCAGGACGTCACCGTGACCCTGCCAGGCGGCAAAACCCTGACGGGCAGGGCCAGCGGATTGGACGGCACCGGCGCCCTGGTTTTGAACCGACCCGACGGCCGCCACACCATTACGGCTGGAGATGTCCGACTATTGCGTCAGCACGCAGCAAATCACCCCTAGGCTTGGGGCATGACGGACGCATCTGCGCCCCCTGACAACTCCGAACCGATTTCGACCGTCGAGGCTCGAGCTCGGTACGTGGCCGGCGCCGCGCCAACCCTGGCGATGCGCGATCTTCTGGCGCGCACTGGTATCGACTACCTGCATATCCGCCGCATGTGCATGGCTTTGGCGATACCGATCCCCGAATGGGATGACCCAGTGTTCACCGAAGTTGACTTGGAAGCATTGGGTTGGGTGACCAATCTGGTGGACAACGGGGTGATAGACGGTTCCACTGAAGCCGCTTTGTTGCGCGGCATCTCCAACGCAACAGAACGTTTGGTCTGGTGGGAGTTCCAAGCATTGGTGGACGATGCCGCACATCGCCTTGGCCTGGATGACTTTTCCGCCCGCATTGTGATCATCGACCGCATCACGGACTTCGCTTCCATTCTTGAGAGGCAGATGGTCTATGCCTGGCGGCGCCATTTGGCGACGGCCATCCGCTGGCTTGGCAAGCGGTTGGATGAAATCGAACCGGGAGACTCCAGAGGCCGTCCGATGCCGTTGATGCGGGCCGTCGGATTTGCTGACCTGGTCGGATACACCGAGCTTTCCCGCGAGTTGAACTCGGCCGGGCTCGCGGCGCTGATCCAGGATTTCGAGGCGACAGCCCAGGACATAGTGACGCGCCACGGTGGGCGTGTGGTCAAAGCCATCGGTGATGCCGTCATGTTCTCCACTGCGGATGCCGCATCGGCGGCGGCCGTCGCATTGGACCTGGCCGAGAGGATTGGCCGCGGCGCAGTGACACCACCGGTGCGGGTAGCCATGGTCTGGGGCGGGGTTCTGGAACGGTTTGGCGATGTGTACGGGCCAACGGTCAACCTGGCCTCCCGCCTGGCTGAGGCTGCCGAGGCATCCCAAGTGTTGACCGATGAGGCGACCGCCCGGGCTCTGGCTGGAGACCGGCGCTTCTTGGTGGTGCCGCTCTCGCCATTCAAGGCCGCCGGGATTGGCGAAGTGGCGCCGTTCCGGCTCACCAAAGCCTGATCACAGCCTGACGCCCGCCGCGGCGCCGCCACGCGTTCGCGCCTCTAAACCAGCGGAGCTGCGCCTTGGGCGAGGATCGCATTGAGGGTTGGAGCATCGGTCAGGTTCTCGCCCAGACGGTTCGGTTTGCCGGTGCCGTGATAGTCGCTTGACCCGGTGACCAGCAGATTCAGCCTCTCGGCCAAGCGTTCCAGGCGGGCCCGCTCCTCCGGTGGGTTGTCGCGATGGCGCACCTCCAACCCTGCCAAGCCGGCCTCACACATGTGGACGATGTCGTCATCGTCCACCGGATTGCCGCGGGACTTGGCACCTGGGTGAGCCAGCACGGGAACCCCGCCAGCGTTGCGGATCAGGCGGACCATTTGGGCAGCTGGGGTGGCATAGTGCCGCACGTAGTACGGACCGCCAGGCGCCAGCAGGCTGGCGAACGCCGCGCTGCGATTGGGTGAAACCCCGGCCGCAACCAGCGCGTCTGCAATGTGCGGCCGGCCGATGGTGGTGCCCGGGGCAGTTTGGGCAACCACGGCCTGCCAGTCAATCGGGTAATCGGCCGCGAGGCGCTGCACCATCCGCTCTGCCCTGGTCACCCGGGAGTCCCGGACCTGGGCGGACTCGGCGTTCAGGCCAGGATCGGAGCGATCATGCAGGTAGGACAGTATGTGGACGCTCCGCCCGGCCATCCGGGCGGAGAGCTCAACCCCACGCACAAGCGCGATGCCCATCCGCTGGGCGCTGGCGGCCGCCTCATCCCAGCCGAGGGTCGAATCGTGATCTGTCAGGCCAACCACATCCAGGCCGGCCGCAGCCGCCAACTCCACCAATGCCGCTGGCGAATCGGTGCCGTCAGACACGGTGGAGTGGGTGTGGAGGTCGATCCTCACCCGGCGAGCCTACTGGGCGCCTTCCAGCGGCCGGGTGCACAAACACGAGAGTCCAACGGACCCACTTGAGTACACGGCTGTGCGTGGGACCATGGACGCCATGAGCGACCAACCCCTGCAACAACGCGGCGACAACCGGACTCAGCGGCCCACATCTCAGGCATTTCGGGATTTCATGGCCAACAAGTGGGGCGATCCAACCCCGCCCCCCTCTGACCGCTCGCCGGCCGCTGATTCAGCTGCCGAGCACCGCCGCCAACTGGCCAGCCAGTTTCCCGGTGAGCGGCTGGTCATACCGGCCGGCACCCCACCTGTCCGTTCCAACGACACTGACTACCGGTTCCGGCCCCATTCAGCGTTTGTGCACCTGACCGGCCTGAGCGCCGGTTGCGAGCCGGAAAGCGTCCTGGTTCTGCACCCCCTGGATCAATCCGACGCTGCTTCTGCCGACCCGTCCGCTTCGCCTCACGATGACACCCATGAGGCCGTGTTGTATATGCGCCCGGCATCAGGCAGGGACACCGCCGAGTTCTATGCCGATGCTCGCAACGGCGAGTTTTGGGTTGGGCGGCGCCCAACGCTGGAGGAGACAGGGGCGGTCACCGGGATCAGGACTGAGCACATCGACTCATTGACCGATGCTTTGGCCAAGGATGCCGGGCCTGGATCTGTGGCGTTGCGGGTCATCCGGTCCGCTGACCAGGCCGTCAACGAGGTTGTCGAGCAGGTGCGTACGCAGGCCGGGTTTACGGCATCGTCGGATAGTGATGAGGGCGAGCCGAGCGGGGATGACCGGCTGGATGAGGCGACCAGTGAGCTGCGGCTGATCAAGACCCCCTATGAGGTTGACCAGCTGCGCAAGGCGATGGCCGCGACCATCTCCGGGTTCGAGCGTGTTGTGGCCGTGCTGCCCAGGGCGGCGGGCAACCCGCGCGGTGAACGGCTGATCGAGACGGCATTCGAGGCCGGCGCCCGGATTGATGGCAACGGCACCGGCTATGACACCATCGCAGCGGCCGGCCCCAACGCCACCACATTGCATTGGACCGCCAACACCGGCCCAGTTGAGACCGGCCAATTGCTGCTGCTAGACGCAGGCGTGGAAGTCGATTCGTTCTACACCGCTGATTTGACCCGGACCCTGCCTGTTTCCGGCCACTATTCGCCAGTGCAGCGCCGCGTTTGGCAGGCGGTTGTCGATGCTGCCGATGCCGCGTTTGCGGCCGCCGTTCCCGGCCAACGCTTCCGTGATGTGCACGATGCCGCCATGCAGGTCATAGCCCAACGGCTTGCCGAATGGGGGCTGTTGCCCGTCTCAGCTGCCGAATCGTTGACGCGTGACGGCCAGCAACACCGCCGCTGGATGGTCCACGGCACATCTCACCACCTCGGCATAGACGTTCACGACTGTGCCCGCGCCCGGGCTGAGCTGTATTTGGACGGCATTTTGGAGCCAGGAATGGTGTTCACCATCGAACCGGGCCTGTATTTCAAGCCCGAGGATTTGGCGGTACCACCCGAATACCGCGGCATTGGCGCCAGGTGTGAAGACGATGTCCTGATAACGGCCGATGGCAACGAGAACCTATCGGCCAAGCTTCCTCGCCAGCCGGACGAGATTGAGCAATGGATGGCGCGAGTGTGGGCTGAGTCAATAGGGTAGGGCGGTGACCAGGACAACAACTCGCGTCTTTGTGGCGCGTCTGGCGGGCACCCAGGTCTTCGATCCGATTGGTGACAGGGTCGGCTGGGTGCGCGATGTCGTGGCACTTGTAACCCCGAAAGGCCGGCCACGAGCAGTCGGTTTGGTGGTAGAGGTCCCCGGCAAACGCCGCGTCTTCCTGCCGTTTACCCGCGTGACCAGCATCGAAGCTGGCCAGGTGCTCACAACCGGGCTGGTCAACATGCGCCGCTTTGCCCAAAGGCCCGCCGAGACCGCGGTGCTGGGTGAGCTGGTGGACCGCCGAGTCCACCTGCACGATGGCGATTCAGTCACCATCGAGGACGTTGCCATGGAGCCCAACGTGCGCGGCGATTGGGAGATCACCCAGCTGTTTGTGCGGTTCGACGCCCCAGCAGCCCGGCCGTTGCAGCTGCGCCGCCGCGGCCA
>JAIRRT010000105.1 GCA_031255835.1 Bifidobacteriaceae bacterium | reverse complement strand
ACCACTCGACGTCCCCGAACCGGACCACCACCAAACCCACCGACACCACGAAACCCCCGACCACACGCATCATCCCCAGAAGAAATCGGTGACCACCTTCCAAAGGCATGCCGCCAGCGGCATCGAACCCCCTACCCAACGCCCGCACCACAACACGAACACCCAACCCTTGAACGCCATCGGCGGACGGGCCACTGGGACAACCGCAACTGCTCAAAACGGGGGTGGAAAGCCGAGGGTGAAGCCGCGTTTTGGGCACTTGGGGTCGGCATCGGCGGGCGGGGTGGGGTGGGTGCGTGCTCAGCGAGCGGGCGTCGGGGTAGACCGGGCGACCGGAAGTGCTCAAAACGCGGGTTCCACTCCCAGGTCCCCACCTGATTTGAGCAGTTTCGGCGGAACTCTTCGGCCCCACCCCCGCCGATGGCGCAAAGCCACCCGGCCGGCATCGTGCACCTTCCCTGCCCTGCCGGTGGTTGGATTGGCGGGGTGCCGGGAGGCATTGCCTAGCGTAATGCGTCTTGGTATGCTGGTTGCATGGCTCAGCTTGTTGTGCGCTTGGATCCCGCCACGGATAGGGCGCTTGGCGCGCTCGCGTCGGCGCAGGGGGTGACACGGTCGGCTGCGGCGCGGATGGCCATCATCGCGGCCGAGCGCGAGCAGATGAAGCAGCGGATGCGCGCGGATGCCGCGTCCATCGCCGCCGATCCCGCGGACGCGGCCGAGTCCGCAGCCGTGCGCAGCGACATGGACGCCCGCCGTGCGTGGTGACATCTACCGGCTCAAGCCGGCCACCCGGCGCGGCCACCAGCAGTCCGGCGCGCGGTACGCCGTCGTGCTGCAATCGGACGATCTTCACCTGCTGTCAACGGTCCTGGTGGCGCCGACTTCGACCAGCGCGCGGCCGGCTGTGTTCCGGCCCGAGATCGTGATCGGCTCCACCCCCACGCGCGTGCTGCTGGAACAGACAACGGCCGTGGACCCGAGCACCGAGTTCGGCAAATTCGCCGGCCGCATCAGCGCATCCGAACGCGCCGAAATCGACACCATGCTCACCCACGTCCTAGGCCTAATCTGACCCCTCCCCACCCCGCCGATGGCGCGGCCCACGCTGGCTGGAACCCTGCGCGGAAGTGGGGTTGTAACCTTTTGGTAATACTTGGGATACTTTGGCGTCATGGTGGGGGGGTAGCGTCTGCGCGGCTTGAGTACAGCCGTTCGCCCTACTGTTAAGGAGAAGCAATGTTCAGAAGTCCGGATGAAGCCCTGGCCTTCGCGGCGGAACAGGATGTCGAGTTTGTCGATGTTAGGTTCTGCGATCTACCCGGAATCATGCAGCATTTTACCATCCCGGCGTCTGCGTTCACTGAGGACGCATTCACCGAGGGTTTGATGTTTGATGGTTCGTCAATCCGCGGCTTCCAGGCTATCCATGAATCGGACATGAAGTTGATGCCGGATGTCAGCACCGCGTTCATCGACCCATTCCGCGCCCGCAAGACGCTGGTGCTGAACTTCTCCATTGTCGATCCTTTCACCGGCGAGCCCTATTCCCGCGATCCGCGGAACGTCGCCGCCAAAGCTCAGGCATACCTGACTTCCACCGGAATTGCTGACACGGCATACTTTGCCCCAGAGGCGGAGTTCTACATCTTCGATTCTATCCGCTACCAGACCGGAGCCCACGAGTCCTACTACTTCATCGACTCCTCGGAAGCCGTTTGGAACACCGGCCGCGAGGAAGAAGGCGGCAACCTCGGCTACAAGACCAGGTTCAAGGGCGGCTACTTCCCGGTTGCGCCATCGGACCAGATGGCGGACTTGCGGGACACCATGTGCGCCAACCTTGCAGGTGTTGGCCTGGAACTCGAGCGGGCTCACCACGAGGTCGGCACCGCAGGACAGCAGGAGATCAACTACCGCTTCGACACCCTCCTGGCCGCAGGCGATGACCTGATGAAGTTCAAGTATGTCCTGAAGAATACCGCCTGGCAGGCCGGCAAAACCGTCACCTTCATGCCAAAGCCGATCTTCGGCGATAACGGCTCAGGAATGCATTGCCATCAGTCACTTTGGCTTGACGGCCGCCCATTGTTCTTTGACGAGCGCGGCTATGCAGGATTGTCAGATCTGGCGCGCTGGTACATCGGCGGATTGCTGTCCCACGCACCCGCGGTGCTCGCATTCACAAACCCGACGGTGAATTCCTACCACCGCCTGGTCCCCGGCTTTGAAGCGCCGGTCAATCTCGTCTATTCGGCCCGCAACCGGTCCGCTTGTATCCGCATTCCGGTTACGGGAAGCTCCCCCAAGGCAAAGCGGCTGGAATTCCGCGTCCCGGATCCGTCATCGAACCCCTACTTGGCATTCTCTGCACAACTTATGGCCGGCATCGACGGCATTCGCAATCGGATTGAGCCGCCGGAACCGATCGACAAGGATCTGTACGAACTGCCCCCGGAGGAGCACGCCCAGATCCGCCAAGTCCCCGGTTCGCTGCCGGAGGTGCTGGACGCGCTTGAGGATGACCACGACTTCCTCACCGAAGGCGACGTGTTCACCCCGGACCTGATCGACACCTGGATCGACTACAAGCGCACGCGCGAGGTGGACCCGATCCGCCTGCGCCCCCACCCGCACGAGTTCGAGCTGTATTACGACATCTAACCGCCGCGATAGCCCTACGCTATCGGTCCATGAGCCCGCACCACCCCTGGCATCCACGGCGGCCACGGCACCCCGGGGACCCCGCGCACGCAACCGCGGCCCCCGGGGTGCCGTCGCAGTCTGTGCACGATGACGCCACCCACGTGCACGATGACGTCACCCCCCATCCCGGGAACCCGGCGAGCCCCGCGGACCCCGCGGACCCCGCGGACCCACCCCCTCCACCAACCGACCCACCCCCTCCCCCAGCCCCACGGCAGCGGCCGCCGGAGTGGTTGTGGCGCGCGCTGGCTATGGCGGCGGTCACCGGCATGGCGGCAGTTCTGGCCTGGCACGCCATCACCTCGCTGGCCAACCTGCTGCTCATGCTGCTGTGCTCGCTGTTCGTCGCACTCGCCATCGAGCCCCCGGTCAACTGGCTGGTCCGCCGCCGGTGGCGCCGCGGTGCCGCAACAGGCGCGGTCATGGTGGCCGTCGGGCTGGCAATGGCCGGTGTGGTCGCGGCGTTCGGACAAATGTTCGTCTCACAGGTGTTCGAGCTCGCCGCCCGCATCCCCGCCCTCTACGACAAAGTCGCCGACTGGCTAAACAACCAGTTCCACCTCGACGTCCCCGATCAGGGCACAGCGGTGGCGAACCTGGTTCAGGGGTGGGGCTCATCCCTGGCCGGCCGGGCGCTGTCCGCCGGATCCGCCGTGATGTCCGGCCTGGTGTTTGGGCTCGGCATGATGCTGATTGTCTACTACCTGGTCGCGATGGGCCCGCAGTTCAGAGCCACAATCTGCGCCCCGCTGCCCGCCACCCAGCAGCGCGTGGTGCTCAAGCTCTGGGCCATTGCGCAGGACAAAATCGCCGGCTACATCTCCTCGCGCGTCGTGCTCGCCGCGCTCTCTGCCGCCGCCACGTTCATATTCCTGACCATCCTCGGCGTGCCATCCGCCCTGCCGCTGGGCGTGTTCACCGGCCTGGTCTCGCAGTTTGTCCCCACTGTCGGCACGTACATTGGCGGCGCGGCGCCGGTGCTGATCGCGCTGCTGTCCTCCCCGGCCAAGGGGTTGGGGGTGCTGATCTTCATCGTCGCCTACCAACAGGTGGAAAACCTGCTGTTCGCCCCGAAGATCTCGGCCAAGACCATGGAGATCAACCCCGCCGTCGCGTTCGTCTCGGTGATCGGGGTGGGCGCGCTGATGGGTCCGCTCGGCGCGTTCCTCGCGCTGCCCCTGGTCGCCACCGCCCAAGCCATCATCTCCACCTACATCCGCCGCTACGACCTAGTAGAAGACGACCTCCTAACCCAAGACCCCCCACCCCCGCAAGAGTAGGTGCCCACCTCCCCCCCCTTCCCCCGCCGATGGCGTCTCAGCCTGGAGGCTGTAAGGTTAGGCTTACCTTTGTTTGGGAGGAGTGTGGCGTGGGGTTTCAGGAGGCTCGGCGGGAGCGAGGCGCCTACCAGGTGCAGGTCAAGGCGCGCACGCAGATTGGCCCGCACGTGGTTCGCGTCACTGCGCAGGGAGAATCGCTCGGCGAGCTTCCGCAGCGCGGCTTTGACCACTGGTTCCGCCTGTTCCTCCCCGCCGATGGCGAAGACGCAGCCCTAGAGCACGTCCCCGACCGCTTCACAACCGGCCCGTACCTGAAGTTCGTTGCATCCGGCGCCGCGAAGCGCCTCACCGTCCGCAACTACACGATCCGCCACCACAGACCCGCGGACGGCGAGATCGACATCGACTTCGCGGTTCACTCCGGCGGTGTAGCGAGCCAGTGGGCGCAAAACGCCAGGTCAGGTGACCGTTTTGCGCTCCTTGACCAGGGTTGCGGCTTTGACCTCCCCGACGATGCCGGAAGTCTCCTCTTGGCCGGCGACGAGACCGCGCAGTCGGCCATCTTGGGCATTCTTCGTGACCTACCCGCCGAGGCTGGCGGATTGGCGGTGATCGAAGTCCCCTCGCAAGAAGATGCGCAAAGCGAGGTGACGGCATCGGACGTGGAACTGCGCCATGTCTTCCGCAAGGCGGGCGAGGCACCCGGCGCGGCCGCCCTGGAACAAGTGCGCGCCTGGCAATTCGACCGCCCAGCAGCCACGTCCGCCTACCTGGCCGGCGAGCGCAACCTGGTGGCCCAAGCGCGCCGCCATCTAGCCGACGCCGGCGTCCCCAAACCAAACATCACCTTCATGTCCTACTGGCACTCCCCCTAACCCAGGCCGCTCAGGACACCTCGCCGTCTGGTGAGGTGGGTGGGTGTTGGCGGAGGTGGTCTCGGAGGAAGGGGACTGCGAAGCGCACCTGGCCGTGCTGGTGGGGCTCGATCACGTCGGCTGCGATCAGGCGGGCTCGGTATTGGCTTGCGTGGTTGAGGGTGACGCCCAGGCGGGAGGCGATCTCGGAGAGGCGACTTGCGCCATCGTCCTGGGCCATGGCTTGGAGGAAATCGCGATCCCGCCCTGAAAGGTCGGCCAGCAAGGGCTCGTGTAGCACCCGTCCGGCCCGGCGCGCAGCCCTGCGGACAGCCCGTTCCGCCTGGTCACCGTCGATTTCCCGGCTCGATGGTTGGGCCGCCCACAGCTCGTACCCCACAAGCTGGACAAAGAACGGATACCCCTGAATCGCAACCAGCGCCGCATCGAGCGCGGCCGTGGACAAGGTGCGGCCCGCCGCCTCGATTGGCCCGCGCAGGGCACGCGCCACCTCCGAATCCCGCACAGCCCCCAACGCAAAACGCTCCGCCCTTCGCAGGAAGGTCATGGCGTCCACGTTCAGCAGAGCGTCCACGGCGGACGGCAACCCCGCCGCCACAAACGCCACATCCAGATTGGTGCGGAACGCATGCTGCACGCCTTGGGCGATCTCGCGCAGGTCATCGACCACAGCCCGGTGCGCCTCATCCACGCTCACCAGCACACCCGAACCGCGCTCCATCTGGACCTCGGCCAGCCGCTCAAGCAGCGAGCGGAACGATGGCGTCACCTCATATCTCGCGGTGGTCTCCTTGGTGGCCCCGATGCCAAAGCCCGCGGCGGAGACGTTCACGCCGGTGGTGGTTGACCCGTGCGCCTGCGGGTCATGCTGGAGCAGCAGCGCGGGCAAAATGGTCTGCACCAACTCGTCCCGCATGCCCCGCCTGGACGTCACCGAGGCCACCAACCAGCCGGCCTGCTGCGCCGCGTCCTCGGCGGCGTTCAACAGCACCGTCTTGCCCATGCCGCGCGCGCCGGTGAACAGCATGGCCCGGCCAGGCGAGCCCGGCCCCTCAGCCAGCGCGTCGCGGAAGGACTCCAGCTCCTCCGACCGCCCAACCAGCTCCGGGGGTGTGACGCCAAAGGTGGGAGTGAAGGGGTTGCGCCGCTCCTCGCCGCCCTGCCCCTCCTGCGCCGATAGGTTGCCCACGGTGGTCTCCTTTAATGTCCTTTCACTTCTTTAGAGTTCTTTAGACATTGTTGCCCATGCGCCCCCCACCAGGCAACCCACCCCCGCCGATGCCGACCGGAAGTGCCCAGGACACCTCACCTGGCGGGGGGGTTCTCTGAGAAGGGGAAGTATGGCGAGTGTGCTGCTAGATTGTGCCCATCATCACCGCGTTCGAGAGAGCGTGGCCCGACGGCCCCTCAACTGAGGGGCCGTTTTTGCTGTCAGCCGGTTGGGCCGGAGCGGAGAACAGACGGCTCCCGGAACTGGGGATGATCATCGTCTGACGCGAGCGTGGATGGCGCCGAAGCCAACCACCCGCTCAGGACACTTCACCACCCAGGGGGTCATTACTCCGGCTGACGGTTGATGGCACCTGAGCTAAGGACCGACACTGGCCTGGTACTCCTCCAAGCCTGCCCTGATGATCCCCAACATGAAGGTGACAAACGGCGCGGCGTCGATCTCGGGCTGCCGCGAAGCCTGTAGCGCTGCGTAGTAGCGGCCCTGGTTGCGGGCGATCAGCGTCTCGGTCGGCATCCAGGCGAACACCGGATTCCACCGGGCGAGCATCAGCGTCTGCCACAGCCTGCCGATCCGCCCGTTGCCGTCTTGGAACGGATGGATCTGCTCGATCAGAAAGTGCGTGGCGCCAGAAGCAACCAGCGGATGCGCGTCCGTGGTGGCAGCCCACTCCAGCAGCTCGGCCACCAGCCGCGGCACCTTGGCGACCCGCGACCCAGTGTGCAGCACCTCGCCCGCCTCGCTGAAAATCTCCACATCCTTGCTCCGGAACCGGCCCGGCTCGCCAATCAACCCCTGCGTGAGCAGCCCATGCGCCCGCAGCAAGTCATCCACCGAGTATGGATCGAGGGTGTCCAAAGCCTCATATGCCGCCCAGGCGTTCTGGACCTCCAGCACATCCCTTTCCGGCCCAAAAATGCTGCGGCCGCCGATGACGGCACTCACCTCACCAAGTGACAGCCGGTTCCCCTCAATGGCAGTGGACGAATGAACAGCAGCAATCCGGTTCTTCCGCCGCAACTCAACCCGATGCGCCGAGCCGGCGACCTGCGCAGACTCCAGCAGCGCGCAGATGTGCCCGATCTGCTCCAACCACCCACTCTGCGGGGTGAAGAACTCCGGAATCATGCACCCTCCAAAACGAACAGACCACTAGCCGACCCCCACTCTCCCACGTCGGAGAGGAGGGCCGCTGTGCGCGGCGCCTATAGGCGGTAACGTAATGGAATCTGTTACGGCAACGCGGACCAGAGAGCATGGATGCACACATAGACTTATCTGACTGTGCAAACGGTGATAGGCTGTTCCGGTGAGCACAACCGTGATGACCCTGGAACCAGACGCCGTACGCTCCCCGAACCACGCACCGGCCTGGCGGGACGCCCTGATCAGCTTTGTCGAGCACGCCGCCAACAGCGGCCAGACCGTAGTGGTCAGCGCGGAAACCAAGATGCTCACCCCCGACGAGCTTGCCCGCATGCTGATGGTCTCGCGCTCCACGGTCTCCAGACGCATCTCCGCTGGCGACATAAGGGTGGTCAAGGTAGGCAACAGGAACCGCATCCCCTACCCCGAGGCCCACCGCCTGCGACAAGAACAGATGAGCGCCATGCTTGACCTAGTAGCCCCCGACATCGAAGCAGAACTGTTCCCCGATGCCGAGTGACCCACCCAACCTGATCGCCTTCCTAGACGCCAATGTCCTAGCCAAACCAGTCACCCGCTCTCTACTCATGTTCTCCAGCTCCTACTCCAACTTCTCCATCGCATGGAGTGACTACGTCGAAAAGGAAGCCGATCGCCGCGTCCGCGCCAATCAGTCCGCGGTGAGCAGCGTCCGCGAGGCGGCAAAGTCTGAGTTGACACCGACTGGGCACGGGCTGGCCAGGTTCACGAGAACTCACCCAAAGGATCGGCAGGTTCTCGCAGACGCCATCGCCGCTGGCGCGACAGTGATTGTCACCGAGGACGTGGACGATTTCGACGAGTCCGAACTGATCGCTGCCGATCTGGCCGCGGCGAATCCCGACCTGTTCTTAGCCGAGTGCGTCACAACCGCCGCATATGCATCAGCGGTCCGCCAAATGTCAACCAGGATGAGCAGTCCTGCGCGCACCGCAGAGCAGCTTCATGCCCGAATCGGGCGCCAGCATCCACTTGCCGTTGCTGCGCACAAGCAGGCCTTCGATTCCAAACCAGCCATCGCAGTCAACAGGCCGCCCGCTGTCGTCTATCGGGGCAACCGTTGTCTGCGCTGCCTCCAGGCTGGAGTCTTCGTCACTCTCGGCGTGTGCGAGCCCTGCCGCGCCGCATAGTCCGAGGAAACGTCACGGGAGCCAGACCGAGAAGGCTGAGCGCGGCGAAGAGGGCCCAATCTAAGTGCGCCGCTTGCGGCGGGGCCTGAGTTCGCATGGCTGACCAGCTGGACACCCCGGGGAACTAGCGCACCAACCCACCCCCGCCGATGGCGTTCGACCTCCGGTGTTCGCGTCGCGGTGCTGGCTTTGCGGGGGGGTCGATGCCGCTTGCGGCATGCCTTTGGGAGGCGGTCACCTGGCCCCAGCCGAAACTGACCACCTTTCCTCCAGATCGGCCCCAGCCCGGCAGAAGTGGTCACTTCGATCACCACCCACAGCCCACCTACCGCACCGCCGTGCTCAGCCCCAAGTCCGGGCCGGCCGAAACCGACCATCTCTCGGAGAGACCGGCATCGGCCAGGCGAAAGTGGTCACTTTGGTCAAGTGGGACCCCCCGCCGATGGCGACCGGAAGTGCTCAGGACACCTCACCTGCCGGGGGTTTCAGTCCGGACTTGCTCAATGGCGCACAGTCACGGACTAGGACTCCCCGTCTTGCACTGCCGCCAGGGCTGCCTCACCGAGTTCGGTAGTTGCGTAACGCTGGGTGTGGGCATTGGGCTGGTCTGGAATGGTGCGGGTTAGCAAGCCGCTATCCAGCAGCGGGATGACGTGATTGCGGTAGTTCAGGTACGCGTCGCTCAGCCCGGCAGCGGTCAGGAGATCTGCCCGGCGAGCTGGCTGTCGAGCACGCTCAAGGATCGCGCGAGCCTCCTCGGTGACTTGCTCAATGGTGGGCCCGACTTGCTCAACGACTTGCTCAACTTCCTGCTTAACTTCCTGCTCGCCCTGCTCAACTTGCTGCTTGACTTCCTGCTCTGGTTGCGAGGCGCGTTGCGTGGACGGGGTGAAGAAGCGGGGATCGTGGTTTGGGATGTGGACGGTGACGCGGAGGCGCTCGTGGAGCTCTGCGAAGTCGGGGGCCCCGAACCCGCCGTCCTCCAGGTCGCGGAATATCCGGCGCAGACCAGACCCCCAAGCCTCGATCAGGTCCAACTCCCTGAACACCCTGGCCACGGCCGGGTTGCGCAGCACAGAGACTCCGCGTGTGATCTGCTCGATCGTCACACCAGGGACCAAACCACCAGGATTCTCGATCGTGATGGACTCGTCCCAGAAGGCCACCTTGATCGCTGAACCGCCGTAGGAGTACGAAGAATGGACCAGTGCATTGATGACCAACTCGCGAATCGCGTTCTCCGGGATTGAAGGAATGTCCTTGCGCCGCCAGTCCCAGTTCGGATCGCCATTGCCGAACTCAGCCCGCAAGAAGCGGTGGCGCCGCAGGAAAGCCATGGTCTCGTCCACAGCCAGCGGCAACGGCCCGTATATAGAGGCTTGATCTGCGATCTCAAGCCCATCGGGACCCCGGAACCGAGCACACTGCACCCAAGCATGCGGATAGAACCGATGAGGCGCAGGGCAGGCCACCAAGACCCCAGCATTCGTCGGTTTGAGGACTCCGTCCTCGCGCTTGGCCAGCTCCAACGTCAGCAGAGCCTCTTCATCGATCTCCCGTCCAAGCAACCTGCCAAGAGGCGCAATGTCGAGGTCCGCCATCGTCGCTTCAGCCGCAACCAAACGATCAAAAGTAAGCGGCCCGCCGGCTGAGTTGGCAAACGCGACCACGGAGCGCAGAACGGTGTCTTCGCTGGACAGATCGCGTTTGTACTCAACAGTCTTGCCCTCTGGCGGAAGCTCGCCACCTCCGGCCAGCAACAGATCAACGGCCACGACCCCTCCTTCGATAGATGACACCTAGGCTATCGACCGACGCTGCCCTGGTAGTCCTCCAAGGATGCCTCGATGATCCCCAACATGAAGGTGACAAACGGCGCCGCGTCGATCTCGGGCTGCCGCGACCCCAACCGCCCAAGACACCTCACCTCCCAGTGTGTCTCATCCCGTTTTGAGCACTTGCGGCTGCCGGGGTTGTGCCGACAACTCCCGGCTGAGCACAAGCCCACCCCCACCCCTCCACGGGCCGCGACCCCAAGTGCTCAAAGCGCAGCTTCACCCCGGACTTCTTGAGGCGGATTGAGCAGTTGCGGTCGTCGCGGACAGTCGTCGCGGGCCTCGGGCGATGACGGGGGCGGGATCGCCGGCGGCCGTTGCCTCGGAGTGGCAGGCGGGCGGGGTTGGTGGACGATGGCGGAGGGTGTGCCGGTCGTGTGTGTGGGGGAAGGATTCTTGGCGGCTGTCCGTTGGCCGGTTGAACCCCATTCCGCCCCTTGAAATGCCTGGTTCACTTCGGCCAAGGGAGTTGAGGCTCACTCATGACCGCTACCTATGCCAAGCCGGCGGCGACCACGGTTGGTCGCCTCGCCGCAGTCCTTACCGCGAGCGTGGTGTGCGCCGTCGGAGCGCTTTGCACGGCACCCCCAGCCTGTGCTGCCGACGATCCAATACCAGCAGCACCATCGGCCGCAGCCAAAGCGCTCGGACTGCAACGTCCTGGGATTTCCGGCGCGCTTGTCAAGGGCGCCAAGGTGGAAGCCGTTCCCGGCGCCGTGCCAAAGGGCTCGGCTGTCAGCTACCAGTGGTTGCGCAACGGCAAAGCCATCAAAGGTGCCAAACACAAGACCTACAAGATCATCCCCGCCGATGCCGCCAAGAGACTGGCCGTGCGGGTGCGGGTTAAGGCTTCGGGCCAGTCCGCCGTGACCCAGACCTCGGTGGCCCGCACGGTTCCCAAGGTGGGGAAGGCTGTCAAAGCGGCCAAGGTTTCCATCAGCGGCAAAGCCGCAGTGGGCGCAACCTTGAAGGCCATGGCCGAAGCCTGGTCACCCAAGGACACCAAGCTGTCCTACCAGTGGACTCGCGATGGTTGGAACATCGCCGGAGCCACAAAGGCTTCATACAAGGTCAACGCCAAGGATGCCGGAGCAAAGATCGGTCTAGTTGTGGTCGGCAAAGCCAAGGCCCGCGGGTCTGCTATTGCCGTAGCCTCAGCCAAGTCCGTTCCGGCACCGACATCTCCGGTCCAAGCACCTCCGGCAGCAACCCCGCCGGCCAACCAGCCGCCGCCACCGCCTGCCACCGACAAGCCAGCACCGGACGCCGCACCACCCACAAAGCCAGCACCACCGGCACCGCCTACATCGGATCCGTCAGATGACCCGAAGCCGCCGCCGGCCACCACCGACAAGCCAACACAACCGGACCCCGCACCGCCCACAAAGCCGGCACCGCCCGCACCAGACCCATCAGACCACCCGAAACCGCCGCCACCGGCTGCCACCGACAAGCCAGCACCGGACCCCGCACCGCCCACAAAGCCAGCACCACCGGCACCGCCCGCACCAGACCCGTCAGACGACCCGAAACCATCGCCGCCACCATCCGAGTCACCAAGCCCACTGCCGACCGACCCCGAACCAGTAGACCCAATCGAGGTTCCCACGATTGCCATCACAGAGAGCGTGCCGTTCACGGTGAGCAAAGCAGAAGACATCACCCAGGCTGAGCTCGCGAAGCTCAAGTTCGACATTCCGGTTTGGAAGGACGCTGAGGGCAATACTGTCCCAGGGCTCGAGAACGAGGACCTGGTCACGTTCACTTTGACCTCAGAAGACGGCAAGACCTATTTCGAGTCACCCACGGCCTTCACCGTCTTGCACATGACGGACCATGGCTTCATGACATACACGATGCCGACCCCGACTACTTCACCGACCACTAGCCAATCGCCCGAGCCAGGAAACACCACAACAAAGCCGCCGGACCCTCCGGAGGCGTCCGGTTGGTCATTCGCGCCAGGCGCAGCGTTCGTGGGCGAGAATGGGGTCCACATCGACTACCTGCGGACTCTCACTAGCGGCAAGTACACCGTCACGTTGATAGTCACCAAGGCTGGCTCAAAGGACATACCCGAATACGTTCCCCACGTAGTCACCTGGCCATTACAATGGACCAACCAAAAGCCGAACCCCAAGACGGTAGCCCGGGCCACAGGCACTCCCGAGTCCTTCACAATTCCAACTCCGACAGTGATGAAGACGCGTCATGCGGGCTCAGGGGTTATAGGCTGGCTGGAGCATGAGGCCGAGGACTTCTATGGCATCTCTGTCGACTTCCCCATCTGGGCTGACATGTTCGAGCACGCGGTCTCGGTCCTGGCCGCTGACACTCTCACATCAGTTGCCATGTACAAGCCTGGGGAATACGAGGACTACATTGCGAAACACGAGGCCTGGGTCAAGGCTGGGAGCAAGAACGACGGTTCCGAGCCCATCGCCACGCCCACACCGGTCGCCCATGCCGCGGTCCCAGGCGCGGATACTGGCGCCAACACAATCAGCGTACTCGCCAGCGAAGCAGACGGATATGTCATGCAGGATAGCGATGGGTACAAACTGCTCCCAATCAAATTCCTGCTGAACTACCCCGTTGGCAATCCAGCACTTGCGGTCACTGGTCCTGCGTATTGGAATGGGGTGACAGCTCTCGATAAACTCGAGAGTGGGACCTACACGATCATGGCCGAGTTCATGAAGGAATCCGACAAGTACGGCAAGCTAGTAGTCACGTGGCATCTAAACTGGACCGGGCCCCCGCCCATGTGCACTGGCTGGAACGTTTTCCACGAGCAGTGCAGCGTTGACCCCCCTTCGCGATAAACCCTGTAATGTGCATCGCCCGTTAGAACCAATTGAGTCTCCAGGACTGTACCCCAGGAACCCGGAACCCCGACCTACCCCCAAGCAACCCATCCCCGCCGATGCCGACCCCAACCACCCAAGACACTTCACCATCCGGGGGGGTGGGGAAGGATTTTTGGGGGCTGTTCGTTGGCGGGGTGAGCCCCAGCGCCCCGCGTTTCTGTCTGTTTCCGCCAAGGGAGTTGGAACTCACTCATGACCGTAACTCACGCCAAACCTACAACGGCGACCGTTGGTCGCCTAGTCGCGGCCCTGACCGCGAGTGCGGTATGCGCCGTCGGATCGCTTTGCGCGGCACCTGCCGCACAGGCTGCCGGCGAGCCAGTACCAGCAGCACCATCGGCAGCCGCCAAAGCGCTCGGCTTGCAACGTCCTGGGGTTTCCGGGGCGCTTGTGAAGGGCGCCAAGATCACAGCTGTTCCCGGATCCGTACCCTCCGGAGCGACTGTGAAGTATCAGTGGTTGCGCAACGGCAAAGCCATCAAAGGCGCAAGCCACAAGACATACAAGATCGCAGCAGCCGATGCTTCGAAGAAGCTGTCGGTGCGGGTCCAGGTCAAGGCACCTGGAAAGTCCGCAGTGACCCAGAAGTCTTTGGCTCGGGCTGTGTCCAAGGCCGCTAAGGCTGTCAAGGCACACAAGGTGTCTATCAGCGGCAACGCCGCTGTTGGGGCGACCTTGAAGGCCAAGGCCGGTGCGTGGTCGCCTTCGGGGACCAAGCTGTCTTATCAGTGGACCCGGGATGGTTGGAACATCGGCGGGGCCACCAAGGCTTCATACAAGGTCAACGCCAAGGATGCTGGATCCAAGATCGGTCTGGTTGTTGTCGGCAAGGCCAAAGCCCGTGGGTCTGCTATTGCCGTAGCCTCGGCCAAGTCCGTTCCGGGACCCACATCTCCGGTCCAAGCACCTCCGGCAGCAACACCGCCGGCCAACCAGACGCCGCCACCGCCTGCCACCGACAAGCCAGCACCGGACCCCGCACCGCCAACGTCGGATCCGTCAAATGACCCGAAGCCACCGCCACCAACCGAGGATCCCACACCACTGCCGACCGACCCCGAGCCTGTCGATCCAATCGAGGTACCGGCGATTGCCATGCCCGATGGCGCGGAGTTTATGGTGCCGGAGAGCGACGCGGAATTCACCAGGGATGCCCTCATGGCAGCAATCAAGGTCATGATTCCAATTTGGAAGGATACCGACGGCAATCCTGTTCCCGTGATCGCAGATGACGACATGGTCTCGTTCGCACTGTATTCCAACGAGAGTTCGGTTCCCTACTTGGAGTCGCCTGAGCCTTACAGTGTCCTGACCATGAGGGCCAAGGAGGTAATCACCTACGTGTACACCCCACCAATCATTCCTTCGGCCACACCAAGCCCATCGGGTAGTGCGTCTGTCACTCCTGGGACACCTACAAAACCACCGGCACCCGAAAAGTCGGACTGGGCATTCGTGCCGGCCGCGGCTCTCCCAACGGCGTCCGGCACGAGCGAGGGCTCGGACGCTGCGGATGAGTTCAACTACCTCGATGCATTCAAAGTCCTGCCTCGAGGGGAATACACCATGAAGATGACTGTCACCAAGCCTGAGATCAATGGTGCAGCCGAGTACGTACCACTGGTGGTCACATGGCCGCTCAAATGGCAACGCGTCACGGATGTGTCCCCACCGCCCGTGCCTGTGAAGGATTTCGAGGGCGAGGCCATGTCCTTCCAGGTTCCGACACTGGAAAGCACGACGGACAAACTGACAGCCGGTGATTTCGACAAGATCTCGTTCGAAATCCCCGTCTGGACTGACATCTTCAACCAGCCGGTAGATCTCAACCTGCTCGACGCCATCGTTTCCGTAACCCTCTCCTGCATCCCCAAACCGGAGAACAAGACCTGCGGCATGACGGAGGAACCGTGGGAAAGTGATGATACTGACCGGCCTGCCACACCTACACCCTCACCGCTGACATCGTTGAGGTACGAGGGCGGCGACCCGGGCCTAGAGATCAATCTCTTCATCGGAGACGAGGTGGACTTGAAAGGGTCCAAGCTCCGCCCAATACGGGCTCTTATTGGTAGAACGCCTGCGCCGGCTGTCTACCCGGAGTCAGCTACCGGTGATCCCGGCGGCAACATCTATCTCGGCGACCTCAAGACTGGCGAGTACGTGATTACCGTTGAGTTCGCGAAGGCGGGGTGGGAACCTCTCAAGGCCAGCTGGACGGTTCACTGGACTGAATTCGCGGGTTGGTGCACAGGAACCGAAGCTGATGCTGGCAAGACTCCACCTTGCGTACTCAAGCCGACCGACTCGGCGAGCTAGACCGGTAGCGGCCGCCGTGGCCAGACCTTCGGGGCATTGCCCCGGCGGACTTCAAACCCCGACCCACCCCACCGTCCACTCGGCGGCCCCAGGGCTCGGCGCACTAGCGCCAGCCCGGAAAGGACCCGACATCGGCGGGGAGGACCCGGGTAGAACCCACACCAACCAACACAACTGAATACAAAAGGCGGGGCCAGGTCGCAAGACCCGGCCCCGCCTTCACCCAACCCCGGCCGCAACTGACCCCCTTTCCCCCAGATCGGCCCCACCCCGGCAGAAGTGGTCACTTTGCTCAGGCGGGATCGCCGCCGGTCCTGCGGCAAGGGGCGGTTGTCGCCGGAGCTATCCGAACAGGTCGCTGTGCGAGCCGGTCCTGACCGCTGTGAGCATTGACTCGTCGTCGCTGACGCGGTAGATAAGCAGCCAGTCCGGTTCGATGTGGCACTCTCGGTGCCCGCTGTAGCCGCCCCCCAACGAGTGGTCTTTGAGTTCTGGCGGCAGTTTCGCCCCGCCCAGCAGGTGGTCGATCACCGCGTCCAGCTTTCCAAGGTCGCATCCGCGCCGGGCGGCCAGCCGGTAGTCCTTCTTGTATCTGGAGGTGAGCTCCAGCTCACGCATTCTCGTCCTCGGCCAAGATCGCGGCCCTGGCCTCCCGTGCCGACCCGTATGGGCCGGACAGGTCCCGCCCCAGCGCCGCGTCTTCCATAGCCGCCAGAGTCTGTCTGTTGTACCCGAGCGGGTTCGACGGGTCGAACGGGAACCCGCCGCGCCTGTTGAACGCCGCCACAAAGATCCGGATCGCGTTCGACGGCGTGGTGCCAATCCGATCCGCTACGCGCAGGAACTCGCGCTTCTCATCAGGCTTGAGCTTCGCGGTGATCGGCTCCATCTTCTCCTTGACGGCCCTGGTTGACACGGCGACCTCCCAACACGGGTTGACTTGAGCATACTTAGTGTACCCGCACCAACCCACCCCCGCCGATGCCGTTCAACCTCCGCTGCTCGCGTCGTGGTGCTGGCGTTGCGGAGGGGGTGTCGATGCCGCTTGCGGCATGCCTTTGGAAGCCGGTCACCCAACCCCAGCCGAAACTGACCATTTCTCGGAGAGATCGGCCCCACCCCCGCAGAAGTGGTCACTTTGATGAGCTGGGACCGCCGCCGATGTCGACCCCAAGTGCTCAGGGCACCTCACCGGGCGGGGGGTCTCATCCTGTTTTGAGCACTTCGGGTTGCTGGGCAGCGGTGACCTGATGGGCGGTGGGCGCAGGTTCGTGCTCAGGGGGCGGGTGCCGGTGTGGGCGGGGCGACCGTAAGTGCTCAGCACCGGTCTCCCATTTGGGTTCTCTCCCCAGTTTTGAGCAGTTCCGGCGGTGACCTGATGGGCGGTGAGTCCCGATCCGTGCTCAGCGAGCAGGTGTCGGTGGGGGCGGGCGACCGTAAGTGCTCAGCACCGTCC
>JAIRRT010000095.1 GCA_031255835.1 Bifidobacteriaceae bacterium | reverse complement strand
CATGATCCGCTCTGACGCGCGGTCCCTGGCTGGCAGCTCGGGCTTCTCGGCGGATGGATCGTCTGGCTCGCTGGCGGACTGGGCATCTGAAGAATCCGGCGCCTCGGCCGGCCCGACAGCCTCAGTGGCCTGCTCAGCTGGCTCTTCGCTAGCGGTCTCGGCAGGGCCCTGTACCACGGCCCCGGTGCTGGCTTGCTCGGCGGGCGAGGAATCGGAAGCGGCGGGTTCGGTTGCCTCCACCTCGGCAGGGTCCAACGTTACGGCATCGGACGGGGGATCACTTGGCGCATTCGACTCCGCAAGCGCAAGGGTTGGAGCCAACAGGCCAGCCATGGCCAAAGCGGTGGCAAAAGCCACGGCCCCCACTCGCTGCAGGAAGTCCAGAACGGGCCTGTGACTTCGGTGAACGTTGGTGGTGTCAGGGTGCGGGTTCATTCCTCAGGTCCTTACCAAGAGCGACAAGTTCGTGCCCGCCGTGGGGCGAACCGGCGCACAGCCATCCATTTGGATGAGACGAAGCAGCCGCCTCGAATGTTTCCCGGCGGCACCGGCGGGCAGGACTGGGGCACCTGGCGCGAGGTCTTGCGACGGGGTGGCGCCAGGCCACCTGCGGGAATGCTCTTGGTCAGCCCATCTCAGCGGCGGCTGCCCGCACAACCGCTGGATCTATCAGGATGCGGTGGTGGCCGTAGCCATCGGTTGCCATCAACCGGGCGCCGGGCCAGTTCGCCTCGATCTCGACAGCATTGGAGAACGGGACCTCTTTATCGGCCCTGTCATGCACCAACAAAGCGTTGCCCAGCGAGCCCGTGGCACCCATGGCTACCAGGTCAAAGTCCGCAACGGTGCGGTGTGCCCAACGCTCCATGTAGTGGACCATCATGCGGATGGTGCGTGGCGGGAAGCCGAGTGAGCGCCCAAAGTCGATGGCGATGGCCCGCATGTCCGGGTTGGGAGCTACGAAGGCCAGGCGGTCAGCGGTCAAGGCAGATTCCAGGATGGAGCGGGCGGTGGTTGCGCATCCCAGGGAGTGGGCGATGACGCCGCGCGCCGGGCCATAGGCAGCAGCCACCGCCTTGAGGGACCGGATCATCTCCCCACCTGAGGAGTAGCCGGCGCCGTGCTCGCCAGGATCGGAATCGCCGTGGGACAGGCAGTCGAACGTCAACACGCGCAAACCGGACTCGACAAGCGGGGTGACAAATGATGCGACCTGACCGCGCCAACCGCCCCAGCCGTGGACCAGATAGACCAGCGGCGCATCATCCGCGCCCCACCATTCGACTGTCAGGCGGCGGGTGCCGTCAATCGGGACCTTCTCGATGGCGCCGGGGTTTGGGCGGTTGTCCTTGCGCCTGGCCTGGTTGCGTGGCAGGCGGCACCACAGCTTGCAGGCTGCCCTGGCCGCCAGCGGTGGCGTCAGATAGCCGCCGCCAACAAAGCCGGCCTTGATGAGTGCCTTGAACGCGGCGCTCGGCTGGTTGCCGCCTGGTGGGCGGTTGTGGCGCCGAGAATCGGGTGAATCGCCTGGACGTGAGTTCATCGGAGAATCTGGTGCTGCCTGAGTCACGGGAGCAAATGTAGTCGGCTGCCAAGGCAAGGCTCGGCCAAGTAGGGTTGGGCACAGCTTGGGCATTGGAAAACACAGCAGGAGGGACACCGCGGCGCATGGACGGTGAGCCGGTTCGCGGCGGGCCAGTTGCGCGGCTGCGCCACCTGGTGACCCAAGCGATCCGGTTGGGGCCGGTTGGGGTGGGGCGCGCCATCGTACGGCGGAGTCTGTTTGCCCAGAGGTGGCGCTACGTCTACTACATCGCCGCGTATGCGCTGTGGCGGCGGGTGCTGCGGGTTGACCCGTGGCAGGTGGCGTTCCTGTCCGATTCGCGCGGGCGGGTCTCGGGGAACCTGGCCTACCTGCGGGCCGAGATTGTCCGGCAATCCCCGCGCACCCGGGTGGTGGCGGTGCTGCGGCCGTCCGGGCGCCGGCCGCGTTCGCTGAGCCAGATGCTGCGGTTGCCGCTGGTTCTGGCGCGCAGCCGAGTGGTGGTTTTGGATGATTTCTACCCGATGATCTACCAGCTCAACCTGCGCCCGGAGACTGATTTGGGGCAGGTTTGGCACGCCGTTGGGGCGTTCAAACGGGTTGGCCATTCGCGTGCCGGGCTGCCTGGCGGGCCGGTTCCTGGATCCCGCATTCACCGCAACTACACGTGGGCAACCGCCAGTTCTGAGGCGGTGCGGCCGGACATTGCCGAGTCATTTGGCATAGACGCATCTCGCGTTCACGCTTTAGGGGTGCCGCGCACTGACCCGCTGTTTGATGAGCAGGCGGTTGCGTCGGCCCGTCAGCGCGTCAGGGCTCGGCTGGGAATGGCGGATGGGACAAAGCTGGTGCTCTTTGCCCCGACATTCCGCGGGCACGGCGCCAGAACCGCCCACTATGACCTGGATTTGGTGGATATGCCGCGGCTGGCCCAGACGTTGGGTCCCGATTGGCTGGTGGCGGTCAAGTTGCACCCCTTTATCCCGCCGATGCCGCCGCTTCCGGGGATAGCGGACGTCACCGCCGAGCGTGAGCTGACCGAGTTGCTTATGGCGGCTGACGTGTTGGTGACCGACTATTCCTCGGCCATTTTCGAGGCCGCCATGCTGCGTTGTCCTGTGGTGTTTTTTGCCCCTGACATCGCCGAATACACTGCCAGCCGCGATTTCTACCGTCCGTTTGAGCGCTACCTGATTGGACCGTTGGTGACAGAGCCCGCCTCCCTAGCTGCCGCCATTGAACAAGCCCACGTGGACGATGCCGTACTGGCGCCTTTCCTGGCCGAGTTCACCTCCGCCTGCGACGGCCATTCAGCCGCCCGGATCGCCGCGCAACTCGTGTTGGCCGGGGCACCTGAGGGTGGGGTGCAGGGGGAGGCGGCGGGCGAGGTGCCGGGTGGCGCGGTAGGCGAGGTGCCGGGTGGCGCGCCTGATGGGGCAGTGGGTGAGGCGCAGGGGGACACGCAGGGTGGCGCGGGTGGCGAACCTGGCGGGCGGGAGGCGGAGTGAGCGCGCAGGCAACTGGCGCGGGCCAGGTCCCCGTCACCGCAGGTCAGCCGGCGGCAAAGGGCTGGCCTAGGAGCCTTGGGCTGACGGTGGTGGCAGCTGGGTTGCGTGTAGCGGGAGGGCTGTTCCGTGGGCTGATCCGCCCCAGGCGGCGCGTGGTCATGGTGTCGCGGCAATCGACCGACGTGCCGGTCGATTTCGAGTTGCTCAAGGCCGCACTTCTGCGCCGCGAACCCGGTCTGGATATCCAGATCAGAACAGTCCGCCGCGTGCGAGGGCCCGGCCAGCGCCTCGGCCTCGGGTTTGTGCGGGACATGCTGGCCCATCTGCGTTTGGTTGCCAGTGCTCGCGTTGTGGTTCTGGACACCTATTCGCCCGTCGTTTCGGTGCCCAAGTGGGCCGACAGGCTGCGAGTGGTCCAAATGTGGCACGCCCTGGGCGCGCTGAAACGGTTTGGCCTGGACGCCATCGGCAGCCCGGATGGCCGCGCGGGCGCAGAGGCCGCAGCAGGCGAGATGCACCGCGGCTACGCCGTCGTGTTGGCCAGTTCCGAGGCGGCGCGGCCGCACTTCGCCACGGCGCTCGCAGTTCGGTCCGATCAGGTGAAGGTGGCCCCCCTACCCCGCGTAGACCTTTTAACCGACGATGCCGCCCGCCAAGCTGTGCGCGAACGCATCCTTGGCAGATATCCAGAGTTGGCCAAGCGGCCCGTTCTGCTCTATGCCCCAACGCAACGCCGCGACCAGGCTGGGCGGGAGAGCGCTCGGCGCTTGGCCGGTGCAGCCCACCGCCACGGATGGCATTTGGTGATCGCGCCTCATCCGATTGAGACTTGGGAATTGGACACCGACGGCGGGAGCGTTTCCATCATCACCCAGCCGGACACCTCCGCTGATCTGTGCACGGTGGCTCAAGCATTTGTCACCGACTATTCCTCTGCCCTGTTCGAGGCCGCTGTTCAGGCGGTGCCGTGCTACCTGTTTGCCCCTGACCTGGCGGACTATGAGGATCAGCGCGGGCTGTATTGGGACCTGCGCCAGGCGCCGTTCCCACTGTTGGGCGACCCAGACCAGTTGATGGAGGCAGTTGCGCGGGGGGAATCGACCAGCCAGATGGCAAAGGACTTTGCCCAGCATTGGATCGAACTGCCCCCGGCCAGCCCGGGCGCAGAGGCTACACGATGCGCTGACCACGTGGCCGGCATCGTCCTGGAAGAACTGGGGCGGGCTACCAGACGCTAGACTTGCCGGGTCCCAGCCACGCCAGGAAAGCCTATGCGACTGTTCGTTCAGATTCCGTGCCTCAACGAGGAGCAGACCCTGCCTGAGGTTTTGCGGACCATTCCGACAAAGATCGCTGGCATCGATCAGATCGAGATCCTGGTGATCGATGACGGCTCGGATGACGCCACATCCGAGGTTGCGCGGGGCTTTGGCGTGGAGCACATAGTGCGGCACACACAAAGGATGGGTTTGGCACGGTCATTCCGTGACGGCATCGATTATGCGCTGGCCCATGGGGCCGATATTGTTGTCAACACCGACGGCGACAATCAATACCCGCAGAGCAGGATCGGTGATCTGGTCCAGCCTATTCTGCGAGGCGAGGCCGACATTGTGGTTGGTGACCGGCAGACCGCGAAGATAGCCCATTTCTCACCGTTCAAGAAGGCGATGCAAAAGGTGGGCAGCGGTGTGGTCAATGTGGCGGCCGGCACAAAACTGCCCGATGCCGCCAGTGGGTTCCGGGCGTACTCTCGCACTGCGTTGATGAGGCTGAACATCGTCACCAAGTTCAGCTACTGCATGGAGACGATCATCCAGGCAGGGAACAAGCGGCTGCGGATCGATTCGATCAAGATCGACACGAATGAGAAGACTCGCGAATCACGCCTGTTCAAGAACATCTTCCAGCATATGGCGATGTCCGGGATGGCGATAGTGCGCTCGTATCTGATGTACAAGCCGCACACCGTGTTCGCGATACCAGGGTGTGCGTTGGCCATCATCGGCGCCATTCCCTTTGCTCGGTTCCTGTACTACTGGCTGATCGGTGAAACAGATGGTCACATCCAATCACTCATCTTCGGAACCACATCTTTGGTCGGCGCGCTGCTCTGCTTTGCACTTCTCGTCATAGCCGATCTGCAACGCTCAAACCGAACTCTCATAGAAGAGACTCTGGAGCGAATAAAAACGATGCAATACCCGCCGTCTTGAACAAGGTGCGCCTTTGGGCGAGGTGGGTCCTTGGGCAGGGTGGGTGCTTGATCGAGGTGCGTCCTTGGACAACGCGCGCCCGTTTGGATGCGGAGCCTACGGTTTGGGCCGCTGGTAGACCACGGTGGGGCGGGCTTGGGGGGCTAACCGGCAGGTGGCAGGGTCAAAGCTGCTGGCCGTCTCAACTTGGACCGGCGCCAGGCCATCCCAACGGTCGCCAGTCTTGGCGATGATGGCTGATTCATCTGGGTTCCAGGTGTGCCCCGTCAGGTGGCGGCAATAGACGTAACCGAAGCCGTGGGTGCGGTAGACCAGCCCGCCCATCCGGAGAATCCGCTGCAACAAGGCCCTGTCAACCGACCGCGGAACAGGCCGCCAACCGCCAATTTCGCTGAGAATCTGCCGGGTGGCCGTCAACGTGCCGCCGGGGACAAAGTGCGTGTACACCTCTGAAACGCGGCGGCGGGCAGCGGTTGACAGATTGGCGGCCACAAAATGGCGGTGCCACAGCGCCAAACCGACGGCATCTGCCCGGGAGTATGCCTGGGCGAGAACAAGATCGGCTAGATGGTGCGGTCCATACAGGTCATCGTCATCGACCTTGGCTATGAGCTGGCCGTCAGCCAGGTCGGATAGCCGCCCCAGGATTTCCCCCAGCGTGGCGCTGGCAGCGAACCGCGCGGCCCGCAAACCGCGCCCACCAGCCCATTCGTTCAGCAGGGCAGGGTCAGGCGCATCGCCATCGCCGTGGATGCCGACAAGGATCTCCATCCGGGGGTAGGACTCAGCCGCCAAGGCCCGCAGCACGTCAGCGAGGTTTTCCGGCCGCTTTGTTGCCAGCACCACGGACACCTCCGGGGCGGCTGTCAGCGGTGGCGGCGCCAACGGATCGGTCGGGGCAAACCAGCGGGCGGCCAGCGAATGCGCCTGCAAAGCACGCCGGCGCTGCCGCACCGAGCGCAACTCGCCCTCAATCACCAGCACGTCCTGCGCCGGGCCGGGTGCGCGCACCATCTCGGCCAAACGCGGATCGAGCGACTCAGTGGCGGGCAGCGGCGCGGAGTGGCAGATCACCCCGGTGGCCGCAAGCTCGGCGAGCCGCGCGGATAGGTGGGGGGCGTCATCGTCGGCTTGGAGGGCTAGGTCGCTGCAGTCCAAGGTGGCCGCCAAAGCATGCAAGGCGACAACGTTTTGCCTGGTCACCGCACTTCTCAAGGGGAGCACGATGGCGCCTGCGTTGCCTCGCGAACCGGAGCGGGTGATCTGCAGAGCGTCTTGGGTGCGGCGGATGGTGGCGGTCCGGTTGGGTTTGAACGGCGGCCGGCCAATCGGGTTGTGGACGGACAGATCTATCAGCGGGCGGATGGAGCGCAGGCGGACCCGCGCTATGGAATCGGAGGTTGGCTGGGCGATTTCCCCCAGGTCAGCGACCAGATCCCAGGGCGGGACCGTTGGATCAGACGTGTCGCCGCCCTCCGGATCGGGTATGGCCAGGAGGGTTGGCGCCTGGGTTGGCGGGTCCGGGGCCTCAACGCCGATGGCGGCCCGCGCCCCGGCAAGGCGGCTGGGCAGCGGCTCGGCAAGGGGGGCGAGGGCCTGCGCGAATTCCGGCAGGCTGGTTGGCTCAGTCAGCGTCAGGGTGAAGGTGATGCAGTGACCCTCCGCGTCATGGTCGATGTCGAAGCTGGCCAGGCGCCCAATGGCCGGGACCCGCGGGCGCCAGCCTGGCGCGGGGGGCGTGAAGTTGCTGATCTGGACGGTCAGCGAATGCCCCTGCCAAACGTCAGGCGAGACCCAGCTCAGCGCCCGCAAGGTGGCGGCATCGGGCAGGCGGATGCCCAGGTGCTTCTGGCCACTCCGTCCAGCCACCTGCGGCTCAAGCGCAGCCGCCGGATCAACAACAACCCCCCGCCGCAGCGCGCGCCGAACCGAGCGCGGTGTAATGCGCCGAGAAGAAGACATCAACCCCAACCCTCTCACGCCCGCGGGGAGCGTGGGCGGAAGTAGTCTGTTTGGCGTCTGCTTGCCCCATTGCTCGAAGGAGCTGCCCCGTGACCCCAGGAGGTTTGGCCAACCGGGTTCTTGGTGGCGCGCCTGATGTTGTGGTGGTGGGCGCCGGGATAGTCGGGGCGGCTTGCGCGAGGGCGTTGGCTCGGCAGGGGATGAGCGTGACGGTGGTCGATTCTGGTGAGCCTGGCTGCGCCACTTCTGCCCACTGCGAGGGCAATGTGTTGGTCTCGGACAAACCACCCGGTCCGGAACTCGATTTGGCCAAGGTTTCCGCGCGGATTTGGCGCGATCTGTCCGCCCAATTGGCGGACGAGCTGGGACCGCAGTTCCCGGACATTGAATACGAGCCCAAAGGCGGGCTCATGGTGGTCAGCCAAGACGGAGGCGTTGAACCGCTGCACCAATTCGCCGCGGCCCACCGTCAATCCGGCGTGAAGGTCAATGACCTGACCGAAGCGCAATGGCGCGGCTTGGAACCTGAGTTGGGGGGCGGCATCGTCGGGGCAATTCACTATCCGGATGACGCACAGATTCAGCCGGTCAATGGGACGTTGGCGCTGCTGGCCTCGGCCAGGCGGGCGGGGGCGCAGGTCCGGGCTGGCGCCGAGGTGACAGGCGGATTGCGCGCGGGTGACGGGCGGCTGGCGGGGGTGCGGACCACGGCCGGTGACGTGCCGGCGGGGGCGGTTGTGGTGGCGGCGGGCCCGTGGTCTGGTGAGGTGGCCCGGCGCCTGGGGGTGCCGATGGCGGTTGCGCCGCGACGCGGGATGGTGCTGGTGACGATGCCGCTCACGCCCGGGCGAGTTCGGCACAAGGTCTACGCGGGGGACTATGTGGCGGCCACCCAGTCCGGCGGCGCGGCGGTCTCCGCGGTGGTTGAGTCGACGCGGGCCGGGACGGTGCTGATTGGGTCGAGCCGCGAGCGCGTTGGGTTCGATCCGACCGCCCGGGTGGAGCTTTGGGCCGAGATTGCCAAACGGGCGGTTGGCCTGTTCCCGTTCCTGGCGGACGTTCAGGTTATGCGCGCCTACCTGGGGTTTCGCCCGTATGTGCCGGACCATCTGCCGGTGATTGGCGCGGCCGGCGCGCTGGATGGACTCTGGTTTGCCACCGGCCACGAGGGCGCAGGCGTTGGGCTCGCCCCCGCCACGGGAGACCTGCTGGCGGCCCTGATGCTGGGCAACCCACCGCCCACCGATCCCACCCCCTTCTCCCCCAACCGCCCCGCCCTAACCCCCCACCCCGACGATGACGAACCGCACCATGCCGGTGCAGGTGCGGCTGGGGTGGGTGCCGTGGGTCTTGGTGGGGCTCCCTCGGGTGGGCTGGCCTCGGGTGGCGGAGCGAGTTTGGGTGGCGGGTTCGGGTTCGGCGGTGGCTCTGGTGCGGTTGGTGGGGGTGCAGCTGGCGCGGCGCGCGATGCCGACGGGCCGGGCTTGGGGGGTGAACCCGCCTTGTGCGGCGGGACTGGTTCGGGTGGTTGGAGTGGTGGTGCGGGCACGGACGGGACGGTTGTTGTTGAGGTTGATGGGCGGGTGGTGGAAGGGCGAGCCGGTCAGAGCATCGCTGGGTTGCTGCTTGCGGCGGGGGAGCAGACTTGGCGGACTACGGCATCGGGGGCGAGGCGGGGACTGTTCTGCGGCATCGGCGTGTGCTTTGACTGTTTGGTGACGCTCAACGGTCAGCCGGGTGTCCGAGCGTGCCAGCGGTTGGCCGTTGATGGTGATCGGGTGGTTACGACGGGTGGTGTTGGCTGATGAGCCGAACGGCTAGGTGGGTTGCGGTGATTGGAGCCGGGCCGGCTGGGATGGCTGCGGCCCATGCCGCTCGGAGGGCTGGCGCGCGCGTCACTTTGATCGATTCGTCTCCGCGCCTGGGGGGTCAGTATTGGCGTGAAGCCGCCGCGAAGGGCGGCCCGCGGAGCGCCAGGAGTGCCGCTGGGAGTGCCGCTGGGCAGGGTGGCGCGCAGGCGGCTGGGCAGGCTGCCGCGAAGGGCGGCGGACAACACGCTAGGCGGGGTGCGCAGTTCGCGCGGCTGGCCGGGCTGATCGATGCGGCGGGTGTCGAGGTCCTGACCGGTGTGGACGTGGCCGTGCTGGAGCGGGCCGATGGCGCCATTCACCTGGTGTTGAACGCCAACGCCGGGCAAACCCCCGGCTCCTGCTGGCGGCT
>JAIRRT010000091.1 GCA_031255835.1 Bifidobacteriaceae bacterium | reverse complement strand
TTCGCTGCTGACGGATCATTCCGAGTCCAGAACTGGGATGCCGGCGGCGTGCGCGGCAACCTGTGCGTTTTCGGCTCGGTTGCCCAACGCTTCCGTGGCGTTGTGGCGCTGGAGGACGGCGCCGGGAAAGTCACGGCCGGCTATTCCAAGCACTACATCTACGATCCCCGCTACCGCCGCGAGCGCCCACCTCACACCGCATTCCTGGGTGACTGGTTGGCCATCGACTGGACCGAGGAGCGGCCAACCGCCGATCACATCTGGGAGGCCCAATCATGACAGCTCTACTTCTCGTTGTGTCTGGCCTGTTTGGCCTGGTGGTCGGATCATTCCTCAACGTTGTGATAGCCCGGGTCCCCGAAGGCGAATCACTCTGGCCGCGCTCAGCCTGCCCCAACTGCCACGCCCGTATCCAGGCCAGGGACAACATCCCCCTGTTGTCCTGGATCCTTCTGCGCGCCCGATGCCGCAACTGCGGTTGCCCAATCAGCTGGCGCTACCCGGCGGTTGAGGCCCTCACTGCGGCCGCCTTCGTCGGGGTGGCCGCCTGGCTGGGATGGTCTTGGGCGCTGCCGGCCTACTTCTATCTGACCGCCGTAGCACTGGCGTTGACCGTCATCGACTGGCGGGTGCGCCGCCTGCCCAACTCGATAGTGCTGCCTTCCTACCCGATCCTGGCCGCATTGCTTGCGTTGGCCTCATTTGGTCAAGGCGACTGGTTTGCCTTGGCAAGGGCCGGCATCGGCGGGGTGGCGCTGGTGGCCTTCTATACGGCGGTGTGTGTGATCGCTCCACGCGGCATGGGTTTGGGTGACGCCAAACTGTCCGGCGTTCTCGGGATGGCGCTGGCCTGGCTCGGCTGGGGGCCGTTTGCCCTCGGCGCGCTGGCCCCGTTTGCTCTGGGAGCTGCGTTCGGCATCGCCACCATGGTCACCAGGCGATCAGGGCGGGGTACCACCATCCCGTTTGGGCCGTGGATGTGCGCCGGCGCGGCGATTGGCTGCGTGCTTGGGCTTCCGGCCTGGGCCTACTACTTGCAGGTGGTTGGACTATGAACGCCCGTCCGGCCGCCTCTTCCCCTCACCCGATCACTGAACGGAGAACACCGAATCATGGCTAAAACCACTGCGGTTGGCCTGGACTTGGGAACCAGGTACGCGCGGGCTGCCGTTGTCGAATACGACAGCGCCCACCCGACCGCAACCACCCCGCGGATTGTGGACTTTGCCCAGGTCCCGCTGGATCCGGCAGCCATGTCCGATGGCGAGGTGGCCAACCCCCCGCTGGTCACCGATGCGGTGCGTCACCTGTTCCGCTCCAGCCGGCTGCCCACCAAGAACGTTGTGTTGGGCTGCGGCGGCACCCACGTCACCGTGCGTGAAACCGAGCTGCCTATAGCGCCGATGGACCAGTTGCGGGCCTCGCTGAAGTACATGGTCCAAGACGAGCTGTCGGTCCGCGTTGAGGACTGTCTGCTCGACTTTTGCCCCATCAGGACCACTGAGCATCACATCCAGGGTCTGCTGGTGGCGGCGTTGGCCGATTCGGTGGGACGGGCGGTCAATGCCGCCTCCGCCGCTGGTGTGACGCCGGTTCGGGTCGATTTGGCGGCTCTTGCCATTGCGCGGATCTTGGGCCGCGGCCCTTACGCGCAGGGAGTGGTTGGGGTGGTGAACATGGGAGCTAGCGCAACCGACGTCATCGTCCTGGCTGATGGCAGGCCGCAAATGCTGCGCACCTTGCCTTATGGCGGGGAGCTGATCACTGAATCTGTGATGCGGGCTTGCTCAATCAGCCGTGATGAGGCGGAGCAGGCCAAGATCGCGCTCGGGCTGGCCACCCCCCCACCCGGAAGTGAGGCGGCTGAGGCAGCTGGCGCACAGATTTCGCGGCGGGCCAGTGCGGTGGTTGAGGCGATCAACCAGACGTTCGCCTATCACGTTCAGCGCACCGGCCAGAAGGTTTCCGGCGTTCTGGTGTCAGGCCGGGCGGCGCTGCTGAACGGTATGGACCGCTACATGGCTTCCGGACTGAGGCTGCCGATGGCCAGGGCCGCCATCGACCAACTCACCCAGGTTTCTTCCGCCCTTGCTACCCAGCTGGACGATGGCGTTCGGTCAGATCTGACCGTTGCCGCCGGCTTGGCATATGGAGGTGCCCAATGAGGATCTTGCCCGCACGCAGGTCGGCTGGTGAAGATGTGACCGGTTCCACAGGTATGGCCATCAATGAGGGCCGCGCCGGTCATGTGACCCAGATCGACTTCAACGTTTTGCCAGGTGTCAACCTATTGCCGCCTGCTGTGACCCAACGGCGCAAGCTTGCCGCACTGCGCGTCCGGCTGGCCATCGGTTTGAGCATGCTCATGGCTGTTCTGACGCTCGGAGTTGCCACAGCGATAATCAGCCGAATGGCCGCTGAGAGCGAACTGGCCTCCCTCGAGAGTGAGCAGCAGACCCTACGTGACGCGCAAGCCAACTTCCAGGAAGTCATTGACGTACGCGCTGAGGTGGCTCGCACCACCGACGCGCTTGCAGCAACCATGGGCTATGAGGTCGAGTGGGTCCCGGTCATTGACGCGATCCTCGACATTGTGCCGGAGGGTGGAACGCTGACCAGCATCTCGATGACGGCCGCTGCCCCATCGCGTGAGCCGCCGCAGAACCCGAACGTGCTTGGGTTGCCGTCCATTGGATCGGTGATCTTCACGGTGCGGGTTCCCACGCTGCCCGATGCCGCACAGTGGCTTGATTCGCTGAACGCCGTGCCTGGGTTCATGGATGCCACCTACACCACCGCCTTCCTTGAAGAGGGCACCGGTGCGGACGGGGAGGCGCTCACTGCCGGGTACATGGTCACCTCATCTGTTCAGCTGACCATCGGCCGGTTGTCCGGTGACTTTGTGGTCCACACGGATGGGGCAGAGGGCGAGCCTGGCGCCGAAGGTGCGGAAGGCGTGCCGGATGCGCAGGGTGAGCCGGGTGTTGAGGGCGAACCGGGTGTTGAGGGCGAGCCGGCTGCGCAGGGTGCGGAAGGTGAGCAGGCAGAGCAGGTCGATCAGGCCGGCCAAGAGGAGGGAACGCAATGACTAACACGAATCAACGCAGTTTGTGGATTACTGGTGCTGGAGTTGTAGCACTGGTGCTGGTCATATTGGCCGCCATGGGCTTCTATATGCCTGAGACAAGCCGTGCGGCTGAAGCTCGCTCATCCACTGAATCAGCACGGGAAGCCAATGACGTGCTGCGCCGGCGTTTGGCAGAACTCGAAGCCGACTTTGCTCGTTTGGACGAGTTCAACGCGGAGCTGGCAGGTTTGCGGGGACAATTCCCGACATCGTTGGAACTGTCCAACTTCACTCGCTATCTGTCAGACCTCGCAGAAGCTGCCGGGCTGACCGTCCAATCCATCCAGGTGGCATCGCCTTTGCCGGTGGACAGCCTGCCTGAGCTGCCTCCCGCCCCAGATGGCACCGAGGCGGCCGCCATGCCTGAGGTGCCAGAGGGGCTGTACATGTACCCGATCACACTGGCGATCAAAGGCTCGCTGGATTCCGCCAGATCCTACATTGCAGCCCTCCAAGCCGAGACGCTGAGTACACGTATGTTTTTGGCGCCGCAAATGACATGGTCCCAGGAAGTCGAAATTGACGACACCGGCACTTTGGGCGAATTGTTCAACATCAGCGGCATGACGTTCGCGTTGTTGCCGACAGACCAGATCCCGAGGGAAGAATCCGAATCAGGTGAGGAATCCGAGGCCTCGGATGAATCCACCGAAGACTCTGATACAGAAGCGGAGGCGGAGTGAATGAGCACGGTGCCACGCCCCAGGGCACGTAGTAGCGGTTCGGCTGGCAGGGCTGCCGGCCTTGACGGTTGGCCGGACGGGCAAGGTCCTGCCGGCGGAACCGGTCCGGCCGGCGGGTCCGGCGGGGAGGGCCAGGCTGGTCAAGTGGGCCATGCCGGTCAGCCTTGCCGTGCCGGCCGGCCCGGACCATCAGACCCAGTTGGCCCGGCGTTTCGTGTCCGGCTGCTTGCCGCCGCCCTGGTGGCAAGTGTCGCCGTCACGGTGGGATTGGCATCCCTTGCGAGCGGACCGAGTTGGGGAGCGTTGCCGCCCGGACCAAGCGAGCCGGGCCCGCCAACCACCACCCCTCCAGGCACCGAACCGCCAACCACCCCACCCACAGCCCCACCAACCACTCCTCCACCAGGCAAGATCTCGGTGGACCTGGTCCAGGACCTGCGCTCAGTGGATACAGGCCTGGCCATGGCAGATGGCCGTGTGTATGTGTGGGGCAACGGCTACTACGGCATGAACGGCACAGACGTGGCAGCTGTGCGCGGCCACACTTCGGATGATCCGCCCCATGAGGTCCACGGCCTGCCCCAAGGCGCGCTTGTCGATGTCACCGGCGGGATCTACAACTTCAACGCCCTGGACAACAAGGGCTACGTGTGGGGTTGGGGCTCATATGAGTACCGCGACGGCACCCAGAAGAGCCGTGGCAACCCCCACTCCACCCCACCCAAGCGGATCAGGCTGGGCGGGCACTGGGACAACACCAACGCCCCGTACCTGTCAGGCATCAAGATCATCAGCTCCACCGAGATGGCCGCAGCCGGCATCGCCGCTGACGGTCACATCTACTCCTGGGGCTACAACCTGTATGGCGGAACAACACCTGCCACCACCACGGCCAACACCGGGGCGGCCGAGGTTCAAGGGCTGCCCGATCCAGCTGTCCCGGGCAACGCCCCGGTCTACCTCAAGGGCGGCTACACCACGTTCTGGGTGATGCTGGAGAACGGCGACATCTACTACTTCGGTGGCCAGAACGAGTACGAGCGTCCCACCGGTGATGAGCCGACCGATTTCTCCGGCACCACCAGGCGCGGACTGATATCTCAAGCCCCGGATCTGACCCTCAAGAACCCACGCCCGGTCTACGCCATGAAGTCCGTTGGCCTGGACCCTTGGACACGGAAGAACTCACCGAATGAGTACGTCGTACAAGTTGTCAGCGGGATCTACTTCGGCGCAGCTCTGTTGTCCTCTGGCAAGGTCTTGACCTGGGGAAACAACGGGGCCTCGCTGGGTGCATTGGGCCGCACATGCGGCGATCCGTCATCGAACCCGCGGCCTGACTATTGCAACCGGGACTCCTATGCAGGGGCCAGGTCACCGGCCCTCGCTGAACAGGTTCCGGCCTTCACGTCGATTGAGGCGTCCTTCACCGCCATCCGGGGGCTGACTCAGAGCGGAGAGCTATGGGGCTGGAGCGCCAAGGAGCTGCCGTACTGCAGTGGCGCCTACACGACGTGCGATTACACCGGCTTGCCGAAGTGGCCACCGGTCAAAGTTGCCGACAACGTACGTGCTTGCCAAGCCGGACAGGGCTACCTCATCTGGCAGACATTCGACGGCAAGTACTACGGCATGGGCTACAACCCGGTCGGAGCGCTGGGTCACTCGGCGTTCAACGGGAACGGCGCCATGCGGAATAACCAGATTCGAGAGCTTGTTTTCTTCCCTGTCGAGTACTGGAACAAGACCAAATCGACCATAGAGAAGGCGATCGCCGACGGCCAGACGCGACGCTTCACTCTCGACGAATGCCTGAGGGGGCTGTGCAAGTGAAAATGAAGATCAACCGGTTCATCAAGGGATCCGACAGGGGCACCGTCACATGGATGGCGCCTCGATCCAAGTCCACATCCGAGCCGTCCGCCGATGCCGCCAGCCCGTTCTTCTCCACGGAGTTTGCCCAGGTGCCCGCGTTTGGGCCCGGTTCAGGCTTTGACGGCACACCGATAGCTCAGACTCCCCCGCCCGCGCCAAGCACACCAACTCCACCGATTGCTGTGCCCACCTGGCCAGCAGAGCAGACCGCCGATGGCGTAGTGTCCGCTCCCGATCTGCCGGTGGGAGGCATCTTCGCCCCAACCTATGCTCCGGCCGTGGCAGGTGTTATGCCGCAAGAGCCGGCTGAGGCTGCCGAGACGTTTGTTCCCACCTTCGCGGTGCCCGAACCTCCTGCCGCGCAGGTGCCTGCTGTGGCGCCGGCGCCGGTGGCTCCGGCGGTGCCTCCAGTGGTGGCGGCTGTCGCCCCGGTGGTGGCTCCGGTGCAGTCGGCTGTGGTGCCGGCTGTGGAGTCTCCGGTGCCTGCTTTCGCGCCATCTCAGGTGCCTGCTCCGGGTCTTGTCTTGCCCCCAGATGGCCCTGCACCCACTCCGGCCCATGCCCCCTTGGGCCGGGAATCCATGGTGGCCACCGAGGCATTGGCCGCGACCGCCAAACGGGACGCCAACCTGGCCGATAGCGCCCAAGCGGTTGTCGATGGCCTCAAAGCGATTGCCCACAGCCCAGAGGCTGTGGCCGGACTGTTTGCACTGGACCGGGCCGTCAACCAGCTGCGCCGCGGAGCCAACGCCCGCGCCCTGCTGGCTGGCCAGCAGCTACCCGAGCCTGAGGCCGGACCGTTGAGGCTGGCCGATGTTGCTCGCCTAGCCGGTGCCGCATCCACCCAGACCCAACCGTTCCTGATCGAGTTGTCCTGCGATCCGACTGTCGAGACTTCTACAGCCGGCAGCCTGATCCATCTGATCGCTGAGATTGTCGATGCCGATCACGTTGACGGCCCAGTCGAGGTGGCCGGCTCAATGAGCAACGATGGCTACAACCTGACGGTCCAGCAGCCCGGGACGCCCGCGTCCCAAGATGACATCGATGCTGCCAACGCCGTCTTGCACAACGATGGCCTGTCTGACCTGGATGAATCGTCCTTCGGCCTGTATGTGGCCGGGCTGATCGCCTCCAATGCCGGCCTCGATGTGACCGTCTCAGGCGGCATCGACCCGACCGGCCGGCCCACTGGGAGGATGACCCGGATTCGCATCCCGGCCGGCAGGCTGATCGATCCAGACAGCCAGGAGCCCGCCACCCCACCGCCCACTCCGCCAGCCTTCGAGCCGGTGACAGTCAGCGGCCCGGTGACCGTGGCTATCGATGTCAACCCCACCCCTGGGCAGGGCATCGCAGTGGCCGGCCCGGTGCTCACCCCGTTCGTGCCAGACATGGCGCCAATGGCGGAGCCCGTGAAGGCACCTGTCGAGGCACCACCTGTCTTGGCGGCTCCACCCGAGCCGACCGTGGCGCCACAAGCCACTCCCGATTGGCTGTCTCAGGCAGCCCCGGTGATGTCGTTCTCTTCAACACCGCCAGCGGTCGAGGCACCGCCCACGTTCGCTGTTCCGACACCCGAACAGCCTCAGAGCTTCGGCCAACCCGCCCAGCCAAGCGCGCCTGCCAAGCCAAGCAGGCCCGAGGCCACCGAGCCAGCGCCGTTTGCGCCATTCGACACACCGGCAGCTGACTCACCCGACCTGCGCGGCCAAGCGCTGGCCGAGTTGAGCAACCTGGCTGGACGCCGGGTGGCGGGCCCACGCCAAGCCGGAAGCCGCGGCGAGGCGGCAGCCGCAAGGGCGGACCGCGAATCGGAGCATCTGCGCAAGCTGTTGACGTCCATGACAGGGGCAGCCGATGCCGAGCAGGAGGCGGAACAGCCGTGATCCAGTCGATCGATGCCACCAAAGCCCAACCGACTTGGGCTTCACCACTTGCCTTCCTTAGGACCAACCGTGACGGCGCCATCGTCGAAGCTGGCGGCGCTCTGACAGCATTGCTCGGTCAGGACCGAGAAGAGATTGTTGGAGGGCCGTTCGCTGCCTGGGGTGCGGCCCGCTGGCCGGCGTCGATCGTGTCCGAGATGGTCAACAAACTGGCCGATGGCGAACCCTTCGTTGCGTTCCTGCCCTCGGCTGATCAGTCCAACTGGTCCCTCACTGTCATGATGCCGCTCGGTGGCGGCATCATGACGCTGCACACCGGGTCAGCCGACCCCCTGTACAGCCAAGAGGCCGCAGCCGAATACCGAGCAGTCGAGGAAGCCGAGAGCGCGGCCCGCGCTGCCGACACCGGCGATGAGGAGATCCTGGCGGCCGGAAAGGAAGCCGCCGCCGGTTTTTGGGCCAGCTCAGCATGGGCCACACGCGAGGAGTTCATGGCAGCCGCCACCATGGCTGCCGCCGCAGCAGTGCGCCAACACTCCGAGCAACAACCGACCGCCGGGCCCGATGCTGCCCAGCCGGCAACGCCAGGTGACCCGATTACGGAGCTGGTTGGCGCCATCGGCGGGCTGGAAAGCATTTTGGGTGAACGGCTCATTGCAGTTCCGCAGGTGTTTCAGCTGGCCGAGGGGCTGCGCGAGACGTCTTGGGGGGCACTGGAGATCATGGGGACGCTGGGGCGGATTGCCTCGGCGGCAGTGGACGGGTCGAGTCAGGTTTCGAGCCAGGCGCCTGCTCTGCTTTCGACTGCGCGAGCGGTTGCCGGCGTCGGGATCCGGGCGGTTGGCGAGCTGGAAACGCTGGTGGCAGGGGTAAGGCCGGCCCGCCGTGCTCTGGCCGAGGCTGAGACGCAGCTCGGAACCGTGGTTCTGTTGGCCCGTCTGGTTGCGACCGCCGCGGCTGCTGCCTGGCCACCGGCCGATCCAGGCCCGGACGCTGTGCCGGCCGCCTCGGTGACGGAAATGGCGCATGGCCTGCTGGGATGCCTCGATGATCTCATTGCCAAACTCGCTGAGGCGCGCGATGGGTTGGAGTCCGTGGCCGCCCGCGCCGGCGCTGCGGTTGAGGATGTGTCCCGCTTCCACTCCTTCGCTGCGGCTTGGCGGGTTCAGCTGCCCCGGTGGAATGTGGCCGGACAGGTGGAGCCGCAACTGGCCGTCATCGACGGGCGGCAAAGGTTGGCCGCTGAACATGTCGAGCTATTGCGCGGTCTGTCCGATGCCAGCAGTCACGGTGGTGATTGGTGCATTCCGGGCGGGCTATTTGAGCCGATGAACACAATTGACCAGCTGTTGGCGCGCGGTTCACGCCGGCGCCGCGGCGGAACGGACCAGACATGAGCCCTAAGCACATTGGCGAGATTCTGCTGGACCGCGGACTGGTTGCTCCGGACCAGCTATTGGCGGCGCTGGACAATCAGGCTGTCACCGGCGAATCGGTCATCCAGAGCCTGCTTTCCACAGGCGCATTGTCCGAGGATGACACCGTCCGGGTTCTGGCCGAGCAAGCCGGGCTCGAATACATTGACCTGGACCTGTATTCGGTTGACCGCGCCGCAGTGGCCACTGTGCCGCCCGCGGTTGCCAAACGGCACCGGATTTTGCCCATCGGGTTTGACGGCGAGACGCTCATTTTGGCCATGGCTGAGCCAGGCGACATCATGGCGTTGGATGACGCGCAGGCACTGTCAGGCCGGCACGTTAGGCCGGTTGTCGCCAACAGTTCAGCTTTGGAGCGAGCGATTGCCCGCTGGGTGCGGTCCGATGAGGAAATCGACCACCTCGGTCAGTCAATGGGTGATTCTGCGCGGCCCGATGACGTAGAGCAGGCCTCGGCCACTGTCGAGGTGATCTCGGAAGACTCCCCCGTGGTCCGGTATGTCAACCTGCTGGTTTCCCAGGCAATTTCCGATGGCGCTTCCGACATCCACTTGGAGCCAACCGAACATGAACTGCGGGTGCGGTACCGAATCGATGGCGTGTTGCATGAGGCTCAGGCTGCGCCCAAGTCGGTCCAATCTCAGGTGCTGTCCCGCGTGAAGATTCTGTCCGAGATGGACATTGCCGAGCGCCGCAAGCCACAAGATGGGCGTCTGTCAGTCAACGAGAACGGCAAATCAGTCGATTTGCGTGTCGCCACACTGCCGACTGTCTGGGGCGAAAAGGTAGTCATGCGTGTGCTCGACACCCAAGGATTGCGGCTCGATCTGAAGGACCTGTCCTTCTCCCCCACCAACCTGAACGTCTACGAGAATTCGTTCCGCAAGCCGTACGGCATGATCCTGGTGACAGGCCCAACCGGGTCAGGCAAATCGACAACGCTGTATGCGACGTTGAACGCCATCGCCAGGCCCGAGATCAACATCATCACCATTGAGGACCCGGTCGAATATCGGATGCCTGGCATCAACCAGGTACAGGTCAACCCCAAGGCCGGCTTGACATTTGCCACAGCGTTGCGGTCCATCTTGCGGTCTGACCCAGACGTTGTGCTGATCGGTGAGGTGCGCGATAGGGAGACTGCACAGATCGCCATCGAGGCCGCCTTGACCGGGCACATGGTCTTGTCGACTCTGCACACCAACGATGCGCCATCGGCGGTGACGCGGTTGACTGAAATGGGGATTGAACCGTATCTGGTTGGCTCCGCGGTCGATTGTGTTGTGGCCCAGCGGTTGGTGCGGCGGTTGTGCCAGCGCTGCCGCGCCGCGTATGCGCCGACGGAAGCGGAATTGACCACCATGGGGTTGGCCGGCGCCGATCAGGTCAAGTTGCCTGAAGTCCTTTACGGCGCCACCGGTTGCGCAGCATGCGCCCACACCGGCTATCGCGGCCGGCTTGCCCTGCACGAGGTCATGCCAGTCACCAAGGAAATCGAGCATTTGGCGGTGGCTCACGCCTCCGGCGCTGAGGTGGCCCGCATGGCGATTGAAACCGGAATGACCACACTGAAGACAGACGGTTGGAACAAGGTGATACAAGGAATGACCAGCATTGAAGAAGTACTACGAGTAGTGGCGGGTTGATAGAACATGAGCACACCCACTACCCCGCGCTTCGATCTCGGAGCAATTCTGCAATACACCGCCGATGCCGGCGCGTCCGATCTCCACGTTGTGGCCGGCTTACCCCCAGGCGTGCGTGTTCATGGCGCTCTTCACCCGATACCGGGCCATCCGGTGGTGGGCCAAGACGAGTTGTATGAGGCGCTGCTAGCAATCTTGACCCCCAACCAGCGCAAGGCATTCGCTGAGACTCTGGAGATGGACTTCTCACATCAGATAGGGCCGGAGACCGCCTTTAGGGCCAACCTGTTCTGGCAGAAGAACACCATCGGCGGAGCGTTCCGTGTCATTCCCAGGACCATCAAAACCCTTGAGCAACTCGGCATACCGACATCACTCAGAGGTCTGGCGGGTCTGCCTCGCGGCCTGGTGTTGGTCTGCGGACCGACCGGTTCGGGTAAGTCCACCACGTTGGCGGCGTTGATCGACATCGCCAACAAGACCAGGACAGACCACATCATCACAATCGAGGATCCAATCGAGTTCCTGCACTCCTCCAACCGTTGCGTTGTGGTTCAGCGTGAGGTTGGCGTTGATACCCACTCGTTTGCCGCCGCCCTGAAACACGCGCTGCGCCAGGACCCGGACATCATTCTGGTGGGCGAGATGCGTGACAAGGAGACCATGGAAATCGCGCTGCGCGCAGCCGAGACCGGTCACCTTGTGTTTGCAACCATCCACACTCAGGACACCGGCTCCTCGATCAACCGCATTATCGATGAGTTCCCGGCCACCCAGCAGGATCAGATCCGCACACAGCTAGCTGGCGCCATCAGGGGCGTTGTCTCCCAGACCCTGTGCCCCACTGTGGACGGCAAAGGCCGTGTGGTGGCAACCGAGATCATGTTGGCAACGCCCGCAGTCAAGACGCTTATCCGCGACAACCGGCTGCACCAGCTGTATTCGACAATCCACTCAGCCAAGGATGATGGCATGCACACACTCGATCAGTCCCTGGCTGAGCTGGTGCGCAACCATGAGATCACCTATGAAGTCGGGTTGGAGCGAGCACGCCAGGTTGATGAATACAACAAGCTGTGCGGCCGGTCAGCCCGAATGGACCAAGGCGTGGCCGCTATCGAACACGCCCAGGTGATGCACTAACCACCCCAGCCCTACACACCCGGCAACATCAGGAGGTCAACCGTGGCGGCCCCATCGCGAACATTTGAATACACGGTCTTCGACAACAACGGCAAGAAGCGCGTCCAGCGGATCGAGGCGCCCGGTGACCAGGCAGTCGCCGCTCACCTGCGTGAACGCGGCATGGTCGCGGTCGATATCAGGGAAGTCAAGACCACCGGCCTGAACCGGGAGGTGCGCTTCTCATCGCGCATCAAGCCAAAAGACGTGGTTGTGATGACCCGCCAGCTGGCAACCATGGTCAACTCTGGCCTGTCGCTGTTGCGGGCGCTTTCGGTGTTGGCCGAGCAAACCGCCAACGAGCGCCTTGCGCGGATCATGCTGGAAATTGCCGGCGTGGTGGAAAACGGCGGAACCCTGGCAGACGGCTTTGCCAGCCACGGCCGTATCTTCTCCCCCGTTGTTATCGCCATGATCAGGGCGGGCGAGACCGGCGGCTTCCTAGACCAGGTGCTGGTAACCGTGGCCGACAACATGGAAGCCGAGATCAAACTGCGCCGCACCGTCAAGAGCGCCATGACCTATCCGACCCTGGTGGTCGGTGTGGCAGTGCTTGTGGTGATTGGCATGCTCATCGGCGTTGTGCCGATCTTTGCCGGCATCTTCGCCTCCCTCGGATCTGAACTGCCTCTGCCCACTCGCATGTTGATAGTCGCGGCTGACATCATGAAGATCGCTGGGCCCGTGATGCTTGTGGCAACGATTTTCGGCGTGATCTGGTGGAACAAGAACAAGAATCTGCCGGCCATCCGCGCCAAGGTGGACCCGCTGAAACTGCGGGTTCCGCTGTTTGGCGACTTGATGAAGAAGGTCGCCCTTGCCAGGTTCTGCCGCAACCTATCGACGATGACGCGCGTCGGTGTTCCGGTGGTTCAGGCTCTTGAGGTGGTTGGCGATACCGCCGGAAACATTGTGATTGCTGAGGCTGTTGGGCGGGTTCGCGAGGCCGTCATGCGAGGCGAGCCGATTGGCCGAGCGATGGCGAGCGAGTCGATTTTCCCGGCCATGATTCGGCAAATGGTGTCCGTGGGTGAGGATGCCGGGTCTCTGGACACAATGCTGTCCAAAGTGGCGGGCTTCTACGACGACGAGGTAACCGCCACCACCAACTCACTTACCTCGATCATCGAGCCCCTGCTGATTGTCATAGTGGGAGCCGTGGTCGGTTCAATCCTGATAGCCCTATACCTCCCAATCTTCCAACTATCAACCGTCCTGGAGTAGGGCGACCCAAGGGTCAGGGAACTCTAGGCGTATGGGGGGCTCGGCATCGGCGGGGGGATGCAGGGTGACCGAATCCCAGTTGGCGGCCAGTGCGCCGGGAGGGGTGGCGACAGCGCGGCCGCGCAGGTGAGCCCTGGTGCTGGGCGGCGGCGTGGCGACAGCGGCGGCGACCTCTTCAGGTGTGAACAGCGTCTCTACGGCGCCTGCGGCCATCAGCCGAGCCGCCAGGGAACGGTCCGGGCGAATGTCGGTCCACTGCAAATCAGCCGCAGCCACCTTGGGCGCCGCCCAGCCGGCCGGCTCGCGGGCCGCCAGCGCGCTGAGCAGGCGGTACTTCGCCACCCACTCAACATCCCCAGCGCAAGTCAGCGGGTCACTCCCCAGGCGATCAAGCACCGACTCCCACCTGCCCAACAAATCCCCCACCTCGCCATCGGCGGGGTGCTGGGTGATTTGCTTGGCGAGGGCCAGGTAGCGGCGCTGAATCTCTATGGCGGTGGCGTGTCCGCCGGCGGCTAGGGCGAGCGGCTCGGAGATGGTCGTGTCGCGTGAGACCTGCCGGAAGGCTGCCACGGGATCGGCCAGGCGGACCGCGTCAAGGAACCCGTCCGGAATGCGACTCGGCGCACCAGGTCCCGCCGCGCCGCGACCCGCCTCACCCGCGTCCGGCGCACCGAAGCACGCCTCTAGGCAGGTCAACGCCAGAGCCGTGGTGCCCACCCGGAGGTATGTCGCAACCTCGAGCATCGTGGCGTCCCCGACAATCACGTGCAGGCGGCGCCAGAGGGTCGGATCGGCATGCGGTTCATCGCGGGTATTGATGATGGGACGGCGCATGGTGGTTTCCAGCCCAACAATCGCCTCAATGAAATCGGCGCGCTGGGAGAGTTGGAACCCGGGATCCTGGGAATGTTGCCCCAAACCAACCCGACCCGATCCAGCGTAGATCTGCCGCGTGACCAGGAAGGGCACCATGAAGGCGACCAAATCATCGAACGGCACCAACCGGTCCACCAGGTAGTTCTCGTGCATCCCATAACTCGCCCCTTTGCCGTCGGTGTTGTTCTTGTAAATCCCGATGTCAATGGTTGGCAAATGCTGGATGGCGGCCAGGCAAATCGCCTCGCCCGCCTTATCCCACAAAGCAGCCTGCCGAGCAGTGGACGTCTCGGGCGCGGAGTATTCAGGGTGTGCGTGGTCCACGTAGAACCGCGCCCCATTCGGCAGGACGATGGCGGTCGGCTCACCCCGAACTCGCATGGCAGGGCGAGGCACATGCGTCAACTGACTGGGGTGGGCGGCGGCGCGCTCTAGGTGAAAACCCCTAGCGTCACACAGCGGATCCTCCGCCGAATAATCCCACGCGGCCCACGGCACGCCGCTGTCCCGATATGCCCCCACCACCAGGGACGATAGCTGCATCGGGTTGGCCTTGGCATTCGGCGCCAAGATGCCATATTCGGTCTCAATCCCGATGATCCGCTCCAAGCTCACGGCGCCCAACCTTACGCCCGGTCAGGCCCTGGCGCCGGTACCCTCTATTCGTGCCAACTGCCGGCCTATCGCCTTCCCGGGCAAAGGATTTCTCACGCTGCCCCTTGCTGTTCCGTTTGCGAGCCATCGACAAACTGCCTGAACCGCGGACTTATGCCCAGCTCAAGGGCATATTGACTCACACCGTGCTCGAGCAGCTTTTCCGCCTGCCTCCCGCAGAGCGGACAGTCGAGCAAGCCATCTCCATGGTCCGTCCAGCCGTGGACGATGCCGTTCCCCCCGATGACGAGCTTGTTCAGCTGGTCGCACAGGCCGGTGGCGTGGAGAAGCTTGTGGACGATGTCTCCGGCCTTGTCAGGACGGACTTCGACCTGGAGGATCCCCGCCGCCTGACCCCCCAAGCGCTTGAGCTGTGGGTCCAGGCGACCATTGGCGGACGGCGCGGCGCGCCGACCATGAAGGTCCGCGGGTACATCGACCGGCTCGATGTGGCGCCTGGCACTGGCGCCCTGCGAATTGTCGACTACAAGACCGGCAAAGCGCCTGGTCCATCGCACAACTATGAGGCGCTGTTCCAGCTGCGGTGCTATGCACTGGCGCTTTGGCGCTCTGACGGCACCGTGCCGGCCATGCTGCAACTGCTGTACCTGGCAGGCGGGGCTGTTCGGCGCGAAGAGCCCAATGTGGCCGGCCTTGAGAGAACTGAAGCCCGCCTGCTCGCGTTGTGGTCCGGCATCGTGCGCTGCGCCCGCACCGGTGAATGGCCAGCCGCGCCGGGTCCGCTGTGCCCATGGTGCTACTTCAAGCCGCGCTGCCCGGCGTTTGGTGGCGCCGCCCCACTGCCCCCACCGGACCTCCTGGAAAGGCTGGGCCTCGAAGAAGAGGAGTAGCGCGCTGGCGCTGGGGCGCTGCCGGGTGGCGGTTACTGCGCGTTGGCGAGGACTTCTTGGGCCCGCTCCACTCTGGCCTTTTCCAACTCGAGCCGCTTCTCTAGGGCGGGCCGATTGGCTTCAATCCGTTCGGTTTGGGAGCGCCAGACCGCAGCCCGATAGATCGGCACCAACTCGACCCTCGCTTTGCAAGCCACATCGGCCTTCGCAACCGCAACCTCGATATCGCTCAGCGCAGGGCGTTCAGTCGGGCAATCAGGATCGGTTCCATCGCACTCGGGATATGCCCACCTCTTATCGTTCCAAGGTTCCCACGGAGAGGCGTAGTCATGGCCGTCCTCAGCCATGCATGCCGACCACTTGCTGACAGCCTCGATGTAGTCCGGGTCTCCTGTGGCATCGGCCTCGGCTGCGTGCTTGATCTCCCACGGCAGCTTCTCGTCCGCCATCTCATCTCCACCACGCAAGGCCTCGGCAGATTTCATCTGGCATTGGGCAATCACTTCCCAGTCGCTTTCCTTGCTCTGGGCGCCGAATGAGCTCAAGAAACCCTCGGAATACGCAACGGCCGGATCACCGTGGTAGCCGAACTCAGCCGATTCAGCCCGCACCAGCCCCATCTCTTCATTCCACTCGGCAACTCCCGTCCCACCACCGCCCTCATTCAACTCCCCCACCAAATCAAAGCCCTCCTCCGCCAAACACTCATTGGACAACTGCAAGCTCGCGCGCTCCAGGACAAGCTGCTCCTCCCGGGTTGGCGAATAGATCTCATCCGCCCCCTGGACCAGCTGCCCATCCTGCCCATATGGAACCCCAGCGTCCGGTCCGTCAGTTGGCACCGGCGGAGGTCCAACGGGCGCGGGGGCAGACTCCGAGGGGCTAGCGCTGGCCGGGTTGCTCTCCGGGGCCGTCTCCGGCGCCTGCGTGGTCGGCGTGGACGTGGCATACAGATCAGCCGCCTCCAACGAAGCCGCCGAGTCGCCCTCTGCGCCGTCCCCCGGATCGCTGCACCCCGTCATCGTCCCCACCGCAAATACCAAGGCCACGCCGCCAACCATCAAGAACCGCCTCACGCCCATCTCCCCCTCCAAGTAGCCCAACATCCCCCAAAACCCTACCCGCCCCATCCCACGGTCCTGATGCCGCCTGGGGTGGCTAGGAGACGGTGATTGTGTAGTTGCGGGTCTTGTTGCCTGCTTTGATGGTGATGGTGGTCTTGCCGGCCTGTTTGGCCACGATCCGGCCTGCTGTGTCGATGGTTGCGGTGGTCGGGTTCGATGAGGTGAACCGGACGATGACGCCAGCTGCTCTAGCAGGTTTGATCTTGCCGGTAGCCCACCCAACCTGACCTGGGGTCATGGTCTTGGGGATACCAGTCGCCGTAACACTGGTCACCTTGACGCTACGAGCCTTGACGGTCGAGGCGACAACGGTGAGGTTGACCTTGGTGGTCTTAGTACCGGACTTGATGGTGATCACAGCCTTACCAGCACGCTTAGCAGTAATGGTGCCCGTGTTGGACACTGTGGCTACCCGGGTACGGTTCGACTTCCACGACACCTTCGCCCTCGACCCATCAGTCAAGTAGCCAGCAGCAGACAGCTTGATCTTCCTACCCACCAACACCGTTGCTGCCTTTTGAGACACCTTCACCCTGACCATCACCGGAACCTGACCCGAAACAGCCGGTGGAACCGGACCCGCAGACTGAGTAGGAACAGGAGTTGAAGGTGGGGTGATAGTCGGTGTATCAGACGGTGCTGGTGACGGGTCCGGGGTCTTTGCTGGTGGTGTGACTGGTGCGGTGGTGATGGTCCCTACCCACGGCACCATCCCTGCCCGGCCGGTCACCGTGACCGTCACAGTCAACTGCCGGCCAACCGTCCGGGCGTCTGGGGTGTAGCGGCACACTGACCCAACTACCTGACCATCAGCACGCCACACACAACTCGTCGTCACCTGATCGACACCGAAATCGCCAGGCAACACCTCCAGAGCGGCACCAACCGTGGGTGTCAACGTCGGTAAAGTCGGTGCAACACGTGGGGTCAACGTTGGGGCCCGGAACGGCTCACTGGCCTTCACCTCAACAGTGCCAAGCGTTGCCTGCCAAGCAGTAGCACCCATAGATGATGCAGTCACCTGGACAGTGATCCGTTTACCCACAGCCGAATCAGGAACAGCAATAGCAGGACCCTCACCAGCTGGCTGACCATCAATCATCCAACGGTAGGTTTCAGAAGCAACAGGTGTGTAGTCCCCTGCCATCACCTGAATCACCGTCCCAGCAACCGGAGTCAACGTAGACAAACGCGGCGGCAACACCACAGTCACAGCTGGTGGGTCCACCACCGGTGGGCGAACAACCCCTGCCACCGGAGCAGTACGCAACGTCGCTGACCACGCCGTGGCGTTCGCGGCAGTGGCCGTCACTACAACAGCCACCACTCGGCCTACAGCCGATGCAGGAATCTCCAAAGACGGTCCCGTACCAGCAGGCGCTCCACCAATGGTCCACGAATACGTCTCACTCGCCGAAGGGGTGTAGTCCCCACTAAGCACCGAAATGATGTCACCGACAGTTGGGGTTGGATCAGAAAGCGTTGGCAATATCACCGGTTCAACCACTACCGGTGGTTCAGCTGGCCGCCCAACAACCCTGGTGGTTGTGAACGTCCCAGACCACGAGGTAAGCCCGGCCTTCGAGGCTGTCACCGTCACCTGCAGTGGTTGACCAACGTCATCGGCCACCGGAGTGTAGATGGGCTGATCTACTGGGCTACCGGCACCAGACCATGCATAGGTCAACACAACACCTGGGGTGTT
>JAIRRT010000028.1 GCA_031255835.1 Bifidobacteriaceae bacterium | reverse complement strand
TGGGTTGGCGCCGCGCACAGCGTCGAGGATTAGCAGTCGCTGTGCGTCTTGGACCACTGGCAACAGCTCCAGGCCGCCGGTTCCGCCGTCCACATACTCGATCCGCGGGTCTGGGCGCTGTTGTTCAAGGCGCTCCAACAATGCCAGTCCCACGGCGTCATCGGACATGATCGGGTTGCCTACACCCAGAACCGTGATCGGGGTATCGCAGGGCATCAGATTTCCGGGGCGTCCACCGGCTTGGCGCCTCGCTTCAGCCAAACACCACCGTTGATCATTGAGGAGATGCCGCCGTGACGCTCCAGAGAATCGGCGCGGACAGCAAGATAGACGTGGACAATGACAAACGCCCACAGGGCGAACATCATCATGGTGTGGAACAGTCTGATACCGGGTATTCCGAACCAGTGGACCGGCGTGGACACCAAAGCCCAGAACGGGTTGGTCGGGTGGTACAGGCCAAACAGGGCGAACCCGGTGATCATCTGGACGCCGCAGGCCACATAGACGCCCGCATATGTCAGATGCTGCAGCGGGTTGTGGGCCACAAACAGAGGTGATTCAGCTTTGATGAATGTGTAGTACTGCAACACTTCACCGAGGTTGCGCAGATCCTGGCGGCGTTTCAGGGGCCACCATTCTGTCCAGCGCAGATGCTTGTCCCGTGAGACGAATGCCGAAATCACTCTGGAAGCGCCCAGAACCACCCAAAGAAATGCCGCAGCAAAATGGCCAAACCGCACGCCGCCCATTTGGAATCCGGTTTCTGCTCCAGCCCGGGCCTCTGGGCCAAAGAACGGGTCCATGATGATGTATCCGGTGCAGCTCAGGATGAAAATGGTGGCGACGTTTAGCCAGTGCTGCAAGCGGAGTGAAGCTGACCAAACGTTGAGCCGCACCCAGTTGGCGGACCAGTGATCAGGGTCCCGCGGCGGTTTGTCCACTCCGACTTCGACAAAGCCTTGGATCGAGAACTTCCCTACGCTCCCGTCTGCCCCGAGTGGTGCGGTGGCCACAGCCAGCGGGCGCCAGCCGTGGCGCTCGGCCCAGGCGGCGTTGCGCCGGATGTTGCTGCGATCACCCCTGCGAGCGTCAGTCTGGGCGAGCACACTTTCGAGCGATCCGCGCATAACCACCAGGTCAGCTGGACCGTCATCGCTCAGTGGGAAACCTCTTACAACCGTCACCGAGTGGCGGCGCTGTTTTGTGGCTGGGTCAATCTCGTCATCGGACACTGATCCGGCGGCAAGATCGGGCCATTCGGATGCCACGGTGGCGGCGAGTGCTCCATCCACCGGGTCGAGGCTGTCCGTCGGGGCTGCGGCGGCCAGCGCGATTACGTGACCCTCGTTGAGTTGACCGATGGTGAAGGCGCCGCCGATGGTCAGGTTCGGCGGGCGGATCCGGTCACCCGCCAAGGTCACGACGTCACCGCCGCCAGATCGCGTCCGTCAGGGTCAAGCACGTGAACAGCGCAGGACATACACGGATCGAATGAGTGGACTGTGCGCAAAGGCTCAAGTGGCTGGGCTGGATCGACAAGCGGGTGTTGGCCATCGCCGGCCAGCGAGGCCTCATATGGCCCCACCTGCCCTTCGGCGTCGCGTCCGCCTGCAAGCCAGGTTGTTGGAACCACCGCTTGATAGTGGGACACCTTGCCGCTCTTGATGCGCACCCAATGGCTCAGGTTTCCGCGGGCCACCTCAACAAACGAGCGGCCTGCACACTCCGACGGCCACGAGCTGGGCTCCCACTTCGTGGCGTCAAACACCTCGATGTCGCCCTTCTTCAGCCGGTCAACAAACTCCGGGAACGTCCGCTCGGCCAGGATCTCCACCGAGGTGAGGCATTCAACGGCCCTGGCCAGCGTGCGCCCGGCCGTCGAGTTGAGTTGGGCAATCTCGATGCCCAGTTTGGCGACGGCGTCATCAACAATCTCGACTGTGCGTTCGTGACCGCGCAGGTAAGCCAACAGCACACGGGCCACCGGGCCAACCTGGATTGGCTTGCCGTCATAGCGTGGCGCTTTGCACCAGGTGTACTCACGGTTGTCGGCCAGCCACTCGTAGGGTGGTTTGGGGCCGGTGTAGTCCACTGTGGTCTCACCGACATCGGGGGTCAATCCGACATCTCCGCCGGAATAGCTGTACCAGGCCGAGGACACCCATTCAGCGATCTTTGATGGATCGAACGGATGGACTCTGCTGTAGTCCCCATCCAAGATGACGCCGGCCTCGACTTCGGTGTGGGCGTTCTCGACTGGGGTATCGGCCGGATTCCCGGCAAATGTTGCGCCCGCCATGCCGACAGCAAAGAAGTTTGGCTGTGCAGCGCCGATGTCGAAATAGTCCTTGTACACCCCAGCAATCGCCAGAGCGTCCGGCACATAGCAGGAGCGGACAAAGTCGACCGATTCGGCAATCCACTTCTTGATGTCATCGACCTGCACCTGGTTGATCGATTCGGAGCGTTCCTGATCGATAGTGCAAGCCATACCGCCAACCAGGAAGTTCGGGTGCGGGTTCTTGCCGCCAAACACTGTTCCGATTCGGATCATCGACCGCTGGAACTCAAGTGCATCCAAATAGTGGGCCACAGCCATCAGGTTCGCTTCAGGTGGCAGGCGATAGTCCGGGTGGTCCCAGTAGCCGCCGGTGAAGATGGAAAGCTGACCGGAAGAGACAATCGCCTCGACCGTATCGCGCACCTCCGTCATGCGTTCAATCGTGTTGCCCCGCCAGGTCGAGCCGATCTGCCTGGCAAAGTCCACTGCCGCCGCGGGGTCCGCCCCAGCGGCCGCGGCCACATTGACAAAGTCCAAAGCATGCAGGTGGTAGAAATGGATCACATGGTCCTGGACCTCCTGGGAGGCCAAAACCATGTCGCGGATCAGCCGAGCCTGCGGCGGTGGAACCGAGCCGATGGCGTTCTCGACCGCACTGATTGAGGCTATGGCGTGGACAGAGGTACACACCCCGCAAATCCGCTGGACAAACGCCCACACGTCACGCGGATCACGGCCGGTGACAATCTCCTCCAACCCACGGAACTGGGTGGTCTCGCTCCACGCATCGGTGATCTTTCCGGCATCGGCCTCAAGTTCTATGCGCAGGTGACCTTCAATCCGTGTGATCGGGTCAATGACAACTCGCTCGGCCATGGCCTACTCCCCTCCCCCGCTCGAAGTATCGCCAAAGGCCTCCAGCGGCTCGGCGGCCTGGGCTTTGCGGCTGGTGGCGTGACGCACCGCGGTCAAGCCGGCATGGACGGCCACACCGGCTACCGTCGCACCGACCAACCCCCAACCGACCTTCTCGGCTGTGGCCTCGACACCGAAGCCGCGCACGTTTGGCAACGCCTGATAGAACGGCGTGAACCTGTCGAAGAAGTCCCGTTCTGTGCAGCCGATGCATGGGTGCCCGGCGCCAATAGGCCAGCTGGTGTGCATGTTCCACTGGAAGATTGGGCAGGCCGAGAATGTGCTCGGCCCCTTACAGCCCATCTCATACAGGCACCAGCCGTTGCGCGCCGCTTCATCGTCGAATGACCGCACATACTGGCCGGCGTCGAAGTGGGCCCGCCGCGGGCACGAATCGTGAATCCGCTGGTCATAGGCAAACAACGGGCGGCCCTCTGCGTCCGTCTTGGGGACGTCATCGTGCGCAAGTAGGTAGGCGACTGCTGCGGTGATGACCTCTCCGATGGGCGGGCAGCCCGAGACGTTGATCACCGGCTTGTCGCGGATAATCGCATCGACTCCAACTGCGCCGGTCGGGTTGGGCCGCGATGCCTGGACCGAGCCCCACACGGCGCACGCCCCCACCGCCAGCACAGCGACGGCATTCTTGGCCGATTCGCGCAGCACAGCCTCTGCCGATTCACCGCCGATGGTGCAGTAGATGCCGCCGTCCTTCAGCGGCACCGAGCCGTTGACCACCAGGATGTGCGGCTCCGCGTTGGTCTGGGCCAACGCCTGGTTTGCGGCGTCACCAGCAGCAGCCATCACCAACTCGTTGTAGTTGACCGACAGCAGCCGCAGGACAATCTCCTCCACCGTTGTGCCGCCGGAGCGCAACGCGCTTTCCATGCAGCCGGTGCATTCCTGAAGCTGAAGCCAGACAACGCTCGGCTTGGTGACGGCGGCCAGCTTGTCCGCAATCTCCTCGGCACTTGCGCGCGGAGCCCCAGGGCCAAGCGCAAACACGCCGGCCAGGGCGCCACAGAACGCCAAGAAGTCGCGCCGAGTGACACCGGCCCGCGTCAGATTTTCTCCAAGGGTCGGCTCCCGCCAAACCTCCACTGGTTGACTCATGAATCGCCCCGCCTTCTCCCGAATCCCTTTTCGGGTGCGTGTTCGCCCGATGCTAGCAACCATGCGGGCCAACCGACAGGCTTTGGACTACTTACGGCCCTGTCAGTGGCTCGATCAGCTCCGGAGAGTCATGCCGCACCGAGTTGACCGCCTTGGAGACTCGGCGCGGTACCAGGTTGGGCGCGGGCATCGCCCTGAGCAGGCCCTCAACGCCGGCGCGGTCCGTCATGTCCGGGTCGAGCCAGGCGCTGATGGCGTCAGGCGGCACCACCACGGGCATGCGGTCATGGACGTATCCCAGGGAATCGGCCGCGGACCGGGTGATGATAGTCACAGTGCAAATCCAGTGCTCCACCTGGTCTTTCAGGTGTTCCTGGGTTTGCTGACTCCTCTGGTTTCCCCCCGACGATGGCGCTCGCCACCATTCATATAGGCCTGCGAACCCGAGTGGGTCACCAGCTGTGGGCGCCAGGTAATACGGCTGCTTGGACCCATCGCCCTCAACTCGCCACTCGTAGTACCCCGAGGCGACAACCAGCGCCCGGCGCCGGGCAGCCGCCGTCCGGAAGGCCGGCTTACTCGTGACAGTCTCGGACCTGGCGTTGATCAGCAGCGGAAACGCCTTTGGGTCATTCACCCACGCCGGCAGTAAACCCCACCGCGCGGTGCGCGCAAGCCGGGAACCACTGGCGGGTGACGGGTTGTCCGGGGGGTGGGGGGCGGCATCGTCCACCACGATTGACACCGTCTGGGTCGGGGCAACGTTCCATGACGGACCGCACAACCCCTCAAGCTGGTCGATCCCGAATGCTTTCACCACGGCATCGTGCGCGTGGTAGTTGGCGTAGCGCCCGCACATGGGATCTAGCTTGCACTACCTCAAGCGTGCTGCGGCTGCTGCGTCCAGGGCGCGTCGGTCAGCGAGCAGGGTCAGGCGGTCGGCACTGCGGCTGTGCACGGCAAACCCGACCCTCTCGCACAGCGAGCGGGCGGGACTGTCCTGCGGCAGGCCTATGGAGACGCCCGGCAGATCGCGGGCCGCGGCCACAGCCAATGACCTGGTCAGCAAAGCGCGTCCCAGCCCTTGGCGGCGGACGAACTTCCGCACGCATACGCCCATCTCGGGAACGTCATCGGCCACGTAGGCGTAGCCGTGATCAGCCGAGGTGAAGAAGCGCAGCCAGGTCACGCCGATCCAGTGGTCGGCTATGTGGGCCAGAACACCGAAGTCCCCATTCTCCGGTTCCAGGTCCGCATACGAGGCCAGCCGCCGCCCGAAGGCGACGCTCTCGTCGTTGAACAGGTCGACGTACCAGCTCACGTTGGCGAGGATCGCCTCGAGCAGGACGTCATGGTCGGTTGGCCGCAAGGGCCTGAAACTAACACTGATGGCAGTTGGTGCCTCTGTGCAGGTCACGGGACTCCCCCTTCTCCGTGCTTGCTTGGTCCCTTCAATTGAAGCCGGGCAGATGGCCGATGGCGCGGGCTATGCGTCCCGATGCCAGCGTTTCCGCAGGTAAAAGGGCAAAAGTTGGGTTCGCAGGGGGGTCAAAACGGGGGTGCTGGCGGGTGGGCTGAAGTGCGTTTGTGCAGGTCAGAGCGGGTTTTTGTCGATTCGGCAAAGGTCCCACAAGGTGGGTTGTGCCGGGTTGGGCCGCCCGGCGCCGGACCTTCGTCTCTTTCCGTCCCCGAACCCCGCCCGTCCCGCCCCTGTGACGACCGGACCTTCGTCGCAACCCCCCAACCCAAAACCCCCCAACCGGACCAACGTCACCCCAACCCATGACGAACCCAACTGCTCAAACCTCCCCTAAACCCGCATGTCTTACATCCGTTTTGGGCACTTCCGGTCGCCCCGCCCCCCGCACTCCCCGCCAGCTGAGCACAAACCCACCTCCATCCCCCATCACCCCACAACCCCAAGTGCCCAAAACGCGTGTTCGCCTCAGATTTCCCAACCTGGTTTGAGCAGTTGCGGTCGTACCGGTTGCGGCTGGGGTGGGATGGAGCTACGGATGGAGCTGCGTCTCTGCAGGTGGAGCGGGTGACGGGAATCGAACCCGCGCTGTCAGCTTGGGAAGCTGATGTTCTACCATTGAACTACACCCGCGTGCTGGCCAGGTCACTTGGTGTGTGCCTGCGACAGTGCCACAGCATATGGCCTTTGCCCGTCACCTTTCCACTTGCCCCAGCGCCACCGCGCCCAGCGTCCAGCGCCGCGCCCGCCGCTGCGGTGGGTTAGGCGGTTACTTCCAGGGTGAAGGTGCCTGTGCGGGACTCGCCGGGCTCCAGGACAAAGATGCCGGAGCCGGGGACGCCGCGCTCGTACAGCGAAAAACCGTCGTTCGCGTTGGTCACCGGCTCGATGGCGAAGAAGCTCTTGCCCTCCTGGGGCACATAGAGGATGACCGAGCTGAACAGCGGATCGGCCTTGAGGTGGATCTCGCGGCGCGAGCGGGGGTAGAGCAGGCGGATCGGGGCGCCGGCGTCGCGGCTGGTCAGGTTGTCATCGATGAACTGCGTGCCCAGCGGCCGCATCTCGCGGAAGTCCAGGCGCGGCTCCAGCGCCACGGGCGGCCCATCCGGCAAGCAGTTGTGCAGCTTGAACGCCGCAGAGACGGGAATCTGGACCCGCACCTCATCGGACGCCCCCGCCAGCGTGCGCTGGAAATAGGGATGATGGCCAAACCCAGCCGGGAACGCCTCGGATGAGGTGTTCAACAGGGTTGTCGCCACCTGGAAAACACCGCCGTTGACGGAGTATTCGACCGTTGCCAGGAAGGTCCACGGGAAGTTCGCCCCCACCACCGATGCCGAGTCAAACTCCAAAACGCAGCGTGACGAATCGTAGGAGGCCACCCGCCACGAGAACTCCATGGCGGTGCCGTGAATCGCGTTGATCTGCGCCTCGTTCTTGCGCAGCTGCCAGGTGCGCCCTTCAAACCGCAGCAGCCCATCGCGCACGCGGTTGGACCAGGGGGCCAACACATAAGAGGAGCAGTCCATGGATTGGGCGCGGGCTTCGATTGGTGTGGGCCGCAACAAATCCACCCATCCGTCATCGTCCGCAATCTGTCCGAAGGCTAGGGAGGCTCCCACCTCAGGCAGAACCCCGATGCGCCACTGCTCGCTACCCAACACCAGGACGTTGTTCGCTGCCACCATGACCGGACCTCCTTGTTTAGGCCACCTTCCAGGCTGCCTTCTTTGCCACCATCTAGGGCACCCGAATCGTAGCGTGCCGGCCAACGCACCGGCGGCCGTGGCCCGGGGGTGGGCTAGCGTTGGGCCGTGCTTCTTTCTGACCGCGACATCTTGGCTGAGGTGGATGCCGGCAGGGTGCGGTTTGACCCCTACGAGCCGACAATGGTTCAGCCATCCAGCATTGACATTCGCCTCGACCGGCATTTCCGGCTGTTCGACAACCACAAATACCCGGTGATAGACCCGGCTGAGGAGCAATGCGACCTCACGCGCGCGGTATCGGCCGGGCCTGGCGAGCCGTTTGTGCTGCACCCTGGGGAGTTCGCGCTCGGCTCAACGCTGGAGCTAGTGACCCTCCCGGACGATGTCGCCGCTCGCCTTGAGGGCAAATCCTCCCTTGGCCGCCTTGGTCTGCTGACGCACTCGACGGCCGGGTTCATTGATCCTGGTTTCACCGGTCACATCACCCTCGAGCTTTCCAACGTCGCCACGTTGCCCATCAAGTTGTGGCCGGGGATGAAAATAGGCCAGCTCTGCTTCTTCCGGCTGTCCACGCCGGCCGCCCGCCCGTACGGTTCAGGCGCGTCCGGATCGCGCTACCAGGGCCAACGCGGCCCAACGCCGTCGCGTTCGTGGCAGGGCTTCTACCGGGCGCAGGTCGATTGAGGCAGCCGCCCGCCGGTCCGCCAGCCCTGCGCCCCAACGCGGTTCCGGGCCATCACCTCCTCGCAGTTTCCGCCGATGCCGCCAGCGCCGCCGCGGTCCAGATCCTCGCCCAATCCAGGTGGCGCGCATGCCAGATGGACGATGCCGGCCGACTGGTCCTGAGCAAGTACTCCCGTTTGGATGGTCCTTACCTGATGGACGCGGCCCTTTGCGAGCAGCTCGGTTTTCCGCCCGGGCTCACCAACGCGTTTGTCGCCACAACGCTGGCTGAACGGGGCGATCCCCCCTTCCCGGGCAGTTTGGACCCGACCGGGGTTGCGCGCGCATTCCCGGACGGTCTTCCCATCCGCGAGGAGGCTAGGGCGGTGGATTGGCTGGTGGCGGCGGCCCGCCGGCTGGGCGGGGCGGTTCGGCTTGACCCTTCCGGCGTGGTGCTGATCCCGCGGCCCGATGCCGCCACCGACCTGACCGTGGTAACCAACCTTTGGCTTGAGCCCTGGGAGACACTCGAGCTGGCCCGTTCTGTCAGCCCTGCATTCGAGCTGGCCAGCGATCTGCACCCGTGGGGAGGGCCGGCATCGTCGGGGTTGCCTGGGGAGGTGAGCAGTGCGCTGAGTGACGCCCAGAGGGAGGCACTGCACGCCCAGGCCGATGCCGTTGATGCGCGGACCCTGCGCGGCGAGCCTGTGATCAGTGCTTATGCCTTGCGGGCGGACTTTGGGCAGAGCGGCACCGGCTGGATCGAGGCGAGCGGCGGGGAGGCACCGCTAGCTCTGCAGCACTTGGACTGGGCGGGCAGCGGCGTGGTGAGCTACGCCGTCAGGTGGGACCCGGCCAATGAGCAGGACCGGCTCATCGAGTTCCCCAGCGCTGAAGTTGCGGGCGAACGCGCAGCGGCAGGCGCCCTGCTCGGCCGGTTGGCGCGCGCCATCCACGGAGCAGTCGGCATAGAAATCCTGGACCAAGACGGCTTCCTAGTAGACCCAGCCGACATCTAGCGGGACTGCTGTTTCCGCGGTGGCGGTGGCGATGGTCTTGTAGACCCAGCCGATCTCTAGCGGGCCGGCGGTCGGCCGCCCCGAGGTGCGGCGTGCGGGTCTGCACACAGGACCGTTGGCCGTGCGGAACGGGCGCCTGCCAGGGGTTCGCGCCTGGCCCGGCAGCGGTCCGGGTCCCTAGCGTTTGCGCAGGTGACAGCGTTGGTGGGATGCGGGAGGGTCGCAGTTTGAGCCAAACCGGGCGAGCCCTGCCACGGTCCATTTGGCGTGGCACTGTGGATAAACGGGTTCGCACGTTTCGGGGCGTGTGACCCGTACAGCGGCGGGTGGGGACGCTGGACTAGTTCAGCTCTCCGCCCGCCGCCTCACCCCCCAACCAAGCGCACCGCACCTCCCATCCTCGCGGCACCACGCAACCCACCCCCCAACCAAGGCCACCGCACCTCCCATCCTCGCGGCACCGCGCAACCCACCCATCCACCCCCGCGTCAACCCTCAGCGCGACCCCGTTGCCCCACCGCCAAGCCTCGCCGCTCACCCCCACCAACCATCACCGCGCCGCGGGGCGCACTATGCTGTGCGCGAACGACAGGGGAGCTGGGCTGTGGCCCGGCTGAGAGTGCGCACCAGCGCAGACCCTCGAACCTGATCCGGGTAACGCCGGCGAAGGAAGTCGAGTTCTACTCTTTCCGGTCCACGTGGCCGGGCCCCTTCCGCGAATGCCTTCACGGGAGGAACCTCACATGACAACGACCCAAAACCCCCAACCACCCCTGCCACAGGCCCAGGCGCACCGATGCCGCCTGGTGAGGGCCGGCATCGTGCTCGGCATGGTGTCCGCAATCGCGCTGGCAGGGTGCGGCGGACCTGGAGACAACAGCACCACCGCAGGCCAAGAGACCACGAACAAGACAGTCCGCCTGCTGACCCATGACTCATTCGACGTGTCCGATGACGTCGTGGCCCTTTTTGAGGAGGAGAGCGGCTACACCCTGGAGATCATTCCCGTGGGCAACGCCGGCAGCCTGGTCAACCAGCTGATCCTGACCAAGGAGGATCCGCTGGGCGATGCAGTGTTCGGCATCGACAACACGTTCGCCTCGCGGGCGCTGGACCAGGGCGTGCTCGCCCCCCTCGAAGCCGCACCAGTCCCAGGGGCGGAACAGTTCGCGGCCGAGGGCGCCGGTCGTCTGGCGCCGATGGACTACTCGGACGTTTGCGTCAACATCGACCGCGAGTGGTTCGCCGAGGCAGATCTGGCAGAGCCCACCTCGCTCGAGGACCTGACCGACCCGGCCTACAAGGACCTGCTGGTGGTGGAGAACCCTGCCACCTCCTCCCCTGGCCTGGCGTTTGTGCTGGCGACAATCAGCGCGTTCGGCCAGGACGGCTGGCTCGACTACTGGGCGGACCTGGCGGCCAACGGGGTCCGGGTGGTGGAAGGCTGGTCTGACGCCTACTACGTCGACTTCTCCGGCCCCTCTTCCGAAGGCGACCGCCCGCTGGTGGTCTCCTACGCCTCATCCCCACCCTCTGAGGTGCCCGATGGCGCAGACCAAGCCCCAACAGCATCCCTGCTTGACACCTGCTTCCGCCAGGTCGAATACGCCGGGGTCCTGGAAGGTGCATCCAACCCGGAGGGCGCCGCAGCCCTGATCGACTTCCTGGGCCAAGCCGCCTTCCAAACCGACCTGCCCTCCACGATGTGGGTCTACCCCGTCAACACCGAAGCCCAACTACCCGAGGCCTGGGTCGAATACGCCCCCCTAGCCCAGAACCCCTGGCCCGTGCCAGCAGCAGAAATCTCAGCCAACCGAGACACCTGGATAGACCAATGGACAGCAACAGTAATCGGCTGACCTGAGCCAGAGTGCCCCTGACCCATTGGTGTTTGCTCTGGTCAACAAGTTGATCGGCTCAAAAAGCCTCAGGGGCGGACGGCACCCGAACGCTCGGTGTAGACTTGTCCCGGCGCCGAGTCCGGCATCTCAGCTCATCGTCGAGTAAGAGTCGAGGGTCCTGGACAGGCACCGCCTAGTGAAATGCAAGCCGCACCGCCCGGCGGCACCGCCTCGTTGCTGCGTCGCTGTGGCCTGTGGTCGGTGTCTCCTTGTGGTGCGGACCGTTCAATCGATCTCACAGAAGGGTCGAACCACCATGAGAAGGACTCGTACGGTTCCAATTCTGACGTCTGTGGCACTGGCGCTTGCCGGCACCACAAGCGTCGTTTTAATGGGGGGGGGGGGAGAGCATTGCTGTTGCTGCAGGTCCCCTGAACTCCAGCTACATGCTGAAGCTAACCCCCGAAACCCGCATCAACAACGTTGACTATTCCTATCTAACCTACCCCGGTTTCGACGTGTTTATGTACAACAACGGGTACAACGGCACGTTTGGCGATGAGCACCTCAGCGGCATAACCCTGGTGCTCAATGGGCAGCGCATCGCTGGCAACGGCGACATCCACCTCCTGCCGGCAGTCGAACAGTGGGACGCGGCACAGCCTGACAACTCCTCACCGATCAACGCTCAGTCTCCGCGCACGTACAACCGCTCCACCAACACAATCACGTTGCCGATGCGGTATGTCTACAACTCACTGGAGCGGATTGATCCGTCTGGTCCCAACAACGCGACCAACTGGCCGCAGATGCAATACGACTTGATCGCCACTCCTGAGCCAGGCGGTGTCAATATCAAGGTCGTACTGAAGTCCGATCTACCGCCGCAGCTGGAGAATTCGGCTTCATTCCAGATGGAGTTCATACCCTCGCTCTACAAGAACAAGAGCTATCAGATCGACACCGATGGTGACGGCGAGTTCGACCAGTTTGGAACGCTGCCGTTGGCTCCCGAAGACCCAATGGACGAGGACTGGCCACGCGCTGACCTGAAGTTCAGCGCATGGTATGTCGAGCAGTGGAACAACGAAAAGGGCGCTCAGCAGCCCAGCCCACTCGGCCGTGGCCATGCCTGGGCTCTATCTGCTGAAGACCCGACGACAAAGATCACCGTCCGGTCAGACCAGGTCCTTTCGCTCTACGACGGACGGAATCGCTCGCAGAACGGCTGGTTCGGAATGGCATCGCGCATCCCGAAGGGGTCGAAGGCCGGCGAGACTGTCGCTACATGGCACATCACTGCTCCGGTTGAAGACAACTGGACCCGCCCGGTCTCCATCGCCCACAACCAGGCAGGCTACGCCCCTGCGTTGCCCAAAGTGGCGGTTATGGAAATCGACGCCAAGGACACGAACCCGCCAAGCACAGCGTCTGTGCTCAGGCTCAATGCTGACGGTACCTACACCGAGGTCTTCTCAAGTCCAGTCGGCACTGCTCGCCAGTGGACTCGCTACAACTATCGCGACTTCGACTTCACTACGGTGCAAGCACCAGGTACGTACGTCATCGAGTACGACGGCGTCCGCACCGCACCCTTCCCCATCGACACTGACGTCTACTCCAACTCGTGGCAGACAGCTCTCAGCAGCTTCCTCGCCACTGCGATGGATCACATTGAGGTCCGCGAGGGCTACCGCATCTGGCACGGCGCATCACATATGGACGATGCGCGCGTGGGCGAACACTTCCAGAACTCAATTGTCAATGCGCAAAACCGCATCACGTGGTTCGATGGCCAATCTGTTCCTATGGTCCTTCCTCAAGTTCTTCAGGACCGCGGCTACAACCTAGGCGATCGCATCCCCGGCCTGGCGACAGGCGGTTGGTACGATGCCGGCGATTTCGATATTCAGCTCGCTTCGAACACGAGCGTCCTGCGCACCCTAATCACAACTGCTGAAGCGCTCGACAATGTCGGTGATTACGACACACTGGCCGTTGAATGGAACGAAGACACCGGCGGACTTGCAGAAATGCATCGACCTGACGGTGTGCCCGATATTGTCCAGCAAGTGAAGCACGGTGCCATGCAGATCCTGGCCAACTATGACAACGTTGGGATCGTCCAAGGCACCATCGAAGTCCCAAGCCTGAGGCAATACACGCACCTAGGCGAAGGCTCGACGGATACAGACGGCTACATCTACGATCCTGACCTGGGCGAGGATGAGATTGTTGAGCGGAATGGAGTGGTCTACTCCGGCAAGAATGATGATCGCATGCTCATGCTCGGTGCCGGCGCCGGTGCGCCGACCTCCAATATCGGTGCGACGAGCATCACCCTCGCCGGTGCGGCCGCTGTAACCAAGGACTACTACCCGGACTTTGCGGCCGCTGCTCTCGCTGCTGCTGAGGAGATCTGGACGGATCACGGCGCATGGGCAACAACAAACAACGCCGGCCAGAGGTCGAACGCCTTCAACACGTTGGCGCAGTTGATGCTGGCCACCGAAGGCACGCCCGCGTATGCCGGATACAGGGCTGAGATGGACGCGCTTCTCGCGCAGAACCAGACCACAAACCCCAATCCGTTTGTGTCGTTCCTGCCGATCACCAACAACTACCAAGCAGTAGCCATCATGGATCTGATGGGGCCCGCCTTCAGGCAGAACGTCATCGACGCTGTGGTCGGGACCGCGGGAACCTACAACCCGGTGGCCAACACGCCGTTTGGCTTCGGCGAGAGTCTCACCTCCGGGTGGGGCCCGATCTCCGGAAAGGTCGGCTCGGCGAGCCGCGCCGCGATCCTTTACGCGACCATCGGAGACGTGCCAGGAATGGAGCCCATCCGGGATCACCTCCTGCGCGCGACTGACTACCTGCTGGGAACGCACCCATACAACGACACATCCTGGCTGACCGGCGTCGGCACCAAGTCCCACAAGCTCCCGTACAACTCCAACCGAGCTGACGAGGGCTTCATCCTGGGTTCGATTGTTCCGGGCTACGTCAGCTTCAGGCCGGACTTCCCAGAGGCACTGGACAACTTCCCGTTCCTTTGGGCGGAGAACGAGGCGACCATCGGCGCTGTGGCACCCTGGATTGCCGCAGGCATGGTCGCAGATCAGATTGCCAAGCAAGCCAGTTCGACTACACCTCCGGCTCAGTCCCGAGACTTCTCCGGGACGTTCCAGATGACGGCTGAAGAGACTGAGGCGATGAACCCGTACACGGGTCAGCCTGATCTCCCGTATGAGGTGTTGACGACTCCTGGGTTCGACGTGTTCATGTACAACACGACGTTCTCTCAGATCTTCGGTGATCAGCATGCTGCTGGTGTTGAGCTGGTGCTGAATGGCCAGCGTCTGGCCACCAACGGTGATATCCACTTGCTGCCGACTCCGGAGCAGTGGGATGCCACACCGGCCCCGATCCTCGAAAACCGCGCATCGAATCCTGCAACCAACGAGGTATCGGCCACACTGACCTTGCCTGGTACGGAAGACGGG
>JAIRRT010000194.1 GCA_031255835.1 Bifidobacteriaceae bacterium | reverse complement strand
CGCAGCCTCCATTTCGGTGAGCGCCACACCAACCCATTCGGGGTGAGGATCAAACCGTGCCAGGGTGATCTTGCCTGAAGCCTCGGAGTACACGCGGGTGGAATCAGCCGGCAAGATGGCACGTAATACCTGGTCAGCGGCCCAAGGGACCGTTGCCACGGTGGAGACCCCGAGCCGCTGATACAGCTCGGCCCGGGCTGGGTCATAGATCCGGGCAACCACGTTGGACACGCCAAACGTCTCGCGCACCACCCGCGCCGCCAGGATGTTCGAGTTGTCGCCTGAGGAGACAGCAGCGAACCCGTACGCGGAGGCAACATCCGCCTCGACCAGGACCTCGCGGTCAAACCCCAAGCCGGTGACCTGCTGACCTTCGAAGCTCGAGGGCAACCTGCGGAACGCCTCAGGGTTTTGGTCGATAACAGCCACGCTGTGGCCGCGCGCATGGAGCGCTCCGGCAGCCGCTGCCCCAACGCGACCACATCCCATGATTATGAAATGCACGCCGCAGACGCTACTACCATGGGCGCTCGTGCCGGACATCCGAGGGGCATTCCACCGAGCCTGGCGGTCAAAACCGCCTGAAGCCCGGACTCGCGGCACCCACCAGCTGACATCCATGCCCAAGGCGATAGCGCTGCCCGTGTTCGCCTCGGACGCGTTGAGCTCGGTCGCATACGCCCCGGACGAGATCATTTTGACCCTGTCCATGGCCGGTTTGGCGGCCGCCGTTGTCTCCCCGTGGATCGGTCTGGGCATGGCGCTGGTGATTGTGGCCGTCGTGGCCTCCTACCGCCAGATTGTGCGTGAATACCCCTCCGGTGGCGGCGACTATGAGGTGGCGTCACGCAATATCGGCCCCAAAGCCGGTCTTGTGGTCGCCTCAGCGGCCTTCACTGACTATGCATTGACCGTCGCGGTGGCGTTATCGTGCGCAACCCAATATGTGGGGGCTGTTCTGCCATGGGTGCGTGAACGGCCCGTCCCGCTGGCCGTCATCGCCGCTGCTGTCTTGGCGCTGATTGGCACCCGGTGGCGCGGGCGAGGAATGTGGCGGGCCGTCATCGTCTACCTGTTCATGGCGGGGCTGGGCGTGACCGTCTTGGTTGGTCTGGTCCAGTGGGCGTTTGGCCACCTTGGCCAGGCCGCCTCATCCATCTACCAAGTGGTGCCCGATGCCGAGATTGGCCTTGTCGGGCTGGGCGGCGCTTTCCTTGTGATGCGGGCCTTTTCCGCCGGATCTGTGGCGCTGACTGGGGTGGAAACGATCGCCTCATCGGTTCCAGCGTTCCGCCCACCGCGCGGACGCAATGCGGCCGCCACGTTGACGGTGATGGCTGTTGCCTCGATCACCATGATGCTGTCGGTGCTAGTGCTGGCCCGGCTGACCGGCGTGAGATATGTGGCTGATCCAGCACGCAGTTTGATGCTGGACGGCCAGCCGATTGCATCTGACTTCATCCAAGTGCCGGTGATCGCCCAGATTGCTCAGACTGTCTTGAGTTCGCCTTGGGGATTTGTGCCGGTCATTTTGTTGACCGGGCTGATGTTGGTGACAGCGGCAATGACATCGTTCAGGGCGGTGCCGGCGCTCTCAGCTCGGTTGGCTCACGGCGGGTATTTGCCCAAGCAGCTCTACCGGCGCGGCGATATCCGTGTGGCAGCCCATTCGGTGGTGGTGCTGGGGGTGGCAGCTGCCGCTCTGATTTGGGTGTTCGAGGCGAACGTCACCCGGCTGATCCAGCTGTACATAGTCGGTGTTTTCCTGTCGATGACGGTGTCCCAAACCGGCATGGTTCGGCATTGGAACTCGGCGTTGCGCCTGTCACGCACACCGGCGTCCAGGCGTCAACTGACCCGTGAACGGGTGGTGAACCTGGTTGGGGTGTCTTTGACCGGCATCGGACTCATTGTCATTTTGATCACCAAGTTCACTTACGGGGCCTGGGTGACTGTGCTGCTGGTGGCGGCCGGTTATGTGGGCATGACAGCGATCCGGCGCCACTATGACACGGTGGCCAATGAGATGACCGAAACCGATCCGGCTGAACGTTCCTTGCCACCCCGGGTACACGGCATCGTCCTCGTTTCCCAGCTGCATAGGGCGGCGCTCAGGGCAATCGCCTATGCGCGGGCAACCCGGCCATCAACACTGGAGATTGTGAGCGTCAGAATCAGCGAAGACGAGACTGACGAGTTGCGCGCGGCTTGGGAACAGGACCAGATTCCGGTGCCTTTGACGGTGTTGGATTCACCCGGCCGCGACCTGACCAAACCGCTGTTGGCCCACGTCAGGGCTGTGCGGCGGTCCTCACCGCGTGAGCTTGTGGTTGTGTTCATCCCCGAATACATCGTGTCCCATTGGTGGCAGCGGATGTTGCACAATCGCAGCGCCGCCCGGTTGACTCGGGCGTTGCGGCGGATTCCGGGTGTCGTGGTGGCTTCGGTGCCATGGCGGTTGGGGCAAGACCCAGGCAAGATGTGACGTTTTGGATCGATATCAAGAAAGCGGAGGGTAGCCACATGGACGGTGCAACAGGCGTGATCAAACCGAGTTTGGATTCCTTTTCCACTCGGGGGCGGCTCGAGGTGGACGGGCAGCAGTACACGATCTACCGGCTAGCTGAACTGGGGTTGGAGCGGCTGCCGTACTGCCTGCGGCTGTTGGCGGAGAACCTCGTGCGCCGCGAAGACGGCGTCACAGTGACGAGTGACCATGTGGCAGCCGTGACCGGATGGGACCCCGACGCGACCACCCGCTCAGAGATCCAGTTCGGTCCAGGCCGCGTGCTGTTGCAGGACTTCACCGGCGTGCCGTGCGCTGTCGATCTGGCGACAATGCGCCAGGCGGTGGCCCGGCTTGGTGGCGATCCAGCCCGGATCAACCCGCTTGTGCCAGCGGAACTGGTCATTGACCACTCGGTTGTGGTCGAGGCGGCCGGAACCGCCCAGGCCATGGCCCGCAACATCGACATCGAGTACCGCCGCAACGCTGAGCGCTACCAGTTCCTGCGCTGGGCCCAGGGTGCGTTTGAGCGGTTCGCGGTTGTCCCGCCGGGCACCGGGATTGTCCACCAGGTGAACCTGGAGTACCTGGCTCGCGGCGTGATGACCGGCCAGCTCGCCGATGGCGGATTGCTCGCTTACCCGGACACGTGCGTGGGCACCGATTCCCACACAACGATGGTTGGCGGATTGGGGATCCTCGGGTGGGGTGTTGGCGGGATCGAAGCCGAGGCCGCCATGCTCGGTCAGCCGGTGTCGATGCTGGTCCCGAGCGTGGTGGGGGTCAAGTTGACCGGACAGCTCGCCGATGCCGCGACCGCCACCGATCTTGTGCTGCGCCTTGCTGAGTTGTTGCGCAGCCAGGGCGTGGTTGGCAAGTTTGTCGAGTTCTACGGGCCGGGCCTGAGCCAGATCGCCTTGGCCGATAGGGCCACAGTGTCCAACATGAGCCCAGAGTTCGGCTCAACGTGCGCGGTGTTCCCGGTGGACCGCGCGACCATCGACTACTACCGGCTGACCGGCCGCGACGCAGGGCAGGTCGCGTTGATCGAGGCCTACGCCAAAGAGCAGGGCCTGTGGTTTGACCCCGCCGCCCAACCGCAGTATTCGGAGTATCTGGAACTCGACCTCGCGAGCGTTGGCCCGAGCATCGCTGGCCCAACCCGGCCGCATGACAGGATCGACCTCGCCCAGGCCCGCACAGCCTTCCGCCGGGACCTGCCGGCCTTCGCCCCCTCAGTGGCAGCCGCACCTGACCAGGGGGACTCGGCATCGGACGCGACGGCAGGGGAGGGGCTGGAGCACGGGAGTGTGGTGATCGCGGCGATCACCTCATGCACCAACACATCCAACCCGTCAGTCATGATCGCGGCCGGCCTGTTGGCGCGCCGCGCGGTAGAGGCGGGCCTGCGCCCCAAGGCGTGGGTCAAGACGTCCCTAGCGCCCGGCTCACGCGTTGTCACGGAGTATTTTGCCAGGTCAGGCTTGGATTCGGCGCTGGATGCACTCGGGTTCCAGGTGGTCGGATACGGCTGCACCACGTGCATCGGCAACTCCGGACCAGTGGCCGATGACGTCGCCACCGCCATCCGCAAGGGCGGGACCGTGGCCGCGGCAGTGCTCTCGGGCAACCGGAACTTTGAGGGCCGGATCAACCCCGACGTGGCCATGAACTACCTGGCATCCCCGCCGCTTGTGGTGGCATACGCCCTGGCCGGGACCATGGACTTCGACTTCGCCACCCAGCCGCTGGGCCGCCGCCCAGACGGCCAACCGGTGTTTCTGCGGGACATCTGGCCCTCGCCTGCGGAGGTGGAGGCCGCCGTGACCAGCGCACTTGGCCGCGACCTTTTCACCCACGCCTACCAAGACGTCTTTGCAGGAGACGCACGATGGCGCAGCCTGCCAACCCCCGAGGGCGCCACGTTCGCGTGGGA
>JAIRRT010000119.1 GCA_031255835.1 Bifidobacteriaceae bacterium | reverse complement strand
GTATCCGGCGGCGGACTGCTGCGGCTTTTCGGGGTGCGCAGCGTCGAGGAGCTGCCCGGTGGACGTTCAGCAGCCGAGCTGGCATCGGTGGTGCGCCGCAGTGCCGCCGCCGGCACGCTCGATGAGACGTTGGCCAGCCGGCTTTCGCGCACATTGGGCCTGGGCCAACTGTGCGCCATCGACGCCATGACTGACCGGACCAGGATCGTGTCAGCTGGACGCAACCAAACCGCCGCGGACGTCATCGCCCTGGCCTGCGAATCTGGCCACTCCACCTTGCCGGTCATCGAAGGATCGATAGACGAGGTTGTTGGCCTGGTCAGGTTGCGCCGGCTCATAGCGGTTCCATACGAGCGGCGCACCGAGGTGCCGGTCTCAGCCCTGATGGAACCGATCATGCGGGTACCCGAGACAGCCGCCCTGATCCCAGTCCTGGTGGATCTGCGTGCCTCCGGGACGCCGATGGCGATTGTGGTCGATGAATACGGCGGCACCTCCGGGGCGCTCACCTTGGAGGACATGGTCGAAGAGATTGTCGGGGACGTCTCGGACGAGCATGATCCGCGCCGCACCCGCCCACGCCGCGGCGCCGACGGATCATGGCGCCTTCCCGGCGAGACCCGCCCTGACGAGCTGCTCGCCATGTCCGGCATCCGCGTCCCCGAATCGGCCGCGTACGAGACGCTCGGCGGCCTGGTCATGGCCAGCCTGGAACGCATCCCGCTGGCCGGGGATGAAGTCGACATCGGCCCAGTCCACCTGCGTGTCGAATCGATGCTGGGCCGGCGGGTGGAGACACTGCGCGTCTGGCAGGACGAGCCTGAAGAGGGGAGCCAACCGTGACCTGGTGGCTTCCGCTGATCGTCGCCGTGGTGTTGCTGCTGCTCAACGCCTACTTTGTGGCCGCCGAGTTCGCCTTGATGTCAGTGCGCCGCTCCCAAGTAGAACAAGCAGCCGATGCCGGAGACCGCCGCGCCGGGACCGTCCTGGCTGCGTTGGAGCAGGTTTCACAGATGTTGACCCTGGTTCAGTTGGGCGTGACCATCGCCTCGACCGGGCTGGGCGCACTGGCCGAGCCCGCCCTGGCCCACCTGCTTGAGGTCCCGACTGCCCGCCTCGGCCTGGCCGGCACCCATGTCATCGCCTCCACGCTGGCCTTGGCGATTGTCATCTACCTGCACGTGGTGATCGGTGAGGTTGTGCCCAAGAACCTCGCCCTGGCAAGGCCCGTCCGCCTCGCGCTGGCTTTGGTGCCGCCGCTGGCAGTGGTGGCCCGCGCCCTGCGCCCCCTGATCCGGCTGCTCACCTGGCTGGCAGGTGGCCTGGTGCGCATGGCCGGCGCCGATCCGCGTGATGAGGTCCGCTCAGCGTTCACCGCCCAAGAGGTCGCCTCCATGGTTGCCCGTTCCCGAGCAGAAGGTGTCCTGGACGATGCCGAAGGCCTGGTGACCGGGTCCCTTGAGTTCTCCGATCTGACAGCAGCCGATGTCATGGTCCCCCTCGACGCACTGGTCTGCGTCCCACCACAAGTCACGCCTGAACAGGTTGAACGCCAGGTTGCCCAAACCGGGTTCTCGCGTTTCCCGGTGGCTGAGCCGGGCGGTAGCCCGGCGGGCTATCTACATGTGATGGATGTGGTCCTTGCTGAAGGTGAGCAGCGGCATCGTCCAATTGATCCGGAGAAGATCAGGACGTTGCCAACTGTGACGCCTGGCTCTGAGATCGAAGATGTCCTGACGGCAATGCAGCGCACCGGAACCCATCTGGCAGGAGTTGGCCATGAACCCGTTGGCGTGGTCTTCCTGGAAGACATCATCGAAGAGTTGATAGGCGAGATACGCGACTCAATGCAGCGCCGCCCGTGAGGCGGACGCCCCCCGCGCCCCCTAGAACTTGTATGTCTCAGACCGGGTGGATGTCCTGGAGATCTTGGCGCTGCCCAGGTATTCGACTGAAACCTTGTAGCGGCCCTTCGGCATATCGAACATGACCACGCCGGAATCCTTCGCCTTCAGGCGGGTCTTGATGCTCTTGGAGCCATAGTGCACAACCACAGTGCCTGTGGGTGACTTGATGCCGGCAGCTTTGACACGGACAACCAGGGCCTTCTTCTTCTTTTTGACCTTCAGCTCAGGGATCGCCTTGCCAACTTTCACCACGAATGACTTCTTGACAGCCACTCCGGGCACCTTGACCTGGATTTGGAACTTGGCGCCCTTGGCCACGTCCTTTGGGATGGTGTAGGTGCGTTCAGAGGCACGTGGGATTGGCCTGCCGTCCATGTACCAGCGGTAGGTCAACCCTTTCCATCCGGCCGGGACTGACGCGGTGATCTTCTTCCCGGGCCGCAGCGTTCCCTTGACCGCCACCTCGAACTGTTTGGTGTCGTAGACGCCCACCTTCTCCGGCACAGGCTGCAGCGATCCGGAGTAGCTCACCGAGATTGTGCAAACCCGATAGGACGGCTTCTTTCCGGTGGCGAAACGACACCTCGGCCCAAACGAATACTTCACCTTGGCGCTGGACAGCTCGGCCGGGGTGAGGCCTGGCGCAGGGTTGCCAAACTGGTCAGTGCCAGATACCCGCACCGAGATCTTCTGGGTGTTCTTCATGAAATAGGTGGACGGGATTGGCCGCACCTGGGTGACAGGACCAGGCTGTACAGCGATTGTCACCGGCAAGACGGCCTGTTCACCCCGTGAATCGGCGATGACGTCAACAGTGAATGTGCCAGCCTTCTGGGCTTGGCCGTGCAACACCCAGTCACGGCCGTCATGGCCCAAAGAGATCGCGCCAGGCAGCGGCGTCGCATCGGAGATGTCCAGCACCGGGTACGGGTCGCCTTGGACTCCGAGGCGCAGTGAGACGTTGTCTCCGGCTGTTGCCTCGATGATGCCGTTGTTCTCAGGTGAGAACGTCGGCACAATCGGGGCGTTGCGGGCAGCCACCACAGCCGCATGGGCGTTGACAATGCCGCAGCCGGTGTACGGGTCCCTACCTGGGGCCGCAGGAGCTACCGACACATCGGTGGCGGTAGCGCACAGCACGTTCTGGATCTGGTTTGCCGAGAGGCCGGGACGTTCACGCAGCATCAAAGCAGCGGTTGCGGCCACAAACGGCGCAGCCTCAGATGTTCCGTCAGCCACAGCGTGGCCGTCGGGGAACTCCTGGTCCATCACCAAAATCCCAACCCCAGGCGCCGCGATATCGACACCGGAGTTGTATGTCGAGAAGTCCGCCCAACCGCCGGCAGGATTGACTGCCGCCACAGAGATGACCGGCTCATATGCTGCCGGATACTGCACCGGGTTGACCTGGCCTTGAAGCGTGTCCTGGGCGTAGTTCCCGGATGAGGCAACGATGGTCACCCCACGGGATATCGCCTGGTCAATGGCCGTTTGGACATAGGACGGGAAGTCAGGGGAGCCAAGGGAAAGAACAATCACCTTTGCTCCGGCATCGGTCGCAGCCATGATCGAGTTGGTCACAGCGGAGAACCGCAGCGCGCCGTTGGCGTCAGAGGCCTTGTAGATCAAAATCCGGTTGTTCCAGGTGGCACCCGAGCCACCCAAACCGTTGTCGGTGGCAGCACCCATGATCCCGGCGGTGCCAGTGCCATGCTGGCCATCGGGCACACCAAGGCGGGGGGTGACATCGGGATCGTTCTCGCCGTAGTCCCAGCCAGCTTCAATGCCTGGGCCGCGGTCCGGGGCGTCCATGGCGAACCCGGTGTCGATCGAGGCAATCGTCGCGGTGTCCCACGTCCCACCGGCATCGGCCAGTTCCTTCCAGGCCGCATCGAAAGAACCCCCGGGATGGGCCCGCAGACCCCACGATTCCGGATCGCCAAAGTACGGGTCATTCGGGGTATCGGAGAAGTGAGGCTCAGCGAACGCCTCATAGTCGACAGCGGAGTACAGCCCCGAGGAGATCATCTCGGCCATGACCCTGGCCGAATCCCGGCGTGGCACATCCACCACCACCACATGGGATGCCCCCGGAGTGGCTGGTGCGGCCCGGTTGGCGGGCACTGCCACAATCCGGGTGGGATCAGCGCCATCGGACAACGGGTTCACCTGGGGGAGCAAGACGGCAGGGTGGGCGGCGGGGGGAGCCTGGGGTACTGCGGCACCGTTGGTGGGCAGTGTGGTTCCCAGGGCAGCAAACGCGGAAGCAATGACGGCTGAAACTAGCCTCGCAGCACGATGACGCATGGACCTAGACCTTTTCGGTAGGTGCGACCGGGCGGTGGGGCGTTGGGGGAACAAGCATGACTGACGCGGAGGGCTTCTATGCGGGACGTTTGGTTACCCGTGTTTGCTCCCGCCCTCCGCGTCAGCCGCCGGCCGATGCGTCTGGGGTTACTTGCGCACTTTGACCTGTTTGGACGTCTTCGATGTCACAGATGGGATGGCCACCCGAACCTTGTATTTGGCTTTGGCGGAGACCTTCTTGGGGAGCTTGTAGGTCCTGGCCGTGGCGCCCTTGATGGCCTTGCCGTTCTTGTACCACTGGTAAGTCAGATGCTTCCAGCCCTTGGGGATGGACGCCTTCAGCTTGCGTCCAGCCTTGACTTTGCCGACAACCTTTGGCTTGGTGAACTTGGAGGTGTCATAGACATCGATCACCCGTTGTGCCACCACACCAGCAGAAGTTTGAGCGGTGACAGTGCAACGCCGGTAGGACGGTTTGGAGCCCTTCTTGAAGCGGCAGCCCGGGTTGATCGAGTAGGTGTAGGTCACCGGAGTGGCTGTTGTTGTCACGTTGCCGAACGCGTCGCGAGCCACCGCAATGGGGTTCAGAACCGTGGAGTTACGCATGGCTGCCGGCAAGTCAAATGTGAACGATGCCGCAGGTCCAGGCACAATAGTGATTGTCAGCGGCAGTGTTTGGATGCGGCCGGCCGCGTTGGCCACCAGCCTGGTCTCATAGACCCCAGGAGCGGTTGAACTCCCCGCCACCTGCCAAATCCCGTTGCCCTGAGTGGTGACGGAGAACCCGAGCGGAATCGGGGAACCTGGATCGAAGCTCACCTGCGGCATGGGATAGCCGCTGGCGGTCACCTCAAGGGAAACCGACTCACCGGCGGCCACGGTCACAGCGGAGTGAGTGGAGGAGATGGTGGGCATCAGCGGGACAGTCGGCGCCTTCTCAACAGCGGCGCGGGCGTTGACAATCCCCGCCCCGGTGTAGTCATCCCGACCCTGCTTGCCCACACCGCTGGTCACATCCATGGCGGTCTCAGTCAGGATCATCTTCACCTGGGTGGGAGACAGTCCCGGATTCTGGCGCAGCAACAGGTTGACCGCCGCGGCGACCAGCGGCGCTGAGAACGACGTCCCGGACGCCACTTCATAGCCACCCACAAAAGCGTCGGATGCCACCAGGACGTCCTCGCCGGCTGCTGCGACATCGACCATGTTGTTGTGGGTGGACCACGGGCATGGCTTGCCGTCTAAATCCGTCGCTCCAACTGAGATGACCTCAGGGAAAGCCGCCGGATATTCGACCGGGTTCATCACGCCATCGACCATCTCATCGCCGGAGTTGCCGGCTGAAGCGATCAGGTTGACATCCCGCTCAAAGGCGTAGCGCACAGCGTTGGTCTCGACCGAGCTGGTGCCAGGTCCGCCGAGTGACATGTTGACCACCTTGATGCCACGGTCAGCCGCGTCCCTAATCGCCGCTGCCAGGGCCGATGACGGCATCGACCCGGTCTTGGTGGCCACCTTGTACAGCCGTGCCCGTGCGTTCCATGAGCCACCCAGTCCGCCGATTCCGTTGTCGGCGCGAGCGGCAGCCACAGAAAGGGTCATTGCGCCGTGGTCCTCATCAGGATCTGGGGGCGTGGGGCTGACATCGGTGTCGCCTTCGCCATAGTCGTATCCGACCTCGATGTTCGAGCCGAACTCGGGATGGGTCAGGATGTAGCCGGAGTCGATCCACGCCATCGGAACCAAGTTGGAGCTGGAGTCGAGATCGACTCCCTCAAGCCATGCTTCATCGAAGTGAGAGCCTCCCGGACCGGAGGTCAGCCCGTAGAGAAATGGCGCTTGAGGGGCGCCGGCGGCAAAGAACGGATCATTGGGCAAGCGGTTGGCGTGGGTGTACCTCATAACCTCGTAGTCGACCGCCTCATAGAGCCCTGACCTCACCATTTGGTTGGCGACCTTGGCTGAGTCAGCCTCGTTTGTCGCCACCACAACCACCGAAGATGCCGAATCGGCCGGCTCGATCACTCCAGATGGCGACGGAAGCAACTGAGCCTTGCCTTTGACTTGTTCGAGGACCTGGTTTGTTGTGACACCGGTCTTTGGAACAGCCACAAGGCGGGTCGCATCGACACCGGGATCATCGGGGTCGAGCAGCGGCCCAGCGGTTGGCTGGCTGGCTACTGCCCATGGCAGGGCAGCTGGTGTTGTAGCTGGTGAACTGGCCAAAGCTGCAGTCGTTGGGGGGATGGCTAGGCCGAGAGTCGCGACCAGGGCGGCGGCGAGCCGTGGGAGCGAAATTGCTGAATGATCGGGCACGTGTGACCTTCTGTCTGTGTGTGGTGATCCGCCAGGAATGGCGTTTAACCCCTCCATCATGCCTTGACCGTGCGACACCCGCCACCTGCCGAGGTCCCCTGTGGTCGCGTGTGCCGATATGATGGGCCGGTTCCAGGCTGTTTTCTACCTTGGCCGCGCCCATCCGCATGGAGGTGGCGGCCGCGCAAACTCAGGAGTGCCTCAGTGCGTCGTGTTTCGCTAGCTGCGGTGTGTGTGCTGGTTTGTGCCGCTGTCGGTCTGTCCGGCTGCGGCTCTCCCAGTGACGAAGCCGCCGAGTCGACCGCCCCAACTACCCCGGTTGGGGTGTCCGTCGAGGAAGCTGATCTTCCCGAGGTTGGTGGCGAGTTCACCAAGTCAGCCACCCTGACCTTCCCGCTCAAGCCGGGCGCCACCCCGCCGCCCAGCCCGACACCGGAAGCCGAGGAGCCGGAAGCCGAGCCCCCCGCCGATGCCGAGGCGCCCCCTGAAGGAGAGGCGCCACCTGAGGGTGAAGCACCCCCGGAGGGCGAGACTCCACCTGAAGGAGAGGCACCTCCGGAGGGCGAGGCGCCTCCAGAGGGTGAGGCGCCTCCAGAGGGAGAGGCTCCCCCCGAAGGTGAAGCACCGCCTGAGGGCGATGCTGCCGATCTTGAACTCGACCCGAACGCTGTCGAAGGTGCTGAAGGTGCCGAGGAACTCGACGCATCCCCGTCTCCAAGCCCGTCCGAGACCCCGTCTCCCTACATCGATCCTCCTGAGACGCTGCAGTCCAAGGTGATAACCGAGGGCGATGGCGAGGAGATCCAACCGTTCGACGCCGTCACCGTGTACTACCGCGGCCAGGTGTGGGGCGCCCAAGAAGCGTTCGATGAGAACTATCCGTACGGTTCGCCCAGCACCATGACCCTTGGCCGCTGGCCCTCCCCGCCGATTGACGGCTGGAACCGTGGGCTTGTCGGCAAGAAGGTCAACTCGCGCGTCCTGCTGGTGATCCCACCGGCTGATGGCTACGGCGTGGAAGGCAACGAATCTGCCGGCATCAAACCCGACTCGGTGATCGTGTTCGTGGTTGACATCGTGGCCCGGTTCGCTCAGGACGCCCAAGCCGAGACCGGCGCCGAACCGACCGGTGAAAAAGTGGACATCCAGGTCACAGGCGCGTTGGGTGAGGCACCGACCATCGGCATTCCAGGTGATCTGACACCGCCTGAGTACGTCACCACCACCGTGCTGGCCACCGGCACCGGTGAGGAAATCCAAGAGGGCGACACAGCCCTCCTGCAGTTCAAAGCGGTCGATTGGACCGGTGAAGACGCTGGCGATACATGGGCCAGTGGAGCCGGCAGCTACCCGCAATACATTGCGTCATCGACCGGGGAGGACACAGTCAACGCGTTCTCCGGGCTGGTTGGGCTGACCGTCGGGTCCAGGGTTCTGGTCCAGACCCCAGCCAAACAGGACCAGTACCAGGGCGTGGCGATAGTGATCGACATTGTCGCTGTTGCTCCGCGTGGTGAGGGCATGTCCACCGAGATCGTTGTGGGCGATGACGAGGCAACTTCAGACCAGCCGGCTGAAGGTGACCAAGGCGCCACGCCAGAAGGAGAAGAGGGCTCCGAGCCCGAAGGCGAACAGCCACCCGAAGGCGAAACAACCTCAACACCAGACGGAAGTGAGACTGACCCAGCGGACACTGGGCAGTAGACCGGGGGAAACCCCCGCGGAAGGAGGCACGTGGGCGGCGTCACGATCTTTGCGGTGACGCTGTGCGCTGTCTTGGTCGCGGCGTTGGCCCGCAAGTTCAACCTGAATGCACCTCTGTCAGTCCTGGCAGTTGCCCTTGCGGTGTCATTCATCCCCAACCTGCATGAAGTCGAGGCTGAACCGGAACTGATCCTCGGCATCGTCCTTCCACCACTGCTGTACTCCGCCGCCCTTTCCAGCTCGCTGCAAGACTTCCGGGCATCCATCTCCCCGATCCTGCGGTTGGGGGTGGGCGCCGTCATCGTCACCACCGTGGCGGTTGGGGTGATTGTGCCGCTGGTTGACCCGCAGATCACCATCGGTGCGGCCCTGCTGCTCGGAGCCGTTGTGGCCCCGCCAGACGCCGTCTCAGCCTCCGCCGTGGGCCGCAAACTCGGGCTGCCCAGGCGGATCATGACCCTGCTGGGCGGCGAATCCCTGATCAACGACGCCACATCGCTCACCCTGTTCAAGGTGGCCCTGGCTGGTGCTGGCGCCTCCGGGCTGCTGTGGCAAGTCGGTGTCAAAGCGTTCACCCTGGCGGTTGTCGATGGCGTCGCAGTCGGGCTGCTCCTGGCCCTAGCCGCTCAAGCCATCCGGTCCACCCTGCGTGATCCGACAACAGACACGGTGATCGGCGTCCTGTTGCCGTTTGTCGCCTACTGGCTCGCTGAGGAGGTCCACGGCTCAGGTGTGCTCGCAGTGGTGGCGGCCGGCTTCTACATTGGCCAGGCCTCACCGCGCGCCACAGTGTCCACCCGCCTGCACGAGGAGCCGATCTGGGCATCGATTGACCTGCTGTTGGAGTCCTTCACGTTCGCGTTGATCGGATTGCAGTTGCGCTGGGTGATCGAGGACGTGCGTGAATCGGCCACCGAGACCACGGCCCACGCGTTTTTCCTGGCAGCAGTCGTTTTTGCTGTCACCGTGGCCATCCGGCCCATCTATATCTATGTCACCCAGGCCCTGGCCCAGATCCGTCTGCCGTGGGGCAGGCGCGGACCCAAACCGCCCAGCCTGTCCGCCCGTGACCTGCTGATCACTTCATGGGCCGGCATGAGAGGTGTGGTCACCCTGGCCGCCGCCAACGCCATCCCCGTCAGGGCCGCCGATGGCGAACTCATCCCCGGCCGTGCGTCCTTGCAGTTCGCCGCATACATGGTGGCCATCGGCACGCTGCTGTTCCAAGGCCTGACCCTGCCCGGGCTGATCCGCCGGCTCGGGATCACAAACGCCGACGAGGCCGCTGAGGATGATGCTGAGGAGGCCCGGGTCAGGCTGTTGGCTGCCCGCAAAGCCTCAGAGGTGATCCAAGCTCAGGTGGCGAAGTGGTCAGCGGCCATGGGTCAAGCCGAAGCTGAACGCGTGGCCCGGTTCGCAACCGAGGCGGTCCTTGCCCGAGAAGCCGCTGCAGCGACTTTGCTGCGCCCAGATACCTCCGATGACGAAGAGGCCGACTACCCCGACATGGAGGAGCTGGGCGCCACGTTGGCCCGCGTTGGCCGGCGCATCGCCGAACCTCCGCCCGAGGACTCCGACGGCACCGAACCAGCCAAACGCAAACCGACACCCGAAGAGTTGCGTGCTCGCGGCGCCACACTGTCTGTGAGGGCAGCTGAACTGCGCACCAAGATGATCCGGGCCCAACGCGGCGTCATCGTGTCTGAACGCAACGCTGGACGGCTCAACGAGACCGTCATGCGCAGGATGTTGCGTGAACTGGACCTGGAGGAGGAATCACAAGAATCCTCCTGGACCAACCGCCTGTAGGGCGCCGCTACTTGCTGCGTGCGCGGCGGCGAAAACCAGCCGGTGTCTCACCTATCAGCCGTGCCAACTGCCTGGTGAAACTGGGCTGATCGTAGAACCCAGAGCGGTGGGCAATCTCAGCTATCGGCAGGTCAGTCTCAGCCAGCAGGGCCATCGCCCGGTCCATGCGCTGCTGCAAGATGTAGGCCCGCGGTGACAGCGAAAACACCTTGCGCATGTTCCTGTCCAGGGTGGAAACCGATGTTCCGGCCGCCGCCGCCAACTCGGCGTTTGTGGGCGGTCGGTGTGGCTCATCGTCAAGGCGTTGACGGACCAACTCGACCACTCGCGCAACACCGGCCACTCCGGCATCGGCGGTCCCAGAGGGGCGCAGATCTGTTGACACAGCCAAGACTGCAACCGGTGCACGGCCTGTCGAGGTGGGACGGATCAGCGGCAGTTTGGTGGTCAGATACCAGCCAGGCTCACCGTCACTGGTGGCCCTGATGATCTCCAACTCCCCGCGCAACGGCTTGCCTGTGGCCAGGACCTCAGAATCCTGTGCCTCGTAGCGTTCAGCCAGCTCCGGAACAAACAGCTCCATTGCGGTGCGGCCCAGAGCCTCACGGGACGTCTTGGCTGAGGAGCGGCGCACAAAAGCCTCATTGACCGCCACATAGCGGCCGTCGCGGTCCTTGACACAGAACATCACGCCGGCCAGATGATCGAACAGGTCAAGCAATTCGGGGGTCATGTCGAGGCTCCCGAGCCCCGGATTGTGGATTTCGCTCGTCATCGTGGTCGGATACTACAAGACGGGCGTGCGGTTCAGGGGCGAAAATTCGCCAATGACACACGCCCCATCCCCCTCACTGCTGCCCGCTGACACTGTGGTCGACGAGGCCGTCGCATTGGCCCGCGCTTGGTCGCGTGCAACCTCGACCACCGCCACCCGCAAAGAACTCGCCTCGACAGCCATGCTGGCCAAACTGGTCCAGGACGCTGCCGGTTTGGAGTTCACCATGGCGTTTGTGGACCGAGTAGCCCGCCCCGAGGACGATGGCGTAGCAGCCCGCGAGCTGTACAAGCTCGCCACCAGCGGCAACGTCCCGAGCTTCATCTCGTTGATGGACCGGTTCTTGGTGGCCGTTGGCGGGCGGATCGCTCCGCTGATCCCAGCCATCGCCATGCCCTTGGCCCGCGCCCGGCTGCGCCAAATGGTTGGGCACCTTGTGGTCGATTCGGCTGATCCAACCCTCGCCAAGCACATCGCCAGGTCCAAAGCTGCCGGCTACCGGCTCAACCTCAACCTGTTGGGTGAGGCTGTGCTGGGGGAGAGCGAGGCAGCTGGACGGCTGCAACGCACCATCGATCTGGTGCGCCGCCCGGACGTCGACTATGTCTCGATCAAGATCTCATCCCTGGCATCCCAGCTGGTCACATGGGACAGGGCCGGATCGGTCCGCCGGGTTGTGGAGCACCTGACTCCGCTGCTGCGGGCAGCCAAACAGTCCGGAACGTTTGTCAACCTGGACATGGAGGAGTACCGCGATCTCGACCTGACAATCGACGCGTTCACCGATGTTCTGATGCAAGACGAGTTCCTTGACCTTGAAGCTGGAATCGTCATCCAGGCCTATCTGCCGGACGCTTTGGAGGCCATGGAAAGGCTCGCCGAATTCGCTGACGCCCGGGCTGCGGCCGGTGGCGCCACCATCAAGATCAGGCTTGTCAAAGGGGCCAACCTGGCGATGGATCAGGTCGAATCGGAGTTGCACGGCTGGGAACAGTCGATCTACCCCTCCAAGGATGCCGTGGACGCCAACTATGTGCGCGTCATCGATTGGGTATTGGACCCGGCCAAACTGGGGAACCTGCGGATCGGCATCGCCGGCCACAACCTGTTCCACCTGGCGCTCGCCCACCTGCTGGCCGAGGGTCGCGGCGTGTCTGGCGCCGTCGATTTCGAGATGCTTCAGGGCATGGCACCAGCCCAGGCCGATGCCGTACGCGCCACCACCGGATCAGTCCTGTTCTACACACCGGTTGTGGCGGCCGACGATTTCGATGTGGCCATCTCCTACCTGGTTAGGCGGTTGGAGGAGAACGCCGCCCCACAGAACTATCTGCACCAGTCGTTTGCCCCAGTGGCGGACCCGTTGGACAAAGCGGAGGTCGCATTCCGGGCCTCGGTGGCTGATCGCACCGCCTATTCGCTGGAGCCTCGAGCTGGGCGGCCATCGCCTAGGCCGCAGGATGGCTTCTCAAACGAGCCGGATGTCGATGGCGCAGTCCAGTCCGCCAGGGATTGGGCAGTGGCAGCCCTCGGCGCCGCTGCGCCCGCCCAGTCGGTCGCTGAGGCGACAACCCCTGCGGAAGTTGATCGCGTCATCGTGCGCGCGGTTGAGGCGGGGCAGGCTTGGGCGGCCCGCACGCCAGGCGAGCGGGCTGAGGCACTGCTGCGGGCGGCTGATCAGCTCGCAGCCCACCGCGGCGAGCTGTTGACCGTCATGGCGCACGAGGGCGGCAAGACGGTGGCGGAAGCTGATCCGGAGATCAGCGAGGCAATCGACTTTGCTCGCTACTACGCGCAGTCAGCAACCCAGTCGCTCGAACTGCCTGGCCTGACGTTCACGCCATCCAGACTCACCGCTGTTATCCCGCCGTGGAACTTCCCGGTGGCCATCCCAGTGGGCGGCGTGATGGCGGCGCTGGCGGCCGGCTCACCGGTTGTGATCAAGCCAGCCCGGCTGACCCGCTGCAGCGTCGAGGTGGCTGTGGAGGCGATCCACAAGGGGCTGGCCGATGCCGGTGTGGACACCGGTGTGCTGCAAGTGCTTCACGTGGCCGATTCCCAACTCGGCAAACACCTGGTCACCCGTCCGGACGTCGAAACCGTTGTACTGACCGGGTCAATTGACACAGCCAAGATGTTTGCCCAGTGGCGGCCAGAGCTGAACCTGCTGGCTGAGACATCGGGCAAGAACGCGCTGATTGTCACCCCCTCGGCCGATCTGGACTTGGCTGTATCTGACCTGGTCAAGTCCGCTTTCGGTCACGCCGGGCAGAAGTGCTCTGCGGCATCGTTGGGGATTCTGGTTGGCTCGGTCTACACCTCTGAACGTTTCCGCACCCAGCTGGTGGACGCGGTCCGCTCACTGAAGGTAGGGCCAGGCACCGACATCTCGACCGTCATGGGTCCAGTGATCGAAACCCCCGGGCCAAAACTGCGCCGCGGGCTGACCCAACTCGAGCCGGGCGAGCGTTGGCTTGTCGAGCCGGTCCAACTGGACCAGGACGGGCTCATGTGGTCTCCCGGCGTGCGCGATGGCGTAGCGGCCGGCTCATGGTTCCATCTGACCGAATGCTTCGGTCCGGTGCTGGGCCTGATGCACGCCAAGGACCTCGATGAGGCCATCGCCATGCAGAACGCCACCGCCTTCGGTCTGACAGGCGGCATCCACTCCCTGGACGATGACGAGATCGTCAAATGGATCGATGCCGTCCAGGTGGGCAACGCCTACGTCAACCGGCACATCACCGGAGCGATTGTCCAACGTCAGCCGTTTGGCGGCTGGAAAGCCTCGGCCGTGGGTCCGGGCGCCAAAGCCGGTGGCCCCAACTATGTGGCCGAGTTCGGTGTGTGGCGTGACGCTCAGGCACCAACCGACACCGACGCCTGGCTGGCTGAAGCCCGGGCCAGCGACATCGCCGCCTGGAGCGAAGAGTTTGGCAAGGACCATGACCCGTCAGGGTTGAAGGTCGAGGCGAACATCCTGCGCTACCGGCCGGTGGAGTGCTACACCATCCGGGTTGGCCACGGTGCACCAGACCATGAGGTGACTCGGGTTGTGGCCGCCGCACGGGTGGCCGGTGTCGAGCCGATTGTGTCCGAGCGTGCCATCGAATCGGATGAGGCTTTCGCCGCCCGTGTCGCCTCGGGCGATGTGAGCGGCCGGATCCGGGTGATCGGACAATCGGACGGGCTGCGTGAAGCCGCAGCTCAACGCCTGGGTGAGGTCACAATCCTGGACGGCCCAGTCACCTACCACGGCCGGCGCGAGCTACTGGGCTTGGTCCGTGAGCAAGCCCTATCGATCACCAACCACAGGTTTGGACACCTCAAAGCCCCACTGCCCATTCACTAGTCAGGCGCAGGGGGAAGGGCCAGGCGAGCGAACAGCTCATCGCGTTCAGCTCGCAAAGCATCACGCACAGCCGGAGCAGCCGCGCGTTCGATGGTGGCTGCAGCGAACGGAATGGTTGAGCGCAGGTGGGTGACATAGGCCAACTCGCAGGAGTTGGGCCCGTGCGATTGGAGCATCGCGGTGCCCCGCACATGGACCGGCGCCCCAACAATGTCCAGTGTGACTGTGCCGCGGCGTGAGCCGTCCGCTCCCTCGGTGTCCCACGCGTTGACCTGCCTGACCAGCAGGCCGCTCGGCAGGTACTCGCGCAGCTGCTCGGGAAGGTCGGGAGTCGTCATCGTCCAGCGGACTGCTACTGAGAAGGCGGCGGGCGGGGACCCTGCCACTGAGACATCGGCTGTGGCGCCATCGGTTGCCCGCGCAACAGCAGCCCGGTGAAAATCAGGGTCGGCCAGGATTGCAGCCACTGTGCTGGCGCCGGCAGGAAGTCGCTCGGAGGTTCTCAACTCCATGGCCCACACAGTACCGATGGTTGGCGGTTTGGGGGACGGGGATAGGGTGGGGCGGTGCCGACCTTGCGCGACCTCGTTGAACGCCACACCACCATGGGCGAGGCGGATCGTGAATGGCTGGGCCGGCTGACTGCTGATTGGCAGATTGTGGCGGACCTGTCCTTCGCAGATCTGGTGCTGTGGCTACCCACCGGCGATGGCGAATATGTTGCCTGTGCGCAATGCCGGCCGGGTACTGGGCCAACCATCCACTACACCGACATCGTCGGCACCAATGCGCGTGCCGGGCAAACCGCCCAATTCGACCGAGTCCTTGAACTGGGAACCATCAAGAAGGACCGGGCTTTGACATGGGATGCCGATTTCGACATCGGCGAGGAGATTGTGCCGGTTGTTAGGCGTGGAAGGGTTATCGCCATACTGACCAGGCAGGTCAACCTGGCATCGAACCGCACACCATCGCGCCTGGAGATCAACTACATCGAGGTGGCAGATGAGCTGATCGGGATGATCTCGCGGGGCGAGTTCCCGTCCCCGTCAGCGCCCGGCGCACCCACCCGCCATTCACCTCGAGTGGGTGATGGTCTGCTGCGGCTCAACGCAGAAGGTGAAGTCCTGTACGCCAGCCCGAACGCACTGTCGGTTTTCCACCGAATCGGGCTTTTCGGGGACCTGGTGGGGGCCTCGCTGGCGGGTTTGTTGGATGACCGAATCGACCAGTCAACATCTGACCGTGACACCGTGATGTCGGTTGCTCAGGGCCGGGTTCCATGGCTGACTCAAGCCGATGTTCACGGCATGGGTATCGCATTGCGGGCCGTGCCGTTGACTGTCAAAGGGATTCGCACAGGGGCGTTGGTGCTGGTTCGAGACATCACCGAGTTGCGCCGGCGTGAACTGGAGTTGATGACCAAAGACGCCACCATTCGCGAAATCCACCATCGGGTCAAGAACAATCTGCAAACCGTGGCCGCGTTGCTGCGCCTCCAGGCCCGCCGCTCCCAAGCCCCTGAAGCACGCACAGCGCTGCTGGAGGCGCAACGGCGCGTGGCCACCATCGCGACCGTCCACGACATGTTGTCCCAGACCCTGGATGAGACAGTCAATTTCGATGAGGCTTTTGCCCGCAACCTCCGCCTCGCCGCCGATGCCGCATCCGCCGGGATCTCGGTGCGCACCATCGGAGAGGGCGGGTTTGGCCAGGTCAGTGCCCAGGATGCGACGCTGCTCGCCATCGTGTTGACCGAGTTGGTCACCAACGCGGTTGAGCACGGCTTGGCCCCCAAAGGGGGCGGCACAGTCTGGATTCATGCCGACCGCGCCGGCCCTCACCTGACAGTGACAGTCTCAGACGATGGCGTCGGTCTGGACGGCGCGGATCCCTCAGCTGGCGAGGGACTGGGCACGCAGATAGTCCAGACGTTCGTCACAGGCGAGCTGCGGGGCTCCATCGAATGGCGCCCCAGGCCAGGCGGCGGCACACAGGCCGTCGTTCAAGCAAACCTGAGGTAGGTGCTGTGTGGGGTCTCGTGGCGGCGCTGTGAGCCACTGGGGACAAGCTCGTAGCGCCTAGACCGGTTCAGCCAGCCCGGCGGGCTCTAGCGGTGCGCCTCTTGAAGGCTCGACGCTCATCCTCGGACAGTCCACCCCAAACACCGGAGTCTTGGTTGTTGTCCAGGGCCCATTGCAGGCAGGTCGTTGCGACCTCGCAGCGCCGGCAAACGGCCTTTGCATCGTCGATCTGTACCAACGCGGGACCGGTGTTGCCAATGGGGAAGAAGAGTTCGGGGTCCTCATCCAGGCAAGCGGCGGCGTGGCGCCAATCCATGTTCGTTGCTCCTCGCGGAAGGTGTAAACGGTGCGACCCATCTGGGCGCGACGGAATCACAGGGGCATGACCGCCCACAAGAGTGGCAGACAATCGGCGGTTGCACAAGAGTCAGATTGATCCAAATTGTGAGCCTTGGGTCCCTAGTCCCGCCCCAGCAGGCTGCAACAAGCTATCATCCGGGCCAAAAAACGGCGTTTGAACAGGGGAAACACCTCGGGGAGTGACCACCACACCGAACCCAGGCGTTCGCGCAAGGCGAGTGTCAATCGCCTCGGCGAGCCGCACTCCGAACGCCTCAGCGCTCCCCGGCATGCCTGGCATGAGCACTATCCCGCACGGCCGGTTGCGCAACAGGGGGCCCGGTCCGTGGAATGAGGCGGCCGTAGCTGTGGCCATGGCTGCCACCAGGGTGCCGGTGGCTGGCAGTCCAGGTGGAGCACCGCTGGCCCGCTCCAGGTTGTCAGCAAGGACGATGTTGCCGCAATCCAAAGCTCGTTCGATCGCCTGCCATGGGTTGGGGTGTTCGGCCGCATCGATCGTGATCACATCGACTGCGAGTTCAGCGCATTGGGCGGCGATGGAACGCAGCACGGTGCTGCGGCCAGATCCGGGCGGTCCCACCACACCCAGCGGATGGCCGGCAGCCAGATCGACTCCGATTGGGCCGGCATCGTCCCCTCCATAACCCAGCCAGGCCCAACCTGGGCGGGCCTCGGGCAAAGGACCGGCCTGGGCAGGCAAGGGTTCCAACCGGAGGGGCGGAAGCTCTCCCGGAACGGCTTCCACAGCTGGAGGGGCGCCGGCCACCGCGATCTGGGTGATGGCTTCCTGGCCGCGGTGAATGGAGATGGCCCGCCCAGCCGGCCGGTTCCGCCCAGCCAACGCGTTCGATGCGCCAGCGGTGATGTCCTCCACCTTGTCGATGGTCGGCAGCACCAGGCGGGTTGGGAAATGCCCAGCCCACCGTCCCCCGGCGTGGCGGGCCAAACAGGTGGCGAACAGCCACAGACCCATTCCGCCGCCGCCGGCCAGGATTTCCAACGGATGATCGTCAAAGCCGACCAGGTTGAGGGGTGCCAGAGCCTCAGCCCCGTCCACAACCAGCACCGCTGGGCGGGAATCGGACTGTCTGGGCGCATCACGCAACAGGCGCAATAGGCGGCCGACGCGGCGTGGATCATCCAAGCCGACCAGTGTGCCGAACCTAGGATGGCTGGTCAGGTCGGTAAAGGCGGCCGGATTGTTGCACACAACGTGGACGTCGTGGCCAGCTGTCAAAGCGGCCACCGCCATCGTGTGTGCGGCGGTGGTGCGGCCGGAGCGCGGTGCCCCAATCACTAGGACGTTGCCATCGCCAGGGTTGATTTTCAGCGGCACCTGGAGTTGACGTTCTGGCAGGTCAGTCAAACCGACACACAGCCCGCCAACCTCACCTGGACCGTCGCTCGGGATGGCATCCAACAGCAGCATGGGTGGAAGGGGCGCCAACCAGGGCGGCTTTGACCTGGCGTATCCCAAACCACTTGCCAGCTCAGCCAGCTGGGCAGTCACCTCCTCCCGGGACGCCATTGGCCCAGGAGGAGGTGAGGTCCAGCGGTCCGGCCAACGTTGGGCGGCTGGTGGGGGAGAACATGGGCTGGTGGCCAGCAACGCCCGCATGGCCATCAACGGGCGTCCAGCTGAGGCAACAAAGCAGGTGCCAGGCAGGTCGGGTTGGATCCTGGCGGCATCGGAGGTGTCGATCAGGTCTATCGAGTCGGTGTCCGTGGCCACACGGAAGCACACACGGAACGCCAGGTTGGCCCGCAGGTGAGACGAGACCGCCCCGGCTGGCCGCTGAGTCGCCAACACAAGATGCATGCCAAGCGACCTGCCCTGGGCTGCGAGGCGTTCCAGCCGTGACATGGCGTCAGGCAGGGATTCGACAAGGTTGCGGAACTCATCAACCACCACCAAGATGCGTGGCGGCCGCTGCTCGGGCGGAAGGTCGATGATCGCCTCCAGGCCGCGCTCAGCCAACAGCCGCTCACGCCTGGTCAACTCGGCCGCCAACGCGACAACCGCCCTGTCCGTCTCACCGGTGTCCAGATCGGTCACCATCCCAGCCAGGTGCGGCAAGGCTTGCAGGTCAGCGAACGTTGCCCCACCCTTGTGGTCAATTCCGATGATCACCAGCTCATCGGGTGACACCGAAAGCGCTGTGGCCAGCATCAACCCGCGCAGGAACTCAGACTTGCCTGATCCTGTGGCGCCGGCCACCAGCAGGTGGGGGCCATCGGCTGGCAGGTCCAGGTGAACTGGCGCGCCATCCTCCCCGATGCCGATGGGCACCGACATTGTGGGGTTGGCCCAACGCCAGGCGGTCAGCTCAAGTGGCAAAGCCGAGACGATGTCCCGAATCTCACCCACCTGGCCGCCCCTCCCAGCCAGCTGCCTCGCCAAACGTTCCGCACTTGCCGAACCAATCGGTTGGACGATGGCGTGTGCCCCACCATCGACCCTCACCGCCAGCAACCCCAGACTCGCCTGGTGTGCCTCCACCCTGACCGCGCCGGCCGGTGCGTTGGCCCCCATGGTGATGCCAACCTGCCCGGCGGCCGGCATGGTCCCTTCCAGTGCGACAGTCAGCTCGGGGCGAGATGGTGCCAACCAGCGGGTCCACCCCCACGGCGCCCGGCCGGTCTGTACGGCCAGACCGCCTGGCCTGCGCCTATGGGCCTCAGCCAGCAGCCAAGTGCGCACCAGTGCGATGGCGGCAGCATTGTCTGGGCCAACGTGAATCAGCGCGCCTTTGGGGACCTCCACCTCGAACGGCGCAAGACGCAGAGTGGTTGCCTCCTCCTGCGGTTCGGCGACGCCGCGCGCACGGCCCTGCTTGTCTTGGCCGCCGGACCCTTCTGGGCCTGCCCGCACCAGGCCGGCGCCGTCAAAGTCGATGATCCCGATCCGCCGCCGCCCGCCGGCCAGCTGCGGCCCCAAGAACCCGACTACACCCAGCAGCGGCAGCAGGGCGAACATCGGGTTGCGTGACACAGTCACCATGACTACGCCAATTGCAATCGCCCCGATCAACGGCACCATCACTTCACGCAACCGTGCGGTCACTGGCTTCCGCTGCCCGGGATCCTTTTCCACCACCGGCACCCATGCCGGCTTCACCTCACTCCCAGGCACGCCGGCCGTTGCCGGCCTGTCATCGCCTGTGCCTTGGGTCCATGTGGGTTCACCGCCTGGGCGCCGGCGCAACTGCCAGACGTCATCACCTGCCGCCACCAGGGCAAATGGCTTCAGGCGCGTCCAGCGTTTGCGGACCGGACGCCACCGCAGGCGGGTGCTTGGGTGGGATAGACGCGAGCGTTTGGGGCGTGCCGCCAGCGGGTTGGAATACCAGCTGACCGTCCCCGAACGCGGCATGATCAGCACCTGCATGGATGAGCTGAACCGAATCGCAAGCGGCGGACCCAGCGGCGAGGTGACATCAGCGGAACAGGGGACCGACCTGCCGGCGGCCTCGGAGGTCATCACAACCCACTCCCACGGGCTGCGGTCACTGGCGGTGGCCGGCGCGCGCCTTGTCGCCACCACCGCACCTGGAAGCAGCGCCCCCGATCCCAGCTTGTCGGCAGGACCCACAGGCTCGGCCCCCACAAACCATTCGCGGCAAGTCTTCAGACATTCGAGCAGCTGGACAGGTCCACCATCCAATTCGACGATGACGTCCCCCCAGTCGGTACCTGGCGCCGCCCAGACATCGTGGTCGCCGTGATTTGGGCAGGCGAGGGTGAACCGCACCGGCCAAGGGTCTCCCGCGGCGGGCAGGTGACGCATCCGGCATCGGCGGCGTTGTGGATAACTGGTGGTCTGCGCGCACAAGGCAGGCGCGTTTGGGCTGGTGAGCGGGCTGAACAGGCGAGCGGCAGCCGGGTTGGTGCCCAAGATGCCAAAAGCCCCACCGCAACCCTGCGTCCACAATGTGGACAAAGTGCTGCGGTGGGGCTGGCCCAGCTGCTGCCCTACTCCATGGCGAGGGCAGCAGCCGGAGCGGTCCGAGACGCTCTGCGACCAGGCAAGGCTGAAGCGACAAGCCCAGCCAGAATCGCTCCAACGAACAGCACGGCAATCTGCCCGGGATACAAGGCGAGCCGAGCATCTCCGGTGACAGATGCGAGCAGGTAGGCGCCGGCCAGTCCAAGACCGGTACCCAACACCAGCCCTATCCCGGCGCCTATCCCCGACACGCTCATCCCCTCCAACGCCAACATCCAACGCATCTGTCCGCGAGTCAGACCCAGAGCACGCAACAGACCGTGCTCCCTGGTCCGCTCAACCACTGACAGTGACAGCGTGTTGGCGACACCGATCACAGCGATCAGCACAGCGACTGCCAACAGCGCCATCACAACCAGCAGGATTACCGAGATCACCTTGGCGATCTGGGCTCGTTGGACTGCCGTGCCTGTCAACGAGACCGGGTTGCCGAACTCATCCAAGAACGCCGAAAGCGCACTTGTGGCTCGGTCGGTCACGGCGACGGCATCGGCTCCGGGGGCCAACGGGGCTGCAACCTGATCGACGCTGGTTGCCGGAACAATCGCGTCCAGCACTTTGCGATCAACCAGTGCGGCACCCTGACTGCCTGGCATGGAGGTACGGCGCACTGCCACCTGCCTGCTGCCCGATGGTCCGGACAGCTGGACTGTGGCGCCGTTCGGATAGTCCAGCGGCATTGAATCCCACACGCTGGTCAGAACCAGCAAACCACCGCTGGCCAGCCATTCGGCGTCCTGTTTGTTGGGGGCAACCTTGGCGAATCCCTGCGGGTCAACCCCATAGGTCAGGACGTCGAATTGGCTGGGTGGGGTCTCGGACCCCGGTGAATCGGCCGTCACCGCGATCAACGATCCGGCATATTCGACGGTTTCACCCACACCGTCTGTGTCTCCCAGCGCCATGGCGGCTCCCGCGGGCAACGGCATGAGTGCCTCGGAAAGCGCTTGCCCATACTCGCTGGGGGAGATGTCGGACCGAATGGCTCGATCAGATACATGCCAGCCTGTGTTGATCTGGAAATCGGCTGCCCAATCCCTCGTTAGGGCCGCTTCCAGGGACTTTTCCATGCTGGCTGATCCAGCTGAGACGGCCGCCACCAAAGTGACGCCGATCACGAGCGCACCGGCGGTGGCAGAGGTGCGCCGCGGGTTGCGCACAGTGTTTGCGGCGGCCACCCTGGCCCCTGGCCCTGTCCGGCCAAGCAGTGCCGAGAAGCCTCGCACCACTTTGGGGATCCAGAACGGTCCCGCCAAGATGGTCCCGATCACCAGTGCGATGGCGGCCACAACCCCAAGCATCAGCATTCCGCCGTAAGCCCAGGCGCCGGCATCGCCGGTGGTGTCGAGATCGGGGGCGTAGACCATGGCCACAACAAGCGCTGTCGCCAAGATCAGTGCGCCGCCTATCACTCCGATCAATGCGAACACCAGGCGTGCCTTGCCGGCGCTCTGATGCACTGTCGGGGCGGTCAAAGGCCGCAGGGCAGCGATGGGGGAGGTGGTGGTTGCCCGCCTGGCCGGAGCCAAAGAGGCCAAAGCGGACACCCCCACCCCCGTGACCAGCGGCAACACGACTGCTGGCCAAGACAATGAGACCGCACCAGGCACCGGTACCGAGGGATAGATGCGGGCTGCGGCGAACAGGGCAATCTGCACCAACCCTGTCCCGAGCACAATTCCGGCTATAGAGCCGATCACACCGGTCAACAGGCCCTCGATCACCACCGAGCGGTGGATCTGTTTGCTGGACGCGCCGACCAGCCGCAACAGCGCCAACGTTCTGGCCCGTTGAGCAATCAACACCTGGAACGTGTTGGCGATCACCAGTCCAGCCACCGCCAACGCGATGGCCGCAAACACAAACAGGATCGCCAAGATGACTGCCTGACTGCCGAAGAACATCGACATGCGCACAGCAGCCCGCTGCTGTGGCGTGGCAACCTCGGCCACCCCCTCAAGCTGGGCCGCTTCAGGTGAGTCAGCCGCCACCTGATCAATCGCATGGACGATGGCGTCCCTTGCCACACCGGGGTCAGCTCCCTCGTCCAACACGATGGCTATGTCACCGCTGTCTTGGATGGAGATCTCTTCCCAACTGCCGGCAAATATGCCCGCTGCTCCCCGAACTCCGGGGACGGCCGATGCGATGGATGGGACGGCATCGTCGAACAGGCCTGTGACGGTGAATGTTGCACTGAACCGGCCGGTGCGGGTGTCATCGGTGATCCAGGACGGAACCTCGTAGCCCTGTCCGCGGGCCTCGGGAGGAACGGCATACCAGGCCAAGGTGACCTGGTCACCGATGTTGGCGTGAAGCCGACTGGCCACACTTGAGCCCAAGGCGACCTCGAGCGGATCGGTTGGCTCCACGCCATCGGTCAACGGATAGGCGTCCAAAGCCGGATCAGCCACGGGCGGCACCACGGAGGCGGAGACAGCGCGGTCTGAGGACATGACGGTGGCGTTCAGGGAGACCATTGGTGTGGCCACGCGGACCTGATCAAGGGAGGTGACGGCATCGGCGATGGCGACATCCGATGCCATGGTGGTGCCATCGGGGCGGGTTACCGTCCAAGAGATGGGCCACTTGTCATTCGGGTCCATATATGAGGCGACATAGTCGGCTTGGGCGTATTCGGAGACCATCGAGGCGCGGATTGTCCGGGTCCCGGCGTCGAGCCCAACTATGGCGGCGACGGTGAAGGCGGTGGCGATGGCGATGGCCACCAACGCGGCGACAAGCCGGTTGGCGTGCGTTCGCATCTGGGCTACAGCGAAACGGAACATGATGCTCAGACCTCGACTGTCCGCAGGGCTTCGAGGCCTGCCATCACGGCTTCAGGGGTTGGATCGAGGATGTCGCCTGCCACACGGCCGTCAGCCAGCAGCACCACGCGCCCGGCGTAGGCGGCTGCGGCTGGATCATGGGTGACCATGACTACGGTTTGGCCAAGTTCACGCACGGAGCGGCGCAGGAAGGACAGCACCTCGATGCCGGAACGGGTGTCGAGGTTGCCGGTTGGCTCATCAGCCAGGATGACGTCTGGGCGCGCTATGAGCGCCCTTGCCACCGCCACGCGCTGCTGCTGGCCGCCGGAAAGCTCCGAGGGCCGGTGGGTGAGGCGATCTGTCAGGCCGAGGGTCTCGACAACCTGGTCAAACCAGGCTTGATCCAGGCGGATTCCGGCCAGCGAGACCGGCAGCAGGATGTTGTCCTTGGCGTTGAACATGGGCAGCAGGTTGAACGCCTGGAACACGAAGCCGATCCGGTCACGCCGCAGCCTGGTCAACGCGGTGTCACCCAGGGCGGTCAGATCGGTATCGCCCAGGAGGACTTGACCTGAGGTTGGTGTCTCCAAACCCGCCAGGACGTACAGCAGGGTGGATTTGCCGGAGCCGGACGGGCCCATGATGGCGGTGAACCGTCCGCGTTCGAAGTCCACGTCTACACCGTCGAGGGCGTGGACGGTTGCTTGGCCGGTGCCGTAGACCTTGGTCAGCCCGCGGGCTGAAAGGGCGGCAGCCTGCCTACTTGATGCAGGGGTAAAAGGCGCTGAAGTTGTCATGCCATTCAAGGTATGTGCGCCTTGACCGCCTGGCATCGGGCCTCAGAACGGTCTTGGTCTCATCCTTCAGGTGGAGGCGCGCCGCCCGGTGTCCACCCGACGGCTGAATCCTCTCCTGGGGCAACCAGCCCGCCTTCATACGCCCGTACTACAGCCTGCACCCGGTCACGAGCATCCAATTTGGCCAGGATATGTCCAACGTGTGTCTTAACAGTTGCCTCTGCTACCACAAGGTGTTCGGCTATCTCGGCGTTGGCCAGCCCGCGAGCCATCAGCACCAGCACTTCGCGTTCACGTTCGGTCAGGGCGTCGAACGCCGCTGGATCGGCGGTGGGTATGGAACGGGCCACCCTTGCCAACAGACGCCTTGTGGAACTGGGTGCCAGGACGGCATCGCCGGCGTGGACTGAGCGGATGGCTGCGAGCATCTCCTCTGGCGGAGCGTCCTTGAGCAGGAACCCGCTGGCGCCTGCCCGGATGGCCTGGAGCAGGTACTCATCCAGGTCGAATGTGGTCAGCATGACTATCTTCGGTGGCGCCCACCGTGTGGTCAGGCTGGTCAGCCGTTCGGTTGCCGTCAGCCCGTCCATTGTCGGCATCCGCACATCCATCAGGACGATGTCGGCCGGCTCGCTGGCAATCAGCCGCAGCGCCGCCGCCCCGTCCCCGGCCTGGCCGACAACCCGCATGTCCTCCTGGGAGTCGATCACCAACGCCAGGCCAGCCCTGACCAACTGCTGGTCATCGACCAGGATGATGCGAATCGGTTCCATCACTGCTCAACCCTTTCGATTGGGCCGGTTTGTGGGCGCCGGGCAGGCAGCGGGATGCGGGCCACCACGGAGAACCCGCCGCTGCGGCTCGGCCCGGCCTCCAGGGTGCCGCCAAACATCTCGGCCCGCTCGCGCATACCTATCAACCCGTGCCCTGGACCTTGGGAACCAAGCGCGGCTGCTCCACGGCCGTCATCGTGCACCTCAATGCACACTCGGGTTGGTTCCCAGCGGTCCACCACGGTGACCTTGACGCCTGGGCCGGCGTGTTTGAGCACGTTGGTGAGGGCCTCTTGGCAGATGCGGTACAGCGCCAGCCCCACGCCAGGTGGCAGCGTTGAGCCGACTCCGACGCGGACCATGGCGATGTCCAGCCCGGCTTCACGCATTTGGGCCACAAGGGCGGAGACATCTTGCGAATCTGGCACTGGGACGCGCAGCTGGGTGGTGTCAGGGTCCTCATCGGGGTTGCGCAGCACTCCGAGGATGCGCCGCATGTCCTCCAGGGCTGCCCTGCCCGTCTCGGCAATGGTGCCCAGGGCGCGGGTCGCGGCGGCCGGATCTGTGGTGGCTGCGTAGCGTCCGCCATCGGCTTGGGCAATCACCACGGAGAGTGAGTGGGCAACAATGTCATGCATCTCCCGGGCAATTCGCGTGCGTTCTGCGGCCGCCGCCAGCTGGGCGGAGTCCTGCTCGGTATCGGTTTCTGACCTGCGGCTTGACATTATGCGCCGACGCAGGGCTATGACGCCGCCAAATCCCAGGCCAACGGCAAACGCCCCAATCACAGTCCAAACAATGGTGAGGAGCCCAAAAGCCGGCCGCCCCAGCACAATCACCCCAAGGCCCACCATCGCCAAAACGACCGCTCCGCCAACCGACACCGCGACCCATCCACCCCGATGGCTCGGCGCCGCACCACGCTTTGCCCGACCCATGCCCCAAACCCTAGCCCCTGAGGTTGACCTCGCAATGGGTGTGGGATCTCGTAGGGTTGGGGGTTGTGGCTACCATCGACTTTCCGGCACGGCTGCGCGCCTTGCGCCAAACCTTCAGCTCAATCGAGCAGGTGGTGGATCCAGCCGAGCTGCGTGAGCGCGTTGCGGAGCTGTCGGTCCAGGCTGCTGCCCCGAACCTGTGGGATGACCCGGATTCGGCTCAGGCCCTGACATCAAAGCTGTCCCACACCCAGGCTGAGCTTGCCAAAATCGAGCGGATGGGCGGCAGGATTTCCGATCTTGCAGTCCTCGTCGAGATGGGTCAGGAGGCCGATGACGCAGAGACCATGGCAGAAGCCGAAGTCGAACTGGCCGCGGTGGAGGCTGATCTAGCTGACCTGGAGATCCGCACCCTGATGTCAGGCGAATATGACGAGCGTGAAGCGGTTGTCACCATCCGTTCAGGGGCAGGCGGAGTCGATGCGGCCGATTTTGCCGAGATGTTGCTGCGGATGTATCTGCGTTGGGCTGAGCGCCACGGATATCCCACCAAGGTGTTGGACACCTCCTATGCGGAGGAGGCCGGCCTGAAGTCGGTGACATTCGAGGTCAAAGCGCCCTACGCCTATGGCACGCTGTCGGTTGAGGGCGGCACACACCGTCTGGTCAGGATCTCCCCGTTCGACAATCAGGGCCGGCGCCAGACCTCGTTCGCGGCGGTCGAGGTTATCCCGCTTATCGAATCGACTGACCGGATTGACGTCCCGGACCAGGACATCCGGATCGATGTTTTCCGTTCCTCCGGCCCGGGCGGCCAGTCAGTCAACACAACCGATTCGGCGGTCCGAATCACCCACCTGCCTACCGGCATCGTCGTTTCGATGCAGGATGAAAAGTCGCAAATCCAGAACCGCGCTGCCGCCATGCGTGTGCTGCAATCCCGGCTGCTGGTGCTGCGCCGGGCCGAGGAGGACGCCAAGAAGCGGGAACTGGCGGGCGATGTCAAAGCCTCCTGGGGTGATCAGATGCGCTCCTATGTACTGCACCCCTACCAGATGGTCAAAGACCTGCGAACCGAATACGAAGTGTCCAGCCCGTCGGCAGTGTTTGACGGGGATATCGACGGTTTTCTGGCTGCCGGTATCAGGTGGCGTCGCCGCGGCGAACGCACCAGCTAGACCGACGATGCCGCCCCTTGCCCCCGCCCGCGGCGTGTCTGTCGGGTAGGTGGCGGGGTCGATGCCTATGCTCAGGCCTTGGCCCGAACCACGTAGACCCAGTTCCGAGCAAGTGAGGCCCAGGTACATCAGTGATCCGATTCAACAACGTCACCAAGGTCTACACCCGCGGGCAACGTCCAGCTCTGGACCATGTCACAGTCGAGATCGAGCGCAGCGAGTTCGCATTCCTGGTGGGCGCTTCTGGCTCAGGCAAATCGACAATGCTGGCGCTGGTGTTGCGTCAAGAAAGGGCCAGCTCAGGGACCGTTTATGTGCTTGGGCAAGACGTGTCGAAGCTGGCGGACCGCAAAGTGCCGTTCTTCCGCCGCCAGATCGGGGTGGTGTTCCAGGACTTCCGGTTGCTGGAGAACAAGACCGTTTTTGAGAACGTCGCCTTCGCCATGCAGGTGATTGGGCAGCCACGCCACTCGATCCTGTCCGTTGTGCCGGACGTGTTGTCGCTTGTGGGGCTGGAGGGGATGGGCAAACGCCTTCCGCATGAGCTATCCGGTGGTGAACAGCAACGCGTGGCAATCGCCCGGGCCGTGGTCAACCGGCCCCAAGTGCTGCTGGCCGATGAGCCGACAGGAAACCTCGACCCACTGACCTCCGAGGGCATCATGGCCGTGCTGGACAGGGTGAACCAAACCGGCACCACTGTCGTGATGGCCACCCACGATGTCGGACTGGTCAACGAGATGCGCCGGCGCGTCATAGAACTGGTCGATGGCGCCATCGTCCGCGATGAATCTGGGGGACGGTACGGCGCCGGCTATGTGGGGGGAGTGCGCGGAACGTGAGGTTCTGGTTTGTTCTAGGCGAGATAGCCGCCGGGTTCCGGCGCAACATGACGATGATCAGTGCGGTGATCCTGGTCACGTTCGTTTCCCTCGCTTCGGTTGGGGCGGCGCTGTTGCTGCAAATGCAGATCGACAAGCTGCGCGGGGAGTGGTACGGCAAGGTCGAGGTGTCGATCTGGCTGTGCCCGGTGCAGCCGTTGGGCGGGCAGGCATGTGTTGACGGGCCTGTGACCGATGATCAACGTGACGCCATAGAGGCGCGGCTCAGCTCCGCTGAACTCAAGCCCTATGTGGCTGACTACACGCTCGAAACAGCTGAGGAAGTCTACGCTGACCTGCAAACTTCCTTCTCCGAGGCGGACTGGACGGGCGGGGTAAGCGTTGATGCGTTGCCGCCTGTGATACACGTTCGGCTGGTCAATCCGGGTGACTACCAGGTGGTTGAAGAGGCGGTCAACGGCCAACCCGGGGTCTACACAGTGCGTGACCAATCTGAGCTGCTCTCACCACTGTTTGACATTCTGGCCAAAGCCCAAATCGCTGCGTTGGCGGTGGCTGGAATTCTGATGGTGGCTGCGATTTTGCTGATCGCCACCACAATCCGGCTGTCCGCCATGAGCCGGCAAAAGGAGACCGGGATCATGCGCCTTGTTGGCGCGTCAAACCTGTTCATCCAGTTGCCGTTCATGCTGGAAGGTGCGGTGGCAGCACTGATCGGCTCGGTGCTGTCCGTGGTGACACTGTGGGTTGTGGGCAAGTTCTGGCTGGTCGGTTGGATGTCTGAGTCCTTCGGCACGCTGCTCAGCCGTGTCAACACCGCTGACGTCTTTGTCATAGCCCCCTGGCTGATGCTGCTTGCGGTTGTGTTGGCAGCGCTGTCCTCGGTGCTGACGCTCAGACGGTTCACTAAAGTGTGAGGCGATGGGTATCGCACGTCGAGTGACTGGCCGCGCTTGGGGCCGCCGGCCATCCCTGCGGGGTTGGGTCGCGGTCGCGGCTTCTGCTGCCCTGGTTTGGGCTGTCGCACTGAGCGGCACACCGGCGCTAGCCAAGAAGGACCGCGATGAGCTGGAGCGGGAACGCGAAGCCAACCTGACCCAGATCGAGGAGATCGGCAAACAGCTCGAAGGCGTTACAGACGCCCTGCGTGACGCCCACCTTGAACTGGAACGCACCAAAGCTGAGTTGCCGGTGGCTGAGGCCCGCCGCGCTGAGGCAGAGGACGTCTACGTCAAAGCTAAGCGGGAACACGAAAAGGTAGCTGAGGACCTGGAGGAAGCCGAGACCGTCGAGGCTGAGATCCAAGGTGAAATAGCCGCCGCAGAGGAACGCACTGTCGAGGCCAAGCAAGCCCTGGGCCGGGTGGCGCGGATCACGATGATGCAGGATCCGCTGGCCCAATCGGACCTGATGCTCCTGCTCGGCGCGACAAGCCTTGAAGAACTGGACGTCTCCTTCATTGCCGCCGATGCCGTTGCCCGCTCCCTTGCCGAGTCCCTGCGGGTGGCCCAGGAGGACGCCGCCACCAACCGCAACCGCGAGGCCCGCCTTGCAGCGGTGCGTGAGCAGATTGCGGCCCTGGAAGCCGATCTGGCTGCGGCCCTGGATGTGGCCGAGACTGCCAAATCCGAGGCTGAACAGGCAAAAGCCGCGTTGCAGGGCCTGATTGCCCGCCAGGAGGACCAGACCCGGCAGCTCGACGCACAAAAGCGGGCGTTCGAGGAGCAGGAGAAGGAAGCCCGTGCCCGCCAGGCCATCGTCGAATCAGACCTGAAGAAGTTGGCAGAAGCTGAAAAGGCCCTCGCCCCCGATGGCGGCCCTCCCCTCGCACCGGGCATGTTCAACCAGCCGCTTTCCCACCTGACTTTGACCAGCCCGTTCGGCTGGCGTACACACCCGATCCTGCGCACGCTGCGGCTGCACACTGGAGCTGACTTCTCTGCACCATGCGGCACGCCGATTTACGCAACTGCTGACGGCACTGTCATCAACACCTACTTCCAGTCCGCCTGGGGTAACAGGACCGAGGTGAACCATGGCGTCATCGGCGGGCGGTCGGTTGTTTCGACTTACAACCACCAGATGAACGGTGGGTTTGAAGTCTCAGCCGGCCAACAGGTGACCAAGGGGCAACTGATCGGGTATGTGGGCACCACGGGTTGGTCCACGGGCTGCCACCTGCACTTCGAGATCTATGAGGACGGCTCGCCGGTCAACCCGGTGCCGTACATCTCATGACTGACAGGCGGGGGGCGGCCGAGCGTAAGCGGGTGGCTCAGCGCAAGCAACGCGACAGCCTGGACAGGGTTCTTGTCGCCTCAAACCGCAAGGCCCGGCACGATTATGAGATCGAGCGGACCGAGGAGGCCGGCATCGTCCTGACAGGTACGGAGGTCAAGGCACTGCGCCAGGGGCGTGCCTCACTTGTGGACGGTTGGGTGGCGTTTGAGGGTGGCGAGGCCTGGCTTGAGGGCGTCCACATTCCGGAGTATGTCGAGGGAACGTGGACAAACCATGCGCCGCGCCGGCGGCGAAAGCTCTTACTCCACGCCGCCGAAATCAGGTGGTTGGCTGGCAAAAGCCGTGACAAGGGCTACACCGTGATACCCCTCAGCCTTTACTTTTCCCATGGACGAGCCAAGGTCGAGATCGCCCTGGCACGCGGCAAGCAGGCGTGGGACAAGCGGCAAACTCTGCGTGAACGGACTGATCAGCGCGAGGCTGAGCGGGCGATAGCCTCGCGCGACTGGCGCTGAGGGGCGCAAGGCAATCTGGAGACATTTGGGCTCTCTTTGCCATCAGTTCACACTTTGGCAACACTTTGCCCCTATTCTTGTGCCGCGCCCTGTACACCTACGGCGCCACGAGCTCCGGAAAGGTTCGCAATGGATACCCTCAACTCGATCATCAACGACGTGGACGGCTTTGTCTGGGGTCCGCAGCTGCTCATCCCGCTGCTGTTTATCACAGGCTTGGTGCTCACCCTACGTCTCCGCGGCGTCCAGTTCTCCAAGCTGGGCCCCGCACTGTCTCTCGGTCTGCTTCGCCGCAAAGATGCTGGCGCAGAAGGCGACATCTCCCACTACCAAGCACTGACCACCGCGTTGGCCGCCACCGTTGGCGTTGGCAACATCGTCGGTGTGTCCACCGCCATCTGTCTGGGTGGTCCCGGTGCCTTGTTCTGGATGTGGGTCACCGGCCTGCTTGGCATGGCATCAAAGTACGCCGAGGCGTTCCTCGGTTCGAAGTACCGCGAGGTCGATCCAAGAGGTGAGGTCATGGGCGGCCCGCAGGTCTACCTGCAACGGGCCATCAAAGGCAAGGTCGGCAAGGTGCTGGCCATCTCGTTCGCCATCTTTGGCGCCCTGGCCGCATTCGGCATCGGCAACATGACCCAGGTCAACGCTGTGGTGACCAACCTCGATACGGCCTTCGGTGTTCCCGCCTGGATCACCGGTCTGATTGTCATGATCTTTGTGGGCCTGGTGCTGATTGGTGGCATCACTTGGATCGGTCGCGTGACGGCAGGGTTTGTGCCGTTCATGATCATCGTCTACATCCTGGCCGGCCTGGTTGTGCTGGTGATGAATGCTGGCGAGATCCTCCCGTCCCTCGGAATGGTGTTCACTGACGCGTTCACTGGCAATGCCGCCATCGGCGCCACCGTCGGTACCGCCATCCGCTACGGCATGGCACGCGGAATCTTCTCCAACGAGTCCGGCATGGGCTCAGCGGCCATCGTCGCGGCTGCCGCCAAGACCACCCACCCGGTGCGTCAGGGCCTGGTTTCGATGACCCAGACGTTCATCGACACCATCATCGTGGTCAGCTTCACCGGCCTGATCATTCTGACCTCCGGCACTTGGACGCCCGAGGGCGCTGCCGAGGCTGCGGGCGGAGAGTTCTCCGCTGGCGCCGGCACCAGCTACGGATTTGCCCTCACGCTCAACGGCGAGATTGGCCCGATCCTCGTGGCTCTGTGCGTTGCGTTCTTCGCACTGTCCACGGTGCTTGGCTGGTCCTACTACGGCGAGCGTTGCGCAACCCGCCTGCTCGGCATCAAGATCCAGATGCCGTACCGGGTGCTGTTCACGCTGATCATCATGGTTGGCGCCGTTTGGGAGCTGGAGCCCATCTGGAACGTGGCTGACATCCTCAACGGTCTGATGGCACTGCCGAACCTGGTGGGTCTGCTCATCTTGTCCGGGATGATCGCCAGGGAAACCAAGGCGTATCTGGCACGGGATCCCAAGCTGCTCAAGAACGATGTTGAGCCGAGCCCGCTGGTGGCCTATGACGTCACCTGGGTTCCGGCAGCTGAAATAGCTCTGAAGTAGCAATCCGGCCTAGCTGGCCCGCCTACTCGGCTGGACGCACAGTCTGCCGAGATCCCTCTCAGGGAGCGGGCCGGTGAGGCTGGCCCGCTTGCGCGGCCGGACGCACCGTCTATAGTGGTGCGTCCGGCCGCGTGGCGTTTGGCGCTGGCGGGCGACAACTCAACAGGGGGGTGATCGGTTTCGACGGTGAATGTCGAGCCAGGTGAAGCGGGTCGAGGAGGCGACGTCAGCTCGTTAACGCTCGTCGTAAACCCATAGGTGCCAAATCTAACCGCACCGACTTCGCACTAGCCGCCTAGAAGGCTAGGAGCGAGTCCGTCAGCCCGGGAGTGCTTCCGGCCCGGATACTGGCGTCATTGAGGGAGCCACCGCTCAGGTGTCCGTGTCACCCGGACCCTGCGTGTATTCAGGTGACTGGGCCCGTCGGCAGCATGCTTGCGTGACAGCCGGGGCCGAGAAAAGCAAAGCAAGCTGCACCCGGAGAAGCCCTGGTTCCCATCCACCGGACGCGGGTTCGATTCCCGCCACCTCCACCAATTGTTCGCCTACCCGAACACCAGACCCAGTCAACATGCCCGGGTCAGCCTGCGCCGGACCCGCTGAACACTCCCATCCACCGGACCAGAGGTGCGCAACTGACCAGATCGCCCGCGCTGGGGCTCAATTGGTCAGTTAAGCACCTCCGACCAGGC
>JAIRRT010000088.1 GCA_031255835.1 Bifidobacteriaceae bacterium | reverse complement strand
GCGGTGCCCGCCGCCACGCCCGCGGCGGCGGCCGCGACGTGCACGATCAACTCGGCGGTCGAGTCCGGCCGCAACTGGAACGTCACCGCGAACAGCTACTGCGCGAACGGCTACCAGTTGTAATGCGGCCCGTCTGGCTAGCCGTCGGCCTCGCACCACACGGGACTTCTTTGACCAAGCTGTCGAGGACGAGTGGAGCGAGGGTTGCGGGGACTTAATGGGTGCCTTTTGAGCCGGAACGCTTCGGTTTGTGGATTCTGTCGTGTTGCCTCAAGTGTCTCTCCGGCTCTTCCTGGGCGACGTTATCAAGCTCTCGTGATCGACTTTCGGCGTGGAGACGTAGATGGCGTGGGCGGCGGCTCAGGAGCTAACGCGAAAGTGCCGCGTTTCCGCTGGTCGGCGGGTCGCGCAGAAGCGGCACTTTCCAGCATCGCGGCGGCCGGGGAACTGGACTGGGAGGCTAACCAGAAACTTGCCGCCTGGGAGTGCCTTTCACGTGGGCTGCTGGGTTGGCGGCTTGCTGATCTTGCGAGTTCTTGCTTTATGGGAGCGCATTGGGATGTTGTTTCAGAACTTGCTGAGCGTGCGGGCTTGGAGGCAGCTCAACCGCAGGCCCCTCTTGACAGACGGGTCAAGGGTCGATCAGCTCTTGTGGGAGGGGGGCGCGGCTGATGGCTGGACGGCGTGAGGGGCGGGCGGCGCGGGCCGGTTCTGCGTGGCGGGCCGCCGCGCTGGGACTGGCGGTGGGCTTGGGCGTGGGCGGCGGCGCGGCGTTCTATCTGGCCGATCCGCCGGCGCCGGGCTATGTCGCCGAAGAGGGCGGGATCGACGCGGTGACGGTCACGGCGCGGACCTTCGCCGATGAGCGCAAGGCCCCGGCGCGGGCGGCCAGGGCGCCGGAGTGGAAGGCGCTCGCGCCTTCGGCCGGCGTGGTGCGGCGGGCGGATTGCGAGGCGGGGACAGCGGTCCGGTCGGGGGCCGCGCCGTTCGTTCTGGACGATCGCCCGGTGGTGTTCCTGCGTCTGTCAACCCCGCCCTGGCGGGACATGTGGCCGGGGACGCGGGGCGCGGACGTCGCCGCGTTGCAGAAGGAGCTGCGCCGGCTGGGACACAAGGACGTCCCGAAGGACGGCTACTTCGGGACGCAGACTGCGGCGGCAGTCAGGCAGCTGTGGGAGTCGGCAGGCGGCAACGCGAAACAGGACTGGGTGCCGCTCGACCAGCTGGTGTGGCTGCCTGAGCGGTCGGTCACCCCCGTGTCCTGCCCATGGCGGATCGGCGACAAAGCCAACCTGGGCGACGTGCTGTTCACCGTGGGCGGCGGTTTGGCCTCCTTGACGGTGAGCCTGCCGCCTGACGCCGTCGGCGGCGCGAGGGTCGCAGCGCTCGGCGAGGCCGCGGCGCCCATAGGCGAGGACGGGTCGATCGACGATCCAGGGTTCTTGGCCGAATACGCCAAGACGACCGAGTTCGCCGATTTCCTGAACGATCCGGCGAGCGCGTTGAACGTGGCCGTGCGTCTGGCCGAGCCGATCCAGGTGGCGGCGGTTCCGCCATCGTCGCTGTACAGCTTGGCCGACGGGGCGGGCTGCGTGATGGACGAGTCGGGACCGTTGAGGGTCGAGGTGGTGGCGTCCCAACTGGGCGAGACGTTCGTGGCGGGGCCGGTGCTGCCGAGCCGGGTTGTGGTCGATCCGGCCGGCACTAAGGACTCGGGGCAGCGGTGCGAGTGACGGTGCGGGGCTTGGCGCACTGGTTCGCGGGGACCGGGACGTTGTTCTCGGGTTTGGACGCGGACTTCGACGAGGGCGACCTGGTGGCGGTGACAGGCCCCTCGGGTTCGGGCAAGTCGACGCTGTTGTCGTTGTTGGCGAGGTGGGACAGGCCGAGGCAAGGTTCGGTGGAATGGGACCGGGTCGAGGCGGTGGGGTGGGTCTTTCAGAATCCCTATGGCACGGCCCGGCGCACAGCGTTGGACCATGTGGCGTTGCCGTTGGTGGCCAAGGGCCTGCCTCGTGGCGAGGCCGACGAGCGGGCGATGGCGACCTTGGACAGGTTCGCTTTGGGGGCCGCGGCGGCCCGGCCGTTCGGCGCGTTGTCGGGCGGGGAGGGGCAACGGCTGATGTTGGCGCGGGCGGTGGCCAAAGCGCCGTCGTTGCTGCTGGTGGACGAGCCGACGGCGCAGTTGGATCCGAAGGCTGCCGCGACCGTCAACCGGGTGATGGGAGAGCTGGCGATGGACCGCACGATCGTGGTCGTCGCCACCCACGATCCGGACACCCGCGACGCGTGCCGGCGCGTCATCGACCTGCGCGACCACGCGGCGGGGCCGGGCACGGAACCGGGCGCGCCGTGATCCGCCTGCGGGAGGTGTTCCGAGAGGCCTGGCGGGACACCGCCACGGGCACGTCGCGAGCGTTGTTGGCGTTGGTGCTGTTCGCAGCCGGGGTGGGCGCCGCCGGCTGGTCGCAGGCGGTGGGCGTGAAGAGCGTCGCCCAGGACGCGGCCGCTTGGGTCGAGGCGGGGGCCGCGGTGCGGATCGTCGAATTCCCAGGCCTGGTCGATGGCGCGCAGTGCGAAGCGTTGTCCCAGACCGCCGGCGTGGCCGCGTCGGGCGCGTTGCGCGCCGGCCCGGAGCTGCGTCTGGCCGCGTTGCCGTCGCGCACTTTGACCGCCTTCGAGGCTACCCCGGGGATGGGCGAGCTGCTGAACCTTCGCACACCCGAACCCTCCAGCGGCCTCGGGGTGTGGCTCTCGCAGGACCTGGCCGCGGCGATGGCGGCCAGACCCGGCAGCACGATGGCGGTCTTGTCCGCCCCTGGGCGAGTCGCTGTGGCTGGGGTGTTCCCCTTCCCCGACGATGACGGCCGCAACCCGCTGCTGGCCTATTCAGTCGTCGAACCGGTCGCCGCCGCCGGGGTCTTCGACGCCTGTTGGGTCGAGCTGTGGCCCGAGCGGACGCAGACCGCGGCGCTGGCCACACTGGTGGCCAATCCCGTCATCGCAGAGTCGGGCGGCGCGACGATGACGCCGGAGGTCCGGTACCTCAACGCTTCCCTCGGCGTCGAATTCGACGCTCGCGGCCGGCTCGAGCGCCTGCCAACGCGCGGCCTGCTGGGGGCGGCCTGCCTGTTCGCTCTGGCGTTGGGCTTCGGGCTGATTCGTCTGCGCCGCCTGGAGCTGGCCAGTTCCCTCCACGCCGGGATCGCCAAACCCGCCCTGGCCGCGCAGATGCTGGTCGAGGCCGCCACCTGGGTGGGTCCGGCCTGCCTGGCCCTGGCGCCCCTGCTGTGGTGGGCCGCCGCTCGGAACAACCCCGATCCGCCGTGGCTCGCCCTGTTCCTGGCCGCCCAAACGGTCGCTCTCGCCAGCCTCGCCGTGCTCCTCGGGACTCTCGCCGCCACCCTCGCCGTCCGCGAGAAGCACCTGTTTAAGACGATGAAGAACCGCTAGCGGAATCGCCAATGCGCAGAACAGAAGCGAGGGCTTTTCCAGGCTGAGGACCAACTGCGTGCATGTGGGTTCATGTGTTGAGGCTCTGGCCCGCAACCACACCCTTGCGTGTTCAGTCCAGTGACCTGAGAGCTAGGGCATTGGACACTTCCGTTCCCCGTGTTGATTCCACGAGAGCAACTCAGTCAAGGGATTCGTGGGCATGGGGCGGTCAGCGTGCGTAGGGCGTGTTGGCACGACCTCGGCCAGGGACTCGTGAACAACGTCGTTTCGAGTCGCGCCGCAACGCCCCGACCCGGGGTTTCAAGAGCGGCAAGTGGTCGACTCCCGCGTTGCCCACCAACCCCCTCGTTCGGTCGGATCGCGGTGGCGGTCATACTGCGAGAGAAGGTCGATGTAGCGGCGCTTGTCCACGTCCCAGTCTCGTCTTTCTGGTTGTTTCGGGGTGTTTTTGGCTTGTGGTCTGCGTTTAGGGGTGTTGTTGGGCCGTCGGGTTATGTAGCCAAACCGGCTGTGGCGTTCGCCAGGTCGCGCTGCCATGCGCGGAGTTGCTCGATGGTCGCCCATTCCCGGTCCGAGGACACCCCGAGCGCGGCGTCGATCTGGTCCCATGCTTCGGGCCGGTCGATGAGGAACACGCCGGCTCCGGCTGGCTTGGCGGTCAGGCCGCGCAGCGCCTCGCACAGCTGCCCGGACGACAGTCCCGTCCAGGCTTCGAGCAGCCGCTCGGTCAGCAGCGCGAGGAAGCAGATGAGGAAGTGCGCTTCGATGTGCGCGGGCATCCAGACGAACACGGGCCTGGCCTTGAGGTCCGTCTTGGAGACCCTGAAGGTGTCCTCGATCCGCCACAGCTCTTTGTACTTGTCGAGGACCTCCCGGTCGGGCGCGTCGGTCAGCGAGGTGTGGACCAGCCAGTAGCCGTCGAGCTGGGCGTCGGCCTCGGCGCGGGCGGCGTCGGGAGGAGGAGGCCTTGGTGCCGGCGTTGGTGGAGCGACGGGCCCGTGAGGGTCAGCCCTGCCCGCTGGGATCGTAGGGAGGAGTCCAACACGGCATGGCTTCTTCGTCGTAGATCCCCACGCCGCCCGGCATGGTTGGATTGCCGTTCGGGTCCTGGGCGGGTTCATTGACGATCTCGTTCCCGTCCTCGTCGACCTCAATGTGCGACACGGTCGGCGCCATGACCTCTACCAGATCCGCGCCGGTGAAACCGCTCTCCACCAAGCCCGCCCGAACCAGGCAGGCAGCTACTAGATCCGTGATTTCCACGTGGTTGGGATTGTTCCAGATCTGCGTGTATAGCGAACCCACGCCGCCGTCCCACTCCAGATAGCACGCGTCCGCCGACTCCGAGTCAGCCTCGTCCGTCGGCACGCCGACCACCACCAATCCATCCGGTTCCCGGCTTACCTGGGGATGCAGTCCCGCCTCCTCAAGGCAGGTCACATAGCGATCCTGAGACTCCGTGTACTCCCCGAACGTGATCTCATGATCGGCGACGATACCGACCACGAATTCGCTGCTAGAACCAGTGGCCAACTTGTCGAACTCCGCACTCCATGGATCCGCCGGATCAACCGACGCGTCGGTGCCCATCGAACCGGCGGGCACCGAACTGCCCGAACAACCGCTCATCAACCAACCGGCGGTATACAAACCAACCACGGCGAACCAGCGTAGGCGAGCGGCCAGCCCGTGCCGTGAGCTGTGCACAACCACAGAGTTCTCGCAGTCCAACGGTCCGCCGCCCTCCATCAGGATGGCCGGAGCGTGGTCAGGAACCTACTCTCCGAAGCGAGCCGACTCTCGCGGCCTGTCGTCACAGCGAGCCGGCGACGTAGGAACCACGGGAGAAGGTCTTGCCCGATGGCTTCATCACTTGACTCGACAACGACTGGACGTAGCTGCCGGTGCTCGAGTACTCGGTGGCAGCGGATGAATTGTTGTACCAGTAGACACGAGGTGCCACCGTGTTCTTGAACGTGCAACTCACAGAACTGACCAAGGCGGAATTATTGCCTGGGGTCGAAAAGTTGAAGGAGCATCCGGAGGTGCTGGCCGCGGAGGCCGCCGTAGCGCCGACGCCCGCCGTAGCTGCGGCACCACAGAGCGCAAGGCCCACCGCAACAATTGCTGAAAACAGCCGCTTTGTCATGACTTCTCCTGTTTGTGATTGGGATCAGGGAGTGACCTGGCGTATGCCGGCCACACCCAATGCAGCGGCAAGGTACCGCACGTCCACGGCCGGTGCGGCCTCCCGGCATTGATGCCCGCGTAGCGGGGGCCTGTGCCGCGGACCGGTTCGCTCGGGCTTGATGCGGCGTTCGCGGCGCTGGCGGACTATGTGGCTGAGCGTAACGGGTGGGCGGCACCCGCGTGGGCGACCGACCCTGGGCGGCGAGTTGGCGGGTGGTTCCCGGCTGTGCCCGCGGTCTTCCGCGCGGAGGCTGAGAGGGACAGTCCGCGGGCGTTCCGCGAGCGGGGCATCTTCGTCACCAGCCGGTCGCTGGACCGCACGTGTGCCGGCGCGGCGCGGCGCTCGACGCCGAGGCGGTCCGCGGGTCGTTCGGGGAGCTGTCGGAACATCTTGCCGCCCGCGGCGTGCGCGCCCAGGTCTTCGTGGTGGGTGGGGCCGCGATGGCGTTGGCGTATGAGGCTCGCCGCCTCACAAGGGATGTTGACGCGTTGATCGTCCCCGCTCCTGGCCCGGACGAGCATCCGGCGACCGTCTTGGAGTCCGAGTCGCTGCTGGTCCAGGTCGCCTCGCCGGAGTATCTGGTGGCGATGAAGCTGCACGCTTCGCGCGACACCCGCGATGTCGAGGATGCCTCCAGGTTGTTCGGCCGACTTGGGTGCACCTCAGCTGAGCAGGGCCTGGACTTGCTGGCTCGCACCTATCCGGTAAGCTGCCTTCTGCCGCGCCACCGATACGTCGTCCAGGATGTGGCCGAGCGCGCCGCCGCGCGCCGCCGCCAGGCGTAGACCGAGACCGGCCTGTCCGGCAGGGGCTCACAGTCGGAGTGTGGGCACGGTGGGGACAGCTGGGAGGTATCCAGAAAGTCTCCACTTATGGATCGAGATCGGGCGAGGTGGGGCCAGGTGTGGACGCCTGGCCCGATCTGCGCTCATGCCGCCGCCGATGGCGAAAGTCCTGTTCAGGCGGGTGTCTCGCGAGCCTTCGCCCTCGTGGCCACCGCTTCCGCGCAGCCCCTTCGTCACCCCCCGACCGCTCCAGCGGGTTGGGGGTTCGAGTTCCCTGTTCCCCGCTTTTGTCGGTGCGGTCGTGGGTTCGTGGAGGGTGGGTCCCAGGGGGGAGCGCCAAGGCAGTGGTCTGCGGTGGCGGTCGCGGTTCTGGCGGTTTCCCGACTCGCCCGACGCATGGGTCGTATGTGGACCGTATGAGGTCGGGCAGATACGGCTTTCGGTCGCATCGCGTGGCAATCCCGGTCTGTGTGTTTCGCCTAGTCAGGCGCACTATCCGGCATCGGCTGGCCCCGTGGCGCAACCACCGGAAACCTCGGTCAAGCCAAGAAGAGGTCGTGGGTTCAAATCCCGCCACCCCGACGAGTGAGCTGGAAGGCGAGAAGACCGTAGGTCTTGTCGCCTTCCAGCGAGCGAGGAGAGGGTAAGAGGGCGCGCAGCGCCCGAATACCCCGACGAGTCCCAGCGTCATGGATCTCCGAGTTCGATCACGGCGGCGCGCAGCGCCCGAATACCCCGACGAGTCCCGGGCCTGAAAGTCACCCCAGAGTCACCCCGCCCGCGAGCAGCGGCCAAGACCGGGCTGCGCGCCCATAGCGCCCCAGACCAGGATCACGGACTCGAGGTCGCTCGGCGTCTGGGGTTGCACGATCAGCGCGGGCCGAGGTTTCGCGGCGTACCCGCTGTCCAGGACGGTCCAAAGCTCACCGCGCCTCATCGAGCAGCCTTTGTGAGAGCCGCCCGACGAACTCATTGGCATCCTGCGCTGGGCGGTCCTGCACCGACGCGGCGAATGCGCCGTCGGCGTTCACCACGTGGGTCAACACCTACGACGGCTCGCGCGTCTACCACCGCCTGCGATGAGCCTGTGAACTGTAAAGACTGTAAGTCGGTCCCCTTTACAGCTTCCGCGTTCGAGGGGACGTTTCAGCTTGTCAAACCGGCATGGAACGGCAACTCTCGCACGTTACAGTTCCCTTTACAGTTCGCCATTCACCACCCGGCCAGCAACTATGCAAGCTGTAAGGATGTTACAGTAGTACCATGAAGGAAGCGATAGAGGTGGTCCTCAGATCGGAACCGGGCGTAGCTCTGGACGCTCTCATCCGTATGCCCGAAGACCAGTGGTATGACCGCAAGTCGGGGCGCGTCCAAGCCAAGGAGTTGGCCGTACCTCTCGTTGCGTTCGCCAACGCCGAGGGCGGGTATCTGGCCATCGGCATCCACAACGGCGCTGTGGAAGGAGTCGTCCCGGCTCGGGCCAACGACATCCGTCAGGCGGCGACGGACTTCACAGAACCGCCCGTGAAGGCAAACGTCACTCCTATCACCGCGCCGGACGGCAAGGTGGTTCTCGCTGTCCGGGTCGAGCCGGATGACCAGGTTCATGTCACGGGCAAGGGAGAGTGCTACCTGCGGATCGGAGACGAGAACCGTCGTCTCACCTTCGCGCAGAGGCGCGAGTTGGAGTTCGACCGAGGCACCGCGTTCTACGACATGCACCCAGTCGAAGCTGGCATGAGCGATCTGAACCAGGATGCTTGCGCTGACTACGCCCACACCATTGGGTCATCGTCCATCGAAGCCATGCTCAACGCCAGAGGGCTGCTCACCAAAGACGGCAGGGTGACCGTCGCCGCCTGGCTGCTCTTCGCCGACAACCCCCAAGCGCTGTTCCCCAACGCCCATGTTCGTGTTCTGCAATACGCCGACCGTGACCGAGGCACAGGGTCGCGCATGACCCTCATGTCTGGCCACGACATGCGCTTCGAAGGCCCCCTCGCTCAGCAGATCACCAAGGCAACGCAAACGGTCGCCAAGTGGCTGCCGAACCTGAGCCGCCTGGCCGACGACGGACAGTTCCGGGCGACTGACATCATCCCCGCCAAGGCCTGGGAGGAGGGGATCATCAACGCCGTTATTCACAGGTCATACTCGATGCAAGGTGATCACATCCGCGTGGAGGTCTTCCCCAACAGAGTCGAGATCACCAGCCCTGGACGCTTCCCCGGCTTAGCGAACCTGCGCGAACCGATGTCTATCGTTCGCTTCGCTCGCAACCCTCGCATCGCCCGAGTGCTCGCCGAGATGGGCATCGCCCGCGAACTCGGCGAAGGCATCCGCCGCATGTTCGAGCACATGCGAGACGCGGGGCTCGTAGACCCCATCTACCAGCAATCGTCCATGGGCGTCGCCCTCACCCTCTTGGACCAGCCTATGACGGCACCAATCCGCGATACCCTGCCCGCCACTGCCATGCGCATCCTCACGCTCCTGCAAGAGCAGGGTGACCCACTCGGGACGACCCAGATCGCCGAGACCATCGCCATCGCCCGCCCGACCGCCATCAAACACCTCAAAGCCCTGCAATCCGCCAGGCTCGTTGTGCGGACTGGCGAGAGTCCCCGTGATCCCCGAGCGAGTTGGCGTCTCATGTCACCGGGAGAGCGGATGTGAGCGAGAACTCCTCGGAGGCTCGTCACTGGGTTCCACTAGAAGCTAACGGGTTCCACCCGGTTCCACCAAAGATCTGAACCCACCACAAACCGAGCGATCTGGTGTCCATCTACTGTCCCCTCTTGTGCCGAGCGAGGAGAGGGTAAGAGGGCGCGCAGCGCCCGAATACCCCGACGAGTCCCCGGCCCGAAAGTCACCCCAGAGTCACCCCGCCCGCGAGCAGCGGCCAAGACCGGGCCGGGTGGGGGTTTGGTGCGTGGGTCTGGTGCGGGCGACCTGGCAGACTAGGCAGCCGGGGGCACGGGGGATCCGTCAGGATCGGTCATTCAGGAGGCGATGCAGACGTGGCCAAACTGCACGATGCCGCCGGTGCGCCGGGCCCGCCCCTCACGCGCCTCACCGTTCCCATCGCCGGGATGACCTGCCGGGCATGCGAGGCGCGAGTCGCAAAGATCCTGGTCAAGCTCCCCGGCGTGGCCGACGCCCGGGTTTCCCTCACCCGGGGCACGGCCCAACTACTCACCTCCCGGCCCGTCCCGTCCGAACGCATCGACTCGGCCCTCGCGTCCGCCGGATACCACGTCGGGGCGTCGGTACTGCCCTGGATTTCGCGGGACGCCAGGGTGTGGCGCGACGTAGTGATCGCGGCGGCGGTGGTGGCCGTTGTTGTGGTGGGCGCCTCGGCCCTGGGGTTGGGAAGACTGACGGAACGGCTCGGCGGAGGAGTGGGGGCGCCATCGTTGGCGGTGGTTCTTGGGGTCGGAATCGTCGCATCACTGTCCACGTGCATGGCCCTGGTGGGCGGATTGGTTTTGTCGCTATCGGCGCGGTTCGCCTCGGCACATCCCGATGTCAGCGCGGGGCGCCGGCTCCGGCCGCAGGCGATGTTCAACCTCGGGCGAGTGGTGGGTTTCGCCGCCTTGGGGGCCGGTTTGGGGGCGTTGGGGGGCGTGGTCGGGGTTTCCGGCACCACGGTCGCGGTGTTGACGTTCGCGGCGGCCGCGGTCATGGCGGTGATCGGGGTGCGGTTGACCGGCGTTTCGCCCCGCGCGGCGCGCGTGTCCCTCACCGTGCCGTCCAGGTGGACGCGGTGGACGGACCGCGCGGAGGCCCGGCCCACCTACCGGGACGCCACGGCGGTCGCGTTCGGGGCGGCGTCGTTCTTCCTGCCGTGTGGGTTCACCCAGGCGGTCCAGGTCTATGCCTTGTCGACGGGGTCCGCGGTCCAGGCGGCGCTGGTCATGGGGGTATTCGCGGTGGGGACGGCGCCTGGGCTCTTCGGGGTCGGGGCGGTGGGGGCCCTGGCATCCGGGCGCGCCGCACCCCACGTGTTCCGGGCCGCCGGGGTCGCGGTCCTAGCGTTTGCCCTGGTCAACGTCATCGGCGCGATCCGGATCCTCGATCCGACGGGGGGCTCGCCATCGTCCGGCCCTCCCGTGGCCACCCGGAGCGACAACGTCGTGGACGATGGCGTCACCCAGGTCCTTTCGACGGTCCAGTCGGGCGGGGGGTACGAACCGGCGGCTGCCGCCGTCTATGCCGACCGCCCGGTGCGGTGGGAGATCGAGTCGAAGGGATTGTCCTGCGCGTCGAGCATGGATTTGGAAGCGATGGGCCTTGGGATTGTCGATCTCACACCGGGCCTGAACGTGGTCGAGTTCACCCCCTCCGAACCCGGGACCCTGGTCTACACCTGCCGGATGGGCATGTTCCAGGCGACGATAGAGGTGATTCCGCCTCCACCAGACGAGTCCCCCGGCACGACGGCCTCTCTGTCCGCGCCCACGGGGTAGGGCCTTGAGGTGGTTGACTAACGGTGTCTCCTCAAATACTCTGTTTCCCGTGCCGGGAAACACCTTGAATCGTGCAACGGATCTGTTGGACCAGGTGCTTCGCAGTGTCAGGCGGGCGCTGCCGGACGGTTGGACTGCGACCCTGCTGCCACGACCGGCCAGCAGCGACGGCGGACGCGACGCTGTCATGGCCATCATCTCGCCTACTGGGGCAAGCGCCGAGTTCGCGGTGGTCGCGAAGCTCTCAACCCGCTCGCCAGCACTGGTCGAGCCGCGCTACTGCGACGACAGGCCGGTTCTCTACGTCGAGCAGTACCTGCCTCTTCCCGCACGCGACAGGCTGGCGGCCGCTGGGGTCAGTTACGCCGACGCGACCGGCTGGGTGAGGCTCGTCTCGGATGACCCGATGATCGCGATCATCGCGCAAGGCGCCCCGCGTGCCCCGAAACGAGACCAGCGTCTGGTCACCACCAGACTCGACGGCCCGGGAACCGGCCGCATCATCCGCGCGCTGGTGGGCACCTCCCCGCCCATCGGGGTTCGGGCTTTGGCGGCGACGGCAAGCGTCTCACCCGGCACAGTCTCAAAGGTGCTGCCCACTCTGGTAGCCGAAGGCACCATAGAGCGCGACCAGGGAGGTCGCGTGATCGCAGTGGACCGGATCCGCCTCATGGAGCGATGGACAGAGGATTACGGGCTTTTGAAGTCGAACGGGAGGCCCGCCTACTATGTCGCGCCACGCGGGATCGACTCCGCGCTAGAACAGGTCAGGGGCCTGACCCGGACGGCTATCACCGGCGGGGAGGGCGGCGCTTTGTGGCTGCCGGAAGGCACCGCGCCGTTGATTCCAACCACTCAGCTCGTCGCCTACACCGCGATGCCCGATGGCGCCGCAGCAGTTCTGGGCCTTGTCCCAGTTGATGCGCCGGTTGCCAACGCCATTCTGATGGAACCGCAGGACCTTACGATTCTCGACGCACCGGCGCGGAAGAACGACACACCGGTGGCGCCGCTGCCCGTGGTGCTCGCGGACCTGCTGACGTTGCCGGGTCGCTACCCTCAACAAGCCGAGGCGTTAATGGACGCTCTCGCGAAAACCGACCCAGAATGGAGCCGTTGATCATGCCAGAAGCAGCTCCGGAATACGCAGCGGCAAGGCGGGTTCTACTCGACGCACTCTGCATATTGGAGCCGCACCTGGCGAACCTGGTCCTCGTGGGCGCCCAGGCAGTCTACCTGCACACGGGAGATCGCGGCCTGGCTGTGCCCATCATGACAACCGACGCAGACCTCGCGCTCGACACCGCCCAGCTGTCCGATCATCCGGAGATCGCTGCGGCGCTTGTCGAGGGCGGCTTCGCGCCGGGTGCCAACCCCGGCCACTGGATCGGTCGCGGCGATGTGGCAGTCGACATCATGGTGGTGCCGCACCAGGCGGGAACCACTTCGAAGACCGCCCGGTCAGCTCGGATCCCGCCGCACTCGAAGAAGGTCGGGCGAATCGCACGCGGCTTGGAGCCCGCTCTGATCGATCACACTCCGATGGTCATCCGCGCGTTCGGGCCTTCCGATCCCCGCGCGTTCACACTGAACGTGGCGGGTCCAGGGGCCCTGTTGGTCGCCAAGGCCATCAAGATTGCGGAGCGCGCCGAGGATGCCCGCAAGCAGTCGAACCGGCTTAGGCAGAAGGACGCGCTCGACATGTTCCGCCTCCTTCAAGGCATCCCGACCGAACAGCTCGTCGCCGGGCTCCACTCGCATCGCGCGAGAAACGATGCCGCCGCTGTGTCGCGCGAGGGAGTCGAGTTCGTAGCCGCCCACGGAACCTGGGAGGAAGGCATGCTTCCTTCACTTGCCACAGAAGCTGCCTTCGGCGATCTGTCTGTCGCCCCGGCCTTCGCGGCCTTGGCGAGACAGCTGATCGCGGCGCTGGACCGCGACAGCCAGTGACCAAAGCGCCACTGCCCGGTGTCCATTTGCTGTCCACTTTCAGTTGCAACCAACGGCAGGCAACAGGATCGGACGATGGAGAGATTGCGGCATCGGGGGTGGGGACGGCGTTGTATGTCAGGTGGCAAAGGCGCGTTTGGCTTTGCGTAGCTTTTTCATCGCCCAGTCGTAGTGGCTGGAGGTCGCGGAGATCAAATACGCGCCCAGGGAGGTTGATCCGGTCCACGCGTACCTCTTCTTGGTGAACAGCTCCTCCTCGCTGTGTGTCTCGATCAACGCCATGACCTCCGCGTGGGTCTGCCTCAACTCGCTGCGCGCATCAACCAGGCCTACGCTCTGTGCGTCTTGCCAGATGGTCGCGTTCAGCGCCGGAGTCGTCTGCCACGTGTGGCCCTCCGCTGGTATCGCCGGCTTCGCGCCGGCCATCCCTTCTGCGTACCAGCGCAGCATCATCCGGTGCCAGGCCGCCAGATGGGCAACCACGTCGCGGACCCGCCGGTCGCGGTCCTCGAAGGGGAATTCGCTGTCGTGCAGGCTATCGGGGAAGGCGTCGATCAACTCGTTCAACTTCTCGAAACCGCTGTTGGCGGCATCGATCAGCTCCGCGCGGGTGGTTGGTCGGGGCATGGGAGACTCCTTCGTGTCGGGTAGGCCGCACCCTCACACTACCCGTGTCAGCACAATTCGGCGAGCGAGTGAGGGGGTCAGGACGGCCGGAAGTGCGCAAGTCCGAAGGGGAACCACCGAGCCAAGCGGCGTCTTGAGCACTAGGCGACGCCGCCAGTCGCCGCCAGGGCCCAGGCGTAGGTGAACCTGTGCTCAGAAGGCGAGGCCGACGAGAAACCGGCCGACCGAACGGTGGGTTCAGCGCCGACCAAACGGAGGGTTGGGGGTGTTTGGGGATGAGATCCTGCGGTCGGGGTTCCCCGGCATCAGAGACTTTCCGGAGCGAGCACGTCGGGCTCAATTGGACAGCTACATTGCGCGCATCACTGACAGTGAGCTGACAGCCAATGGTGTGCGTGTGCGCCACCCAGCATCCATGCGCGCGTGGCTGCGGGCATACGCGGCGGCAACGTCAACCGACGCGAACTATGAGGCAATCCTTGCCGCCGCCACACCCGGCGAGGCAGACAAGCCCGCATCCGAGACAGTCCGGGGCTACCGCGAGGCTCTGAGCAGGTTGTTTGTGGTGGATCCGGTCCCGGCCTGGATACCGAGCTTCTCGCCGCTGCGCCGGTTGAACAAGGCGCCCAAGCACCACCTGGTGGACCCAGCCTTGGCTGCGCGGCTTGTCGGAGTTGGCCGAGAGGGTTTGCTGCGCGGTCAGGGAACGTCCATGACTCCCGCTGGCAGCACCTGGTTTGGCGCCCTGTTCGAGTCGCTTGTCACCCAGTCAGTCCGAACGTACGCCGAGGGCGCCGCGGTCGGTCATCTGCGCACCAAGGGTGGACAGCAGGAGATTGACTTGATCGTTGAGACCGACAACCTTCGGGTCTTGGCCATTGAGGTCAAAGTGTCTGAGAGCGTGACACCTCGCGACACACTGCACCTCAACTGGCTCGAATCCAAACTGGGCGACCGCCTGGTTGACAAGGTGGTCATCAACACTGGCCCATACGCCTACCGAACAAAAGACGGCACCGCCATAGTCCCCCTCTCGCTACTGTCCCCATAGCGTCTAACCGCCGTGGTGCAGCCGGCATTCGGCGGGGGGTCGCGCGGGTCTGATGGCGAGAGCAGTTAGCGGGCTTGACGAGCCCGGCCTGGGCGTGTGGACAAAAGAGCCACACTGCGCTCCCCCGCTGCGTTGCCATGGATTGCAGCTGGAGGCAGGCAACACCCCGTCACCCCGACAGACTCGACGCAACAGACTTGCTCCTCGCCCACCAGGCCGGCGCTGTGCCGGGTCTCCGTTTCGCACACGCATGGCGCGACGGCTTGCTCGAGCATTTCGTAGCCGACCTCTGAATTGAACCCGCCCCTTCACGCGCCGCCCTGCTCGTGGCGCAGATCCCTATTCTTTTTGGGCGGGCGTTTTGACTCCTTCTTCGAGGTCCTGATGGCGCGCGTACTCTTCCTCGAGCGCGAAGCCAGCCTCGAATAGGACCTCGTTGAGTTCTAGATAGCGCTTGCCGTCGCCGGACTCGAAGTCATATCCCTCAGGCAGGTTGGCTGCCTCCTGCATACCCTCAGGCTCCTGCGCCAGCACCAAGGGGTTCGGGGCAACGCGGCCTTCAGCAATGTCGATGTCCAACGTGGCGTCACCATCCATCCGCCTGTTTACGATGTCCTCGGTGTAGATGGGGCAGGCCTCAAGCACGGATCGCATCAAGTCCAGCCCAGTGTCCAGCGGGATCTCTACATGAGGCCCGTAGGTGCCGCTGTCACTGTCGGGCGTCACGTCCACAAGTTTGGGGAGCCCATTCTCCCGGGCGCAGGCGATCCAGTCGTTTGCGGCATCTGCCATCCGTTGTGCCAACAACTGATCCATGCCCGGATCTTCTTCGAGGGCTGCTGTCGGGTTGGTGTAGCCCGATGTTTCCAGACACGCCACCCAAACGGTGGTCTGGTCCTTGCCGTCAACCCACAAAGACGGCGCAAGATCATTCGTCAGATCGTCGGTCTCGACACTCATGAATGCCTGGTGCACAGCAGAGCCAAACACGTCGCCCGCCGCACCCTCTTGGATAGTCGTCCACTGCTCAAGGTCACGAGCCAACACTTCATGACCCGCCTCCCAATCCAACTGGGCCTCACCACCATCGGCCATCGTCAATTTGGCTGGCAGCCCGCCTTCAGTCAAGCATCCCAAAAGTGCCTGCGCCCGGTCATACTGGTCACCGTCCGTTTGGACCGGCGCCGGATTCGACGATGCCGAAGTGTCGGGAATGGCGGCGCTCAAGGTCGCGACGTCGGGTGCGTCCGGTCCGCACCCGACCAGAAGCATGGTGCTGGACAGTGCCAAGCCTGTTGCGGCTATCCGCCGAGAAGACTCCTTTGTGCGCGAAGCAGACATACGCATGGTTTTCCTTTCTTGTGGAGCGGTGCCGCCGGCGCAGCAGGGGATACTTGCGGGACCCCCAACTACCAGAGTTGGCCGGATCTGTGAAGTCTGATTCACTATTGAACCCCGTCCGCGTGGGTTGATCGGGACAGAGCCTAGGTTCCGGCGATTGGAGTCCTGTCTGGCTCTCGTTGTCCCCTGCAGTGGTTAACTGTCCGGCAGTTGCCTTTGGACAACACCGATCTTCCATTTCTTTGCGAACGGGGCGTCGGCTATGCACCCCGGGGGAGGGATCGCCCAGCGACTGGACCTGCTCAACCCTCAGGGAAGGTCGCTCGAGTCGATCCACCGGGCCTCGGCCAAGGCAATGAAATGGAGAACCGCTGGCGCCTCTAGGCCAAACTCCTCGGAATCCTCAGTGATTATCGCTTCGTAGCCCAAATAGGCGCCGGTGTCTTGGTCGGCGTAGAGGATGTGTTGCTGGCCATCGAAGCTGTCGAACACGAAACCCAAGGCGGGGCGCCCCAGACGGTCCTGCGTTTCACCCAAGAACCAGACACCCTCAACGCTCGCGAAGGCTGACCACATGGCCGCTCGCAGCTCCGGGCCGATGACGTACGTCTGGTGTAACTGTTCAATGCTGAGGGCTAGGCACAGAGCGATGGTTCGGCATCCTGCAGGATCTGGGACGAGTTGATCCACTAGGACGGCAGGATCGGTGGAAAGAGTCTGGGTGTAGAGGGGACCCATCTCGCCGCCATCGAACGTCTCGTCGGCGTTTTGGACCCACTTCCCGTCATCGCGCACCAAACCACCGGCAGGATCCAGCGGTGCCCCCAACAACTCGACTACACGCATCTGGCCGTTCGGCAGGTAGTAGTGATCCGAGCGCGCGGGAACAAGTTCCCTGGCTATCGGTCTTCCGTCGGGGTCGACGTCGGGCGTGAACCACCATCCATCGTTCCGGACGAATTGGACGTCGCCTTCGGCGAGTTCGTCCGGTTGGGAGGCGGCAGCTTGAGCCAACTGGCGCAGCATGGGAGCTGCGTCCTCGCCGCGCAAGGGCACCGCCGCGTTGTCGACTCCGGCGAAAACCGGCATCGGCGGGGTCAACGCTTGAGCCGGAACGGAACGGCCAGTCAGGACCAGGCTGAGCACAACCACCGCGACCACTGCAGCGGCCGCCGGGACAGCGGCCCATGCCCAACGAGCCCGGTACCAGCCAGCGAACCTGAGCGTCAGCCAGCGATACAAGTCCGACCTGACCACACCGAAGCGCCGCCTCTGAGGGGATCGAACGATCTCGTCCAGAGCGGAGGCCGCCGCCGCTGCCAAGCGCTGTTCTTCCTCGGGCGGCAAAGAGAGATCGCGCTGTGGCACACCCAGGGTCGCTAGGAGACCTAGGACGTCCGCCTCCAGTCTCGTGGCGTCATCGTCGGGGGAGGGGGGATCAATCGTCGATCGCAACGCTGGCCTCCTTTCCCGCACGCTCAACCGTTCGCGCCAAGCGCTTCTTTGCCCTGGATATCCGCATCGTGGCGGTATCAGCGCTCACGCCGAGGGCGATGGCGATCTCACCGGTTTTGTAACCGTCTGCCAACAGTGACAGCACCTCCCGATCCCTTACGGGCACTTGCCTCAGCAGCGCTGCGACCGCCGCGTCATCGGCAACACGGTCGGCGATGTCGCACGCCACCGAGTCACTTGGGTTGGTGTGTCGCAGCAGCTCCTCGTCGAGTTTGCGGCGCCGCGCCTCGGCCCTCAGGGCGTTTCGGATAAGGCCCTTGCAGACCCTGTAGCACAGGCTCTCCAAACGGCGGCGATCTGCCTCGTCTCGAGGGGCCGCGAGGCCTTTCGCCCACATCACGCGCATGACATCAACGCACACCTCATTCGCAGTCTCCGGGTCAAGCTGGCGCAGGGCGTAGCGCAGGACGCGCGGATGCATGTCCAAGAAGAAAGCGCGGAACTCCTGCTCCCTCACGCGGGTCTCCTCTTGGCAGCCGACTTGTAGGTCGGAAGCCCATGCTAGCTCGTAGACGCCTGCGCTCATCGTGATGGGAACAGGAGCGGCAGGCGTCTTCTCATATCTATGAACTGTCCGCCCGCGCCACAAATCCAACACCTCCACAGCGGAAAGTGCAGATCCCGACTCGTCGACGGCGCGGGACAGGGCAGCCGAGACCGCTGTCGCGCGACAAACCCCTTCTGATGCGGGGGCTTGCGGACTTGGTGAGGCCACATCGCTGGTGCTTGGGGTGGCGGGGGTGGGGTGGGTTGAGCACGGTAGGGTGGGGGAATGAGTGGGTCTGCGCTGGCGCGGCGGGTGCTTGGGGCGGTTGGGGCCGGCATCGTCCTGGTTGGTTTGGTGGGGGGATGTACGCAGGAGAATGGCGAGGATGTCGCCTCGGTTGAGACACAGGCGAGTGCCAGCGGAGCTGCCAGCCCGAATGAGGATGAGGCGCCGGCGACGTTTGTTTCCTGTCTTGTCGATGCCGGGCTGCCTGCAGTAATGGAGACCATGAATGATGGTAAACAACACCTTATGTTTGACGCGCAGGCCTTTGAACTCGAATATCCTTCGCCTGAGGGTGCAGGGGCCGGAGACGGTGCCGCTGGTGGGTCCGCAGATGCGGACTCGCCAATAAAGGAGGCGACGCACAAGGCATTTGGCTTGGCAAATGCTTCGGGTGGGAGGCTTGCGGTGGATGGTGTCGACCGTTCGCAGGACTTTGTCGGATGCCTGGAAACGACTGGTTATCAGCCGCCGACCCTAACGGAAGACGAAAAGAGAGACGGCGAATTGGAGTACAAGCAACTCACGTTTGACGGCGGGCTGGCGTGGGCACAATGCGCTCGGGACGCCGGGTATCCGGACATTCCCGATCCGCTGCCTGTTGTCTATGACGACATGAAAACCATGCCGTGGGTCTATTTGCCTGCTGAAATGGAACCCAAGGCGTTGGAGAGCTTGTTGGACCAATGCCCCAATTTCGACTGCGCAGCCACGTACCAATACCAGCAAGACCAGACGGGCGAAGTGCCACGACCCCTTGAGGTCAATCTGTTGGAGTCTGGAGACTCGCCGGGCCTGTTTGGAGTGATAAGCGCGGACCAAGACCTGTTCTACCGCCAATACAGCGATCAGGCGACTGAAGAAGAAGCCTGCGCTGGCACCCACCAAGCCGCAGCAAACGCAGCCCAGCCGCCCCCAGACTCCGAGAACTGACACTCAGGCGACGGCCCCGATGCCTACGCCACGCAGCGAACGCGCGCTTGGCCAACCTCATTTCGACGCCCCTCGGCCTGTTCTGGGTTAGGGGGTTCGGAGGTACCAGATTGCTAGTTGGGTTCTGTTGCGTAGGGAGAGTTTGTTTAGGATTCCGGAGATTATGTTGCGCACTGTTCCCTCTGACAAGAAGGCTTGGGCCGCGATCTCGCGGTTGTCCAAGCCCTGCGCCACCATTGCGGCGACATCGGACTCGCGCTGGGTCAGCAGGTCCAGGCCGGACGGCCGTCCGCTTGGCTCGCCCACCAGGCCGTCTATCCGCCCCACCACTTCGGTGCCGAACACCGAGCCGCCGGCCATCACCGTGCCTAGCGCCGGCGCGATTGCCGCCACATCCTGCTTGATCAGATATCCCTTCGCGCCCATCCGCAGAGCGGCCATGATGTAGGAATCGTCCACAAATGTGGTCAGGAATACGACCCTCGCGCCGGGCCACCTCGCGAGGATGGTCCGGCCGGCGTCCAACCCACTCGCCGCCGATGCCGCACCAACCCCTCCCGAGGCACCCGCACCGGTGTCCATTTGGATATCCAGCAGGGCTACGTCTGGGTTCCACTGCTCCCACAGACGGACCGCGTCCTGCGCGGAGTGGCCGGTTGCCACCACCTCGATTGAGGTGTCCGCGCCCAGAATGGTGGCCAGGGATTCGGTGACGAATGCGTCATCGTCCACTATCAATACACGGATTGGGGCGGCCATCAGCCCACCACCTCGCTTGCCTCGCGCTGCGCTCGCGGGACCGAAACGAACACCCTGAAACCGCCATCGAACGCCGTTCGCGACAGCCCACCCAGCGCCCGAGCCCGCTCCTCGATGGCGGCCAGCCCCATGCCCAAACCGTCGCCTGGCCTGGGCGGATTGGTTCCGTCATCGTGCACGGTCAGGTGGTACAGGCCTGGGCGCTCAGCCACCTGGATGCGCAAAGTGGTGGCGTTGGAGTGCTTCAGCGTGTTGGAAACCGCCTCGCGCGCGATGGCGAGGAACGCGCGCCCAACCGGCGGCGGCAGCTGGCCCGCGGGCTGGTCAACCAGCACTTCGAGGCGCGTCCCGGCCCCAAGCGCAGCGAGCCGCGCCTCAAGGTCAATCGCGCCATCGTGCAGGCCGTGCACCGAATCGCGGATCGTGTCCATGGCCTCGCCGAGCGTGGCGGCCAGCGGGGCCAGCCGGTCAGCGGACGCTGGATCCGCCACCATCAGCGCCTGCGCTTGCAGCAGCGACCGGGTCAGCAGATGCCCAGCGTTGTCGTGGATCTCGCGCGCAATCCGCGAGCGCTCATCGGCCGTGGCCAGCCGCACCTCCAGCTCCTGACGCTCCTCCAGGTTGGCGTTCAGCGTCTCCAGCCGCTGCGACGTGGCCGTCAACCTGTCGCGCCGCTCGCGGTACGCCTCAATCAGCGCGCTTGCCCGCGCCGTGCGCCACCCCAGCACACCGACGATGCCGCACATCACCCCCGCAACCAGCGCACCTGGTCCCGGTACCCGGCCAAGGCAACCCAGCAGTGCTGCCGCCGGCAGCGCCATCCCCACCCAGCCCAGTGGCGCCGAAACGAACCTGCCCCGGTCCGCCGCTGGGCCGCGCGGCGGCCCCAGCGCAGCGGTGAACAGGTCATATGCCAGCAACGGCAACCAGGGCAAACCGGCCGCGGGCCAAATGAGCACAGCCAGGCATCCGGCGGACGGCAAGGCAACGCGCCATGTTGCCGCCAGCCTGTGGCTGCTCGAGAGCTCAGTCAGCGCGGTCACCAGCACCGCTGCCAGCGCTGCCACCACGAGTTGGACGCTCGGCCGCGGACCGGCCACCAGCGATGCCACGCAGCACAGCGCCACCGCGACCGCCTTGTCCACGATGCGCTCCACCCGCCCAACCTAGTGGACTTGTGCGGCCGGTTGGGCGGGCGGAGTTGGCTGGACGGGCCGGTGCGGCAAACGGATGACAGATGTCACGCCATCGGACGCCAAGTTGGTGACGCTGGGCACTTACGGGCGGGGCTTGGGCGAGGCCAGACTTGCCGCATGGCTGATCAAACTGTTGTGGTCGATGTGAAAGACCTGGTGAAACGCTACAAAGAGGTGGTCGCGTTGGATCACTTCGGCTTGCAGATCACCAAGGGCGAGATCTTTGGGCTGCTGGGTCCCAACGGCTCGGGCAAGACCACAGCCATCAACTGCATCCTCCAGCTGCTGACCTATTCCAAAGGTTCAGTGGCGTTGTTCGGTCAGTCCATGGGCCCCACACGATATGACTTGAAACGCCGCATCGGGATTGTGCCGCAGCAGGTGGCTGTCCTGCCGGAGCTGAATGTGCGGGAGAACATCGACTATTTCTGTTCACTCTATGTGGCGGACCGTGCCCGCCGGAGCGAGTTGGTTTCCCAAGCGATTGCGTTTGTCGGGCTAGGCGAGTTCGCTTCTTTCCGGCCGAAGAAGCTTTCCGGCGGCTTGGCACGGCGGCTCAACATTGCCTGCGGGATTGCCCATCAACCGGAGTTGATCTTCTTTGACGAGCCGACGGTTGCGGTGGATCCCCAGTCACGCAACGCGATTCTGGAAGGTATCCGCGGGCTGGCCCGCAATGGTGCAACTGTCGTCTACACAAGCCATTACATGGAGGAGGTGGAGCAGCTTTGCACTCGCCTGATGGTCATGGACCATGGACGCTCTGTGGCGGTGGGCACAGCGACTGAACTCAAAGCCGCGACAGGAATCGGCGAGCGTGTCGCGGTGGAGTTGGATGCCCCGGACAGTGACGTCTTGGCAACCATTCGCCGTCTTCCCCACACGCAGCATGCCGTGTTGGAAGGCTCGATGTTGCGCGTCGATTGTGCCCGCGGCGGGCAGAACCTCGGTGAGATCCTGGACGCTTTGAACAGCCTTTCTGTTGGCTATGGCCGCGTCTATTCTGAGCCGCCAACTCTGAATGACGTGTTCTTGGAACTAACCGGCGCCGAGCTGCGGGATTGAGGCACTCGACGTGACAGCTCTGGTTTACGCGCTCAAAACGATGGGGCGGGCCAAGTCCATAACATTTTGGTCAGTCGCCTTCCCGCTGGTGTTGGCCACCTTGTTCTACATGGCTTTCGCCGACATCGACAAGGCTGGCTTGGCTCGCCCAGTCTCCATAGTGGTAGTGGACGATGCCGCCTACCGTGCCGCTCCAGGTCTGGCCGAGACAATCGAGGCCAGCCACACCGGAGAGGATCCCTGGCTCGACGTGGAGTATGTCCAAACCGAGACGGCGGCGGAACAGTTGGTAGGCGATGGCGGCTACTACGGCTATGTCAAGGCTGAATCCTCCGGCCAGCTCGAATACCACCGCGATTGGCGTGACTACACCGGCTACGATCCAGGGCACGAGATTGCCACCGCCCTGCTGGACTCCTATCTACGCAACGCAGCATTTGCCGCAAGCCACCCCGGTGCGGCAATGCAGCAGCCGGCCAACTTCACCAAATCTGTCCAGCTGACCGCCCAAGCGCCCAGCGATCAGGTGCGCTACTTCTATTCAGTGCTCGGGTTCGCTGTGGTAATGGGATGCAACTTTGCCATGTTCGGCGTGAGCGGGCTGCGTTCTGGGCGCTCGCAGATAGGGGCCAGGGTCGCGTTGGGCGGTGTTGCGCGCTATCGAGTCCTTGCTCCAACGGTTGCCGCGGCATACATATTGACGCTGGTCACGTTGATAATCGGCTTCCTCTACATTCGGTTTGTACTGCAAATCGCCTTTGGCGGGCGGGACTGGGAGATTCTGGCCATTCTCGCAGTCGGCGCCATGGCCACCACCGCGCTCGGCGCGGCCCTTGCAACGGTCCCGTTGCCCGCCGCAGCCCTGGCAGGGCTTTCAGCCGCAATTGCCTGCCTGTTGTCTCTGTTCGCAGGTCTGTACGGCCCAGGCAGCCAGCTCCTTGCCGATCAGGTCGCTCAATCGGCGCCCTGGTTCACTTGGTTCAACCCGGCTCGCGAGATCTACGACGCCCTGTTCTCGCTGTATTGCTACGACACATTCGATCAAGCAGCCGTGGCAATGGGGAAGCTGGCGCTCCTGGCGCTCGCCCTATTCGCCGTGGCCGCCTGGGCAATGAGGAGGGTGCGCCATGCTCACCTCTAAACTTGACCCCCCTTCCAAGCCAGAAACCACCCCGAAACCCGACATCGCTCAGCGCCGTACTGCCACCGGTTGGGGTCCGCTGCGAGCTGCACTCAAGCTGCTGATCCGGCGTCCCTCACTGCCACTGGTGCACTTGGGTCTGTTGGGATTCATCGGAGTGATGATGATGACGCAGTTTGGCGCCGCGGCCGCACCAGGTGAGATAGCCGCCATCAAACCCGAGGTGGCTGTCGTTGACCACGATGACTCTCAACTCTCACGCGCTTTGACCGCGTACCTGGAGGATAGAGGCACTCCAGTCGAGATCGGGCAGACCAAACGCGATCTTCAGGACGCCGCCGCCAACAGTGAAGCGGCCTATATTGCGGTGATCCCGGCAGGCTACGAGGCGGAATTCGTGGCGGCTGCCCGGGGGGACGGCATCGTACAGGGGACAGATGAGATGCCTCAATTGGAGACGGTGGCGACCCTGGCCTCTGCACAAAGCCGCTATCTGGATCAACTCACCACCACTTATCTGCATTTGGTGCGGGCCGGGTTGACAGCGCAGCCGGATGCGGATTTGGCAGAAGTGCTGGACGCGTCCGCCCAGCTTTCCGATCTCAGCGTGGGCCAGTCGATAGTGGCCAGGCCTCCCACAAAGGCAGATGCGACCAGGTTCAGTAGCTATCTTGGTTTCGCGGCATACCCATTGACCGCTGGGGTGATGATTCTGACCGGCCTGATCTTCCACCGGTTCGCCAGTGGCGAGGTGCGGCGGCGCAACCTTGCCGCGCCCGTTCCAACCGCCCGAATGACAGCCCAGGTCGGGTTGGCCGCGGGCGTGGTGTGTGTGGTCGGGTGGGTTTGGGTGTCATTGCTGGGGCTATTCCCGACCACCGGCGGAGTCGCTTTCGCGACCGAATCACCTGGCCGTTTTGCACACCGCCTGGCTGCAGTGCTGGTGTTAACCGTGGTGCCGCGGTCGCGGGGGGTCATAGCGGCCTCCC
>JAIRRT010000103.1 GCA_031255835.1 Bifidobacteriaceae bacterium | reverse complement strand
CCCCCCCGCCGATGCCGCAGGTGGAGCCGCCGCCGGCACCTCACCCCTCGGACCAGCACCCCAGCCCGCCGCCGATGCCAAGACCCCATCCCTAGGCCAAGCACCGGAGCCCGCCGATGCCGCAGGCGGAGCCGCAAATGCCCACACCTCACCCCCCGGACCAGCACCTCAACTCCGCGCCGAGACTCCGGCCCAGCTCCCCACGCCGGCCGAGCCGTCCGTGCCCGCCTATCTGAGCGGCAGCGCCAAGCTGCCGCCGCGGCGGAAGGCGCAGCTGGTCGCACCCGATGTGGCATTCCGAGATGTGACGTTCACCTATCCGGTTGGACCGGCCGGCGGCGCAGCTCGGCTTGACCCGGCCCTGAACAACGTCACGTTCGAGGCCCGAGGAGGGCGAGTGACCGCCATCGTCGGGGCATCTGGTTCTGGCAAGTCGACGGCCGCAAACCTGCTGGTCAGGGGGTTTGACCCGGATGGTGGGGTGATCGAGATAGGTGGGCGGGACATCCGCGATCTCCCGCTGGACCAGCTGCGCGCTGAAGTCGGCGTCAGCCCGCAGCGGCCGTACCTGTTCAACGACACCATCGCGGCGAATCTGCGCCTGGCCTGCCCAGATGCCACCGACGCCCAGCTCATGCAGGCCATCGCGGCGGCTGGGCTGAGCGAGGACATCGCCGCCGAGCCCGACGGCCTGGCAGCAGCGGTTGGCGAGATGGGCGAGCGCCTGTCCGGCGGGCAGCGCCAGCGCCTAGCCCTGGCACGGACACTCATCAGGCAACCGTCCGTCATCGTGCTCGATGAGGCGACATCCCAGCTCGATCAGGCGACAGAGCGCCAGGTACTGGACGCGATGTGGGACCTGGCCGGCAACGTGACGGTGATCGTCATCGCGCACCGCCTGCGCACCGTGGAACGCGCCGACTGGATAGTGGTGCTGGACGCCGGCCAACTAGCCGAACAAGGCACCTGGCCAGCCCTAACATCCCACCAGGGCCCCCTATCCCACCTCCTATCCCGAGACCCCTAAACCCTGCGCGGGGGTGGTGTGGATAGGGTGGCGGGGTGGCTGGCGCTGGGTCTGGTGTGACGTTGGCTGATTTGACGACGTTGCGGGTGGGCGGGCCGGTTGGGCGGCTGACCGACGCCGAATCTCCGGCGGAGTTGGTGGCGGCGCTGCCCGAGGAGCCCATGGCGAGCAGCGGCGAGGTTGTCCTGCTGGGCGCCGGCTCCAACACTGTCCCCTCAGACGCCGCGGTTGCCCACGTCATCCGCCCCCGGTGGTCCACAATCGACATCCATCCCGACGATGCCGCCACCCACCTTGTCGAGGTCGGTGCCGGTGCGTCATGGGACGGCCTTGCGCAGCGCGCCGTTGCTGAGGGATGGTCCGGTTTCGAGGCGCTGGTTGGAATCCCCGGAACGGTCGGTGCGGCGCCCGTGCAGAACATCGGGGCCTACGGCCACGAGGTGTCCGAGCTGATTGAGCACGTCACCGTGTGGGACAGGTTCGCCAAGTGCACGGCGCACCTGACGCCGCCGGAACTCGGCTTCGGCTACCGCACCTCACGGATCAAGAACCCCACGCGCTTCTCGGGCGCGCGGCCCCGCCCGCGCGAGCAGCCCGCCCCGGACTCGGCACCCGACCCGCGCCCGCGGCCCGCCCCGGACTCGGCACCCGACCCGCGCCCGCGGCCCACCCCGGACTTGGCACCCGACCCGACCCACCTCCCCGACCCGGCGTCCGGCCAGGTGCCCACGCCGACTGCGGAGGGTCAGAGCCGCTGGTTGCCGCGGTTTGTTGTTTTGTCTGTTGCGTTTCGGGTTCGGCTCTCGGCGTGGTCGGCGCCGGTGCTGTATCCGGAGCTGGCCGGTGCGCTCGACATTGAGCTGGGCGAGCGGGCCACCTTGAGCGAAACGGCCCAGGCTGTCCTGGCGCTGCGCCGTTCCAAGGGCATGGTGCTCGATGACGCCGACCACAACACGTGGTCCACTGGCTCGTACTTCTCCAACCCGATCCTGACCGCCAGCCAGGCGGCCGCCCTGCCCGCAGATGCCCCACGCTTCGACGCCGGCCGGAATCCAGCCGGCGAGCTGCTGGTCAAGACATCGGCCGCATGGCTCATCGCCCACGCTGGCGTGGCCAAGGGGTGGGGTCTGAACCGGCGAGCCACAACATCGACAGCCCACGTACTGGCGCTGACAAACCGCGGCGGAGCCACGGCGAGCGATATCAGGGAGTTGGGGGACGCCATCGCCGGCAAAGTCCTCGACGCCTACGGCATCGCCCTGACCCCAGAACCAACCCTCCTGCCCTAGTCCCCAACGCGAGTTGGGCAGCCCGCGCCGTGGTCCCATAGTGGTGGGGTGGTGTTGGCGGCAAGACTGATGCAGGTGCTCACCTTGGATTGCCTGGGGATGGTGTGTGTGGTCCAGTAGTTCACTGGTTCGTTCAGTCTTGCAGTGGTTCGGCAGGTTGACCCCAACTTGGGCAGGAACCCCACCACCCCTCACCCTCCTTTCGACCCGGCGCCGCCGGCCCCCCTTCCGCCTTCCGTCCTCCTCCTGCCACCCAAACCGTCTGCCCTGATCAAACTGACCACTTCTCCAGTTCCAAGACTGACACCCCCAAGAAGTGGTCACTTTCGGCCGGTGCCAGTTCAGTGCTGAGCACAGGTACGGTGCCGAGGGGGCTGACTCTGTTATCAAAGTGACCACTTCTGTGGTTGT
>JAIRRT010000100.1 GCA_031255835.1 Bifidobacteriaceae bacterium | reverse complement strand
TTCTTCTCCAAGATCGCGGCTGGTGGGCACTCGAATCTGGCGCTGACTAGGAATGGCGAGCTCTATTCGTGGGGTACGAACACCAATGAAATGGAAGACGTGCCGGCAGAAAGCCTTCCTGCGCCTGTGGGGGCGAGCCATTTTGCGAATGGCACCAAAATCGAAGGCATTGCCACCTCAGACAGAGCCAATGCGGTATGGACCAACGAAGGCAAGGTTTACACTTGGGGGCATGGTGTTGGCGGCATCCTGGGTCACGGTGGGACGGTTGACGGCAAGGACGAGCCGACGCTGGTGAAGGGCGTGAGCGTGGCTGGCCTGTCCATGGGTTTCTACCACGTGGTGGCGGTGGGTACCAACGGGCAAATCCTTACCTGGGGCGACAACGAGAACGGAAAGCTGGGCTATGCGAAGGCCAACTTCGAGAACGCGCCGCAGGAAGTCCAGGGCATTCCACCGGTGGAGAAGGTGGCCGCAGGAGATGGTTTTGCGTTGGCGCTCACGAAGGATAGTCACGACGTCTATGGTTGGGGAAACAATGAGACCTATCAACTTGGGACCGGTGAAGTGTTGCTGAGTGGTACTCCGCGGCTAATCAGCGGCCTAAATGACCCTGGTATCGTCCACATTGCCGCCGGAGCTTCGCATGCCCTGGCGGCGAGCAGCAGCACCGTCTATGCCTGGGGTTCCAATCAGTCGGGCGGGCTTGGACACGATAACGGTGACAATTCGAACAGCACGCCTGCGGCCGTGAGCTTCGGCGGGACCGAGGAACTCGGCGAGGTGGTCTCCATTGCGGCGGGTTCTCAAGCCTCACTGGCTGTCTTCATCGAAGATGGCCAGACGAGAGTTGCCGGCTGGGGGTCGAATAGCTCCGGGCAGCTTGGGATTGAACCCGCGCAAGACTCTGTGGCTCCACCTCAGTTCTGGCCTGGCGCTTGCCTCTCCGATCACTCGGCTGAGGCAGCATCCTGCAATGCAGAGCGGGTGATCATGAATAGAGGCGCTTCTTCGTTGCTGTTGACTCGGGCAGGAGAGCTGTTCGGGTTCGGTACAAACTACTACTCTCAACTAGGTGCGGGGCGGGGTTCCGCCTTGCTGGCAACGAAGATCGAGGAGCTCGAAGGCGGGAGCATTCTCGATGCGGCCATAGGCTCCAGCCATGTCCTTGCGGTGAAGACCGACGGACCGGATGATGTGGGCGGAACAGTATGGAGCCTTGGCGGCAACGAGACCGGTGAATCGGGCAGAACGCCAGCAGAAGACGAGGCCGAGGGGACGCCGGGGCAGGTTGGCGACCTGACGGATATCCAGGCGGTCGCTGCTGGGCAGGGATTCTCGATGGCGCTCGACGTCAACGGTGACGTGTTCACATGGGGGAACAACACCTTCGGGCAGTTGGGGCGGGAGATCGGCGAGGGGGAATACACCGTCGAGGGTGCAGAAGGCCCTGCCACCAGAACCCCGAGCAAGGTCCCGGGACTCGACAAGCCCTCTATCACACAGATCGCGGCGGGTGATCAGTTCGCGATGGCTGTGGATAGCAACGGGACGGTCTATACCTGGGGTGCGAGCGACAAGGGGCAGCTTGGGGTGCCGGATAGGTCTTGGGTTCCAACAGAGCGGTTGGGTGAGGGCTTGCAGTTCTGGCCTGCGGAGCAACCCGGCGAGAATCCACCCGCACCGAGCGGACCGAGCGGACCGTCCGGTCCTACTGGGCCGACTACCGCGCCGCCGTCGGGGCCGGGGGGTGGGTCCGGCATCGGCGGGGAACCTGCAGATCCGGGACCAGGTGAGCCGAACCGGCCGAGCACACCGGGTACGCCAGGCGGCCAGGACCAAGGCGGCGAGGTGTCGGTGTCTGGGGCTGGGTCGCGGGACCATCAGTCCTCCGGTGGGGGCGGTGCTGGGTATACCCCGCCTGGGGTGTCGGGGCCGGGTGGGTCTGCTCGGGCGGCGATCACGCGGTTTGGGACAAGGTTCAAGACGGTTGTGATCCCGGCCGGCACCACCGCCACCATGCGGGTGGCTGCCTACGGCACAACTACGTCGGCATCCAACAAGGCCAAGGTGACTTGGAAGATGGGGAACAAGAAGGTCGCTTCGGTGGTGAAGAATGCGAAATCGGGCACAAAGACATGGAAGGTCGGTGCCGCGAACACTTTGAAGGTCAAGGGGTTCAAAACCGGGCGGACGGTGTTGAAACTGACCTCGCCGGGCGCGCGGACCGTGGTGGTTCAGGTGAAGGTGGTCGCGAAGAAGGCGACAGCCTCGGTGCGCAGGATCAAGCTGGTCGCGCCGCGCCCGGCCCTCAAACCCGGCCAGTCGATGACCCTGCGACCCCGCCTGACACCAGCCGGCGCCGTCCGAGTCTCTGGCACCTGGTCCTCCACCAACCCGGCCGTGGCCTCCGTTGACCCAGTAGGCAGGGTGACCGCCAAGTCCAAAGGCCGCACCACGATAGTCCTCAAAGTAGGCACAACGCGAGCGAAACGAACCGTCCAAGTGAAGTGAGCAGCCTCGGCTCCTGGTTGGGGAAGGGGTTGGGTGTGGTGTGCGTCACACTTCTTGGGAGAGCTTGTTGCTTGCTCGCGGCGGCTCCTCATCGCTTCTGCCCCGTGCCCTGCCAACTGCAGCCGAGAGTGGGGAGTCGAGATGCGTCGCATGAAACTGGTTGCCCTGGTCTGTGCGGTCACCTTGTCGGGTGGGTGCTTGACTGCGGGCTTGGCGGCTGGCCCGGCTTCTGCTGAGCAGCCGCTTCCAAGCGAACAAGTAGCACGAATGGTGCACGCTGGACCACAGCGCACCTCCATCGTCTTGCCCGATGGTCGC
>JAIRRT010000068.1 GCA_031255835.1 Bifidobacteriaceae bacterium | reverse complement strand
ACCAACGAGGTATCGGCCACACTGACCTTGCCTGGTACGGAAGACGGGACGAAGGTGCCTGTGGAGTACACGATGAAGGCAACTCCTGAACCAGGTGGGTTCAAGTTGACTGTTGAACTGGACCGTCCGCTGCCACCAGATTTGGCGGGCAAGGCTGGCTTCAACCTCGAACTGATCCCGAACCTGTACAAGGAGAAGAGCTTCCAGGCTGACACTGATGGCAATGGTTCCTACGATGACTTCGGCATCGTCCCGCTGATGCCGTTCGACGAGCTGGAAGAGAAGGAACGGGCAAGGACTGACGATCAGAAGTGGTACGTCAAGGAATGGAACCGGGATCGCGGCGACTATCAGCCTGTCCCGATCACCACGGCCAAGACGATCACCCTCGCCCCTGAGACGGAGAACCGCATCCGCTTCACCTCCGACGATGGCGACATCGAGCTGCTTGATGGCCGGAACCGCTCGCAGAACGGATGGTTCGTCCTGCGGACCTTGTTCGGCAACAACGCCACGTCGCTGACCTGGCACGTGCGGGCAGATGTCGATCCAGGCTGGACCAGGACAGTCAACATCGGTCACAGCCAGGCCGGCTACACGCCGAACCAGACAAAGCAAGCCGTCATGGAACTCGATCCCGCTGGCACACAGCCTGCAAACGCGACGGTCCGTCGGGTCAATGCAGATGGCTCGTTCTCCACGGCCTTCAGCGCCCCTGTTGGGCCGGCCAAGCGTTGGCTGCGTTACGACTACCGGACGTTCGACTTCTCCGAGGTCACCGAGCCTGGTCTGTATGTCATCGACTATGCCGGTGAGCGCAGCGAGGTCTTCCCGATCGATGAGGGTGCCTACGCCAAGTCGTGGCAACAGTCTCTGTCTGGATTCTTGGCCAAGCAGATGGACCACATCTGGGTGCGTGACGCTTACAAGATCAACCATGCGGCTTCCCACATGGATGATGCGATCATGTGGCCGCTGTGCGGCGAGCCGTTCCGTAGCGAGGCATCGTTCGATGGTTCTTGGTTCGATGGTCAGGACTACTGCCCAACCAGCCGCACCAACAACAGCTTCAATTCGTTGGAGCACATCCCAGGTTTGGCCAAGGGCGGTTGGTTCGACGCCGGCGACTATGACCTGGAAGCGACCCGCCAAGCTGGCGTGATCCAGGATCTGGCCATCGCCTACCGCGAGTTCCATCCCGACTACGACACCATGGACGTCCACTGGGCAGATGCCAGTGGCGGCATGGTCGAGTTGCACCGCGGCGACGGCGTGCCGGACATTGTCCAGCAGGTGCGTCATGGCGTGTTGAACGTCATCGCACGCTTCGACGCCATTGGCTACAACTTCAAGGTTGTCGAAGTGCCAACCCTGCGCCAGTACACCCACCTGGGCGACGCCTACACCGAGACCGACAACAAGATCTACGATCCGTCTCTGAATGAGAACCAGGTTGTTGGCCTGAGGTCTGGCAAGCAGGATGACCGCCTCGCCATGGTCGGTGAGAAGGATCCGTCGCTGCAGTACTACGGTGCCTATGCGATGGCCGCTGCTGCGACCGTCCTTGAGGGCTATGACGATGAGCTGGCCGCCAAGGCGCTGCGCTATGCAAAGGGCGTTTGGGACACCGAAGAGCTGGTGTTGGAGGTTCCTACGTGCCCGCCGGGTGACTTCATGTGCATCTTCACCTCGATTGGTCAGATGGCTGCAGAGTTCAACGCTGCCGTCGAGTTGGCACTTGCCACCAATGGTGAGCAGCGCTACCTCGATGCCATTGAGACTCTCTTCCCGATTGTCAGCGCTCCGATGGGCTTCGGCGCTTCCTTCGCCTCAGGTGGTTGGAAGGCTGCGTTCGTGCTCGATTACATGGATGACACCTTCAAGGCTGCATTCAAGGAGGCTGCAATTGCCTACAAGGCGGCTTATGACGCCTCGACGGCCAACAACCCGTTCGGTGTTTCTGACACCGTCGGGATGTGGGGCGGCAGCACTGACGTGGTGGACATGGGCGAAACCATGTACTTCATGCACAAGCTGTATCCCGAGCTGTTCTCGACCGATTACACCCTGCGGGCCGCCAACTACATCCTCGGCACCCACCCGGACAACAACTCGTCCTGGGTGACCGGCGTTGGCACCGACTCCGTCCAGCATGCCTACGGCAACAACCGCGCCGAGGACTTCTACATCGCTGGTGGCGTTGTGCCAGGTTACGTCCCGATGATGCCTGATCTGCCTGAAGCCCAGGCCGACTTCGGCATGATGTGGTTCGAGTCTGAGTACGTCATCGACACGGCCGCCAAGTGGGTTGTGTTGGGCAACGCTGCCAATGTTCTCGGCAACGAGGATCCGACCGTTTCTGGTCCGGCTTCCCCGGTCAACGGCGCAAAGACTGTTCTCAACGCCGTTATCGCCGGTACCGCCGGCCTGAATGCGTCTGAATTCACGGCCAGCTCTTGGGCCGGTTACCAGGCAGCTTTGGCGGCAGCTGAGGCTGTTGCCGCTCCGGGATCTGGCGCGACACTGGCAGAGATTGAGGCAGCTCAGACTCGTCTGCAGACGGCACTGTCCGTCCTACAGCCGGCTCCGACGGTCACGCCTCCGCCTGTCGACAACTCGGCCGCCAACGCACGGGCCGTTCTGACCAGCACGCTGGCCATGGTTGGCGGGTTGAGCCAGGGCGATTACACGGCCGCTTCGTGGCAGGTCTTCAGCTCGGCTCTCGATGCGGCACGCAGTGTGTCCGGTGACTCGGCTGCATCGGCTGCCGCCCTTCAGGCAGCTAGCCAAGCACTGTCCCTTGCTGCTGGACTGCTCCAGCCGGCTGGTGCCGGTGGCGGTGGCGCTTCATCTGCCCGAGATCAGGCGATCTCCCAGATTGATGCGCTCATCGCGGCCACCGCTGGTCTGCGCGAGGCTGACTTCACGCCCGCCTCGTGGCAGGCACTGCAGGCAGCTTTGACGAATGCTCGGACCGTCCGGGGCGATCCCTCGGCTACAGCCGCTCACCTCGGCGCAGTCCATCAGGCAATCGTCGCTGCGTTGGGTGACTTGGCCAAGCCGGCCGCGCCCCCTGCGCAGACGCCACCTCCGCAGACGCCGCCTACAACGCAGCCGCCAGCGCCTGGTCCTAGCGCCTCGCCTGGTCCTGATTCCTCGCCTGATCCGAACGCTCCTGTGACAGCCGTCAAGGCTCCGCAGACCCAGTTGCGTTTGGTCTTGGGCAAGGCAACCACCATTCCGATCCTCGCCTACAACGCCGATGGCAGCCTCGCCAAGGTGACGTGGAAGTCCTCGAACCCGAAGGTGGCGACTGTCTCTGCCTCCGGCAAGATCACTGCCAAGAAGACCGGAAAGACAACCATCACAGCCACCGCCGGTGGAAAGTCGACCAGCGTTGTCATCAGTGTTGTCGCCAAGAAGAAGGCAGGCGTCAAGTCTGTCTCTGCCAAGGTGCCAACCACGATGAAGATCGGCCAGGTCGCCTTGATCACCGGCAAGTACAAGCCGGCAACCGCAACCGGCGTCAAGGTGACGTACAAGTCGAACAAGTCGTCCGTCGCTTCGATTGACCGCGCAGGTCGCCTGGTGGCCAAGAAGGCCGGCAAGGTGAACATCACCGTCAAGGCCGGCAAGGTCTCCAAGAAGTACAAGGTGACTGTCAAGTAGTTTCCAACATCTGCCGGTAAACCCTGCAGACTGACGGACGGGGGCCGTGGCGCGAAAGCGCTGCGGCCCCCGTCCTATTGGCGCTCGCGGCGGCGGCGACGTGCCACAGCCACGATGAACATGACACCTGTCAGGGCCAGTGCCAAATCGAGCGCCACGGGTGGGTCGGTTGCGTCATCGTCGGATGGAAGGCGGGGGGGCAGGGCTTGGGCGGTCTCAGCTGAGGGGTGGGGGACGTCGCGGAAGCTGCTGGGCGGGTAGCCCGGCCGCGGCACCTCGATCACCGATGCATCCCCGGTGATGCGGGTGGTCTCCAAGATGGGCTCGCTGTCCGCCGCGTCGCGGGTTTGGGGGCTTGCGTCGGTGGTGGTCGCGTTGCCAGATGCGTTGGTGGTCTTGGTTGCGGTGTTGGTCGGTGCGGTCGCTGTAGCGTCGGGCTCTTCGGGGACCGGATACTCGCCGACTACCGTCCATTCATCCAGCTCAGGTGATGCTGGCGGCCGCAGCACCGGCGGCCCTCCCAGACCAAACGGCACATCATCCGGCGGCGCTGCCGGAGCTGCGGCGTCCGGCAGCGCGGGCGCCTCGGTGTGAGCCTGGCCGGGTGTAGCGGTCTGGGCCGCAGGGTCACTCTGGTCTGCTTGGTCTGTTTGCCCACCTGCCTCCCCGCCGATGCCGTCCGTCCCCTCCCCGTCCTGGTCACCCTCACCAGTGGGCGGGTTGGAGGTGTCGCCGGATGGGTCCTCGTTTGGCTCGGTAGCCGGTGGAGTGGTTGGCGGGGTGCTGGTTGGGGCGTCATCCTGGTTGGCGGGTGGCCTGGGGCTGGGTTGGCTGGCGTCCTGGCCGGTGGAGCCTTCTGGATCGTTCGTGTCGAACTTGGCATTGTGGTCGCCGGGGGGCAGGGGCTGGACGGGGACATTCGGTTTCTGATCGCCCGTCTGGCTGCTCTCTCTGAGGACAATATGCAGCGTGGCTTCCTTTTGGATGTTGTAATCCTGCAGAGTCCGGCCATGCTCAAGCTGTTTCCCGGCGAATATCAGGCGCACATTGGCGGGGTCGTAGCCCGTCGCGTCGCTGACCATCCCAATCACTTCTTCGATCAGGTGAGCGTTCTCGACTTCCAGCGTGAACGTTTGGCCCGTCTGGTTCTTGGCGAAAATCTGCATCGTGGACTCAGGACTCCTCGCGTCAGGATTGAGCGTCGGCGCCTCGAACTGACCTGCCCCTCTAGGTCAGTCCGCCTTCGAGACACCTACAACCACGCAACGACTAAGCCCCCCAAACCCTTCCCGGGGGGCTCCTGGGTCGCTAGAGCGAGGGTGGTGGGCCGGCTGGCGCGGTTGCCTTGCGCCGGGTGCGCTTTGGGCGAGGTGCTTCAGCCGCTGGGTCGGCCGCGGGGGCGGCCGCCGGAGCAGGGGTGGCCTGCTCTGCTGGCGGGGCACTCTTTGACTTCGGCGCTGCCTTTGCCGTCTTTGATGCCTTTGCAGGCTTTGCCGTCTTTGATGCCTTCTTTGCCGGCTGCGCTGGTGGCTCCGTCTTGTCCTGCTCACCCGACCCGCCATCGGGAGGTTCCGCGGCCTGGCCTGGAGTGGCACCGTCGGATGGAGAGTCTTGGAGGGGAAGGTCGCCTTCGTCTGGTGCCTGGTGGCGGTGGGTGGCGGCCGCAGCGATGGACGCCAAGGTGGCCTTGACCTCGGGTGGCGCACCCACGATGGGCACTGGTGCCGGTTCTTTGGCCTTCTTCTTGCCGCCGCGGGTCCGCTTGGCCTTGCGCTCCGGCTGGGCTGCCGGAGTCGAGGCGCTGGAGGCGGCACCGCCGGACCGCTTGGGCTCGGGGACGCCCTCGGCATCGGCCGTGACCAGGTAGCCGCGGCCATGGCAGTTCTCGCAGACCTCGCTGAACGCCTCAACCAGGCCCTGGCCAACCCGCTTGCGCGTCATTTGGACCAGCCCTAGCGAGGTCACTTCCGCCACCTGGTGGCGCGTCCTGTCCCTGCCCAGGCACTCGATGAGCCGGCGCAAAACCAGATCCCTGTTCGACTCCAAAACCATGTCGATGAAGTCGATGACGATGATCCCGCCAATATCGCGCAGCCTGAGCTGCCGCACAATTTCTTCAGCCGCTTCCAAGTTGTTCCGGGTGACGGTCTCTTCCAGGGTTCCGCCTGATCCGGTGAACTTGCCGGTGTTGACGTCGATAACCGTCATAGCCTCGGTCCGGTCTATGATCAGCGACCCGCCGGAGGGCAGCCACACCTTGCGGTCCAGCGCCTTCATCAGCTGCTCGTCAATCCGGTATTGCGCAAATACGTCAGCCGTACCGGTCCACAGCTCCATTCGCTGTGCCAAATCAGGCGCAACTTCCCCGATATAGGAAGAGATCTGGTGCCAAACACTTTGGCCCTGGACAACCAGCGACGCGAAATCCTCGTTGAAAACATCGCGGATAACGCGGATTGCGATGTCCGGCTCACCCTTCAGGAGTGCGGGAGCATGCGCCTTGGCGGTCTTGTTCTGGATCTGCGCCCAGCGCTCTGTCAGCCGGGCCATGTCAGCAGTCAGCTCGGCCTCGCTGGCGCCCTCCGCGGCAGTGCGCACGATGACGCCGGCTCCATCCGGCACTATCTTCTTGAGCTGCTTCTTCAGCCGGGTGCGCTCATGGTCCGGCAGTTTGCGGGAGATGCCTGTCATCCCGCCGCTCGGCACAAGCACCATATGGCGTCCAGCCAACGTGATCTGCGAGGTCAACCGAGCACCCTTGTGGCCAATGGGATCCTTTGTGACCTGCACCAGCACAGAGTCTCCCGCCTTGAGGGCATCCTCAATGCGCCTGGGTTGGCCGGACATTCCGGCAGCATCCCAATTCACCTCACCGGCATAAAGCACGGCGTTCCGGGTCTTGCCGATATCCACAAATGCGGCCTCCATAGAAGGCAAAACGTTGTGGACACGGCCGAGGTATACATCGCCAACAATGGTGGATTGCGAGTGGCGTGAAAGATAGTGCTCAACCAGAATCCCGTCCTCGAGAACGGCAATCTGGGTGCGGCCATCCAATTCACGCACCACCATCAGGCGGTCAACAGCCTCACGCCTGGCCAGGAATTCGGATTCGGTGATCACCGGCCGGCGCCTGCCCGCATCGCGGCCCTCACGCCGCCGCTGCCGCTTGGCCTCCAGCCGGGTAGAGCCGGTCAGCCCGGTCACCTCATCGGCCGGCGCCTCTGCGCCACGTTCCGACCTACGGCGCCGCCGCCTGCGCCGGGAACCCGAGGATTCGTCATCGTCCTCCACCACCGACGATGCCGTCACCTCCTGCTCCTGCGGTGCCTCGTCTGCGCGGGATTTGGCTCCCTTTCCGCCCTTGCCGCGGCCTCCCCGCCGGCGCGGCTTGCCCTGCGCGTCGTCCTGGGACTCGGTGGCGGTGGGCTCGGAGGGCTGCTCCTCGGCAGGCGAGGTTGCGGGCGGTGTCGCTCCGGAAGCCTGGGCAGTGTCCTTCTTGCCGCTGGCCTGTGTGGCGGCCTTGCTCCCCTTCTTCTTGGCCGCGCCGCGGACCTTCTTGGCCTCGGCCCGGACCATCTCCTCCTCCAGCGCCTCGGCTGCCAACTCGGCTGCGCCGCGGTGGGCCTGTTGCGCCGCGACCTCTGGCGCCTGGAACAGAAGGGCCGTCATCGGCAGGCGGGGAGCGCCATCGGCGTCCACCGGCGGTGCCGGCCGCTGAGTAGGCGGCAAAGCGGCCTGCTCCCCAGCTCCCGGGGCCGCGAACGGCTCCACCGCGCCGGAAGGTCCAGCAAACACCGGCACCCCAACCCCCGCCGTGGTTTCTTCCGGCGGCGCGGTTGCTGGCGCGGCGGCAGGCGGCTCAGTGGCTGAGCCGGCTCTCCGTGTCCTGGTTCGTGTGGTCCCCCTGCCCGCCTTCTGGCCAGCGTCTTCGCCAGCGCTCGATGCTGCAGGCTCGGCTGGAGCCGGCTCGGTGACCTCGGCAGTCTTGCGGGTCCGGGTCCTGGTTCGAGTGGTTGCCTTGCTCGTCTCATCAGCACTGGTTGCAGTAGTACTGGTTGCAGTGTCCGCGGCTGCAGTGGCCGCGGCTGGCGCAGCGTCCTGGCCAGCGGGCTCAGAGGTCGGTTCGGCTCCAACCCCGCTCGCGGTGGTCCGGGCACGCACCCGCGTCCTGCGAGTCGGCTGCTCAACAGCGGCCGCACCCACATCACCTGCACCTGCACCATCAGCGCCTGCGATTGGAGCAGCATCAGCGCCTGCACCAGCCGCCCCCGCGCCTGCGGTTGGAGCACCAGCAGCACGCGACACCCGCTTCCGGGTCCGCGGCGCGGGCGCGGGAGGCTCCGCCTCACCGGCGCTGAACAGAGTGATTGGCGGGGCTTCGCTTGCCGCGGGCGGTACGTCTTGCGCTGGTTGCTCGGCAGCGGGCGCTGCCGCGGTCGCTTTGCGCGTCCGGGTACTGGAGGACTTCGTGCTGCTGGCTGCCTTGGCTGGCTTCGCCGAGCTGCCGCCCTC
>JAIRRT010000205.1 GCA_031255835.1 Bifidobacteriaceae bacterium | reverse complement strand
TTGGCGACCAAGGCGGCTCAATTGGTCAGTTAAGCACCTCTGATCAGGCCAACCACGGCTGGGAGGTGAGATTGAGGGAGACACACCCGCACACCTCCTTGTCCGCAGCCAGGTCTGGGATCCGAACCACTCGACGTCTGGGAACCGGACCACCGCCAAACCGACCGACATCCCGAACCCCTGGACCGAACGCATCATCCCCAGAAGAATTCGGTGACCGCCTTCAAAAGGCATGCCGCCAGCGGCATCGAACCCCCTACCCAACGCACGCGTCACAACACGAACACCCAACCCTTGAACGCCATCGGCGGACGGGAGACTGCGACGACTGCGACGACCGAAACTGCTCAAAACGGGACGGAAAGCCGCAGGAGAGGTGAGGTTTTGGGCAGTTACAGCGGTGACCTGACAGCGGTGACCCTCCTTGATGGGGGGTGGGGGCGGATTCGCGCTTATCAAGGGGGCGGCGGACGCGGCTGGCTGCACTGAATCGGTGACCTTCTACGCAAAGGCCGCCCTGTCGCCTCGGCTACCGCCTAATGAATCCCTGACGTCGACGTGGCCGCGGGCTGCGGCGAGCCACCGCTCGGCTAGCCGCGCTCGGGGTGGGGGACTACTTTCACTTTGAATGTTGCCAGGGTGCCGGATGATTTGACCACCACGCGGGCGGTGCCGGTGCTGCGGGCCGTGATCTTGCCCTTCGCTGTGACCGATGCGACCCGCGGGTCCGAGCTGGTCCAACGCACCTGAGCGCGCGGATTGGCGGGCCAGGCGATGTCGGGGAAGACTTGGGCGCCCTTTACCAGGGTCAATGGGATGACGGGCGTGCGTGAACGCGGCGTTTGGCGGGGCGTGGTGTGCGGACGCACCTGACGCGGCGGGATGCCGTCGCGGGCGGGAGCCGGCGGCTTGACATGCGGCAGGCGGACGGTCAGCTCCAACGCACCGAAGTTGAACTCGTGCCCCCTGAACAGGACATATACGTCATGCAGCCCACCTGGCGTGGGCGAGACTGTGGTGGCGGAGACCGTGGTGGCCGAGGCCGCCTCATATGATCCGGTCGAGGCATCGACGTGAATCAACGCGGCCAACTCGCCGTTGTCCGGCCTCCTGGAACCGGTGGGCGCAACCCACACCTCGACCGTGCGCGGCTCGGGCTGCCAGCCGGAGGCATAGGTCACCGCGGCCCCGACAATCCCGTCCTTCAGGTCGATGTCGGCATACCGAATCCACGATCCATGGCCGATCCACCCGATGAATCCGTCACCGGCATCGTGCATGGACTGCCCGTCCCACCTCCCATGCGTCATCGCGGCATCGCCAAGGCCAGTCAGGCTGAATTGCGTCGATTTCACCCACCAACCGTACCGGTGGACTGGCTCGTCCTGCCAACACCTGGACGGTTGTTTCGCCGAGGGGCCACCGCCTCCCACATGCAATACCCTTCAGCCTTGTGAACACCGCGCACGATGACGTTCCCCCCCGCCTGCAAGCCCCCTCGCCAGCCGCCCAGCCGGCCGCTGCGGGCCCTGCTCTGGCACCGATCCCCAGCCCGATTCCGGTTGCCGCAATTGGGGCATCGGGCAGGATGGGCCGCACTGTGGTGCAGGCCGTGGAGGCAGCCGACGATATGCGCTTGGTGGCCGCCGTCGATGTCGGGTGGACCGCCTCGGATCTGACCGGACCTGGCGCCCGCGTGGCGGTCGATTTCACCGTGCCCACAGCAGCGGAAAGCAACGTCCACGCGCTGATTGACCTGGGGATTCACGCTGTGGTCGGCACCACCGGCTGGGACAGCGAAGCCCTGGCCAGGGTGAGGGACCATGTGAAGGAGAGGGCCGGCATCGGCGTCCTCGTGGCACCGAACTTTGCGCTGGGAGCGGTGCTGGCTATGCGTTTCGCGGCACTGGCAGCGCCCTATTTCGACTCGGCCGAGGTGATCGAGCTGCATCATCCCGCCAAGGTGGACGCGCCCAGCGGGACAGCTCAGCACACGGCGCAGGGGATAGCAGCGGCCAGAGCGGCCGCCGGCCTGGGGCCTGTGCCTGACGCCACCTCGAGCGGAATGCCCGGGGCGCGCGGCGCCGTGGTGGACGGCATCCACATCCACTCCGTGCGCTCACGAGGCCTGACAGCCCACGAGGAGATCGTCTTCGGAAACCCCGGCGAGCAGCTGACCATCCGCCACGATTCGTTTGACCGAACTAGCTTCATGCCCGGCGTCCTGCTGGCGGTGCGCAAGGTCCCAACCCACCCCGGCCTGACGGTGGGACTGGCCTCCTACCTGGGCGATTGACCCCTCACCGCTCCGGCGACCCCGGGGTCAGGCGGGCCGGGCCAGGGCGAAGGCAATCAGGACGAACACCGGGGTGCAGGCCATCGCCAGACCTATGAGGGTTGCTGGGAGGTGCTCGGCGCAGATGGCGGCGAACTCGCGGATTGCGGCGCTCGGCCAGTAGTAGGCGGCCACTTTGCCGCCGGTCGCGTAGCCGGGCAGGCCAGCGGCGCGCATCAGCATTGCGGTGCGAAACACGTGGTAGTTGCTGGACACCACCGCCACGGGCCCGGCCAGCCCGGCCTCATGCAGCACGGCTTTTGAGTACTCCAAGTTCTGGGCGGTGGTCCTGGAGGCGTCCTCCACCAAGATCTGCTCGGCCCCCACGCCGCGTTCCTCCAGGTATTCGGCCATCGCGGCAGCCTCGCTGACGGACTCATCGGTGCCCTTGCCTCCGGACACAACTATGGGGATGTGGCCGGGCCCAGCCACCGCCAACGCCCGGTCCAGCCGGGCCGCCAACAGGGGAGTGACCCGATGCCCGCCAGCCAGCCCAGCGCCAAGGACGATTACCGCTTTGGGGCGGGGCGACATCGTCGGCGCGATAATCCGGTAAATGCGGCCATACAGGAGGTATGAGGCGAATCCCACCCCGAAATATCCGGCCGGGAACATGATGGCGAATAGGACTGTGGCGGCGGTGCGTGCCTCGGTGGCGATGGCCCAAATCCAGGCGGCCAGCAGCCCGAGCAGCGCCAACCCGAGCAGCAGCGACAGCAGGTGCGCCAAGCCGAATCCCTCGCGCCGCACCGTCACCAGGCCGTTGCCCACCAGCGCAAAGCCGAGCACAACCACGGTCCCAACCGCGGCAACAGCCAGCGCCACAATCAGCTGACCAGCCTCGATGGAGGCAAAACGCTCCAACTCGCGCATCCGCCCCGCCAGCAGACCGAGAATCAGGCTGCCCAGCGCCCCGGTCAGATAGAGCCCGGCGCGGAACGTCCGTGGATCACGCGCAAGACGCCACCCGAAACAGGCGGCGAACACCCCAGTCACGATCCACACACCCCAATACTGCCGCGAGTGTCTCATCCCAGCCTGAACGGCCCGCCGATATTGGCCGCGATCAGTCCCCAGAGCGGTAAGTTAACGACCTATGACCACTCCACCCATGCCGCCCTCCAGGCCGTTCGGCGCTGTCCTGACCGCCATGGCCACCCCCTTCGCGGACGATGGCGCTCTCGACCTGACCGCTGCCGGCCGCCTGGCCGCTTTCCTGGCTGAGAACGGCAACAACGGGTTGGTCATCAATGGCACAACCGGCGAAAGTGGCACCACATCCGATCCGGAGAAAGTCGAGTTGCTGCGCACAGTGATCCAGGCGGTTGACGGGCGGGCGTTCGTGGTGGCGGGTGTGGGGACCAACAACACCGCTCACTCGGTGCACTTGGCTCGCGAGGCGGCCGCCGTTGGGGCGCACGGGATTTTGGCGGTCACACCGTATTATTCGCGGCCCAGCCAGGACGGGTTGGTGCAGCACTTCCTGCGTGTGGCCGATGCGACTGACTTGCCGGTGATTGTCTATGACATCCCCTCGCGCACAGGCGTGAAGATCGAGGATGAGACCTGGACCCGGCTGGCGGAGAATCCACGGATTGTTGCCGTCAAGGACGCCACCGGACAGGTGGACCGGGCCTTCCGCCTGATGACCAAGACAGGCCTGGCCTGGTATTCCGGCGATGACGCACTCAACCTGGCGTTGCTAGCCCAGGGAGGTGCTGGGGTCATCTCGGTGGTTGGCCACGTCACAGGCCAAGCCTGGGCACATCTGGTTGCGGCCATCGATTCGGGTGACATGCCGCGGGCGCGGGCTGTGTTTGCCCACGTCATGCCAGTGATCGACGCGATCATGGGGGGTGGCCAGGGCGCCCCGATGGTCAAAGCGGCCCTGCAGATTGTTGGGTTGACCGCCAACCGAACCACTCGATTGCCCGTCTTCCCAGCCACGGAGGCTGAGGCCGGACGGGTCCGTGAAGCTCTAGAGGCCGCCGGCCTGTACGGAAGGCGCTGACTGGTGAGCGGCGGGCACCACACCGACAATGCAACTCTGACGCCTCCGCCTCTGCCGCCTGACACCCTGCGAATCATCCCTTTGGGTGGTTTGGGGGAGGTTGGCCGCAACATGACCGCCTTCGAGATTTCCGGCAAGATCCTGCTGGTCGATTGTGGCGTGTTGTTCCCGGAGGAAACCCAACCCGGAGTCGATCTGATCCTTCCGGACTTCTCCCCCGTGGAAGACCGGCTGGACGATGTCGTAGCGCTGGTTTTGACCCATGGGCATGAGGACCACATCGGGGCAGTTCCATATCTGCTGCGGCTGCGGGAGGACATCCCGCTGATCGGTTCGCAACTCACATTGGCGTTCACCGAGGCCAAGCTGGCCGAACACCGGATCAAGCCGTTGACGCTGGCTGTCGAATCCGGGGCAATTGAGCAGTTGGGTCCGTTTGAGACCGAGTTCATGGCGGTGACCCACTCGATCCCCGATTCGCTGGCGGTTGCCATCCGCACATCAGCTGGAACGGTGCTGCACACCGGGGATTTCAAGATGGACCAGCTGCCATTGGATGGCCGCGTCACGGACCTGAGGGCGTTTGCCCGGCTGGGCGAGGAGGGAGTCGACCTGCTCATGGTCGATTCCACCAACGCCGAGGTACCCGGTTTTGTGCCGACTGAACGCGACATCGGACCGGTGTTGAGTTCTGTGTTTGCCCAGGCGGGCGGGCTGATTGTGGTGGCCTGTTTCTCCTCCCACGTTCACCGGGTGCAGCAGGTGTTGGACGCTGCGGCAGTGCACGGACGCAAGGTCGCTTTTGCCGGCCGGTCGATGATCCGCAACATGACCATCGCGATGGAGCTCGGTTTCCTCAAGGCCCCCGAGGGCACGGTGGTGGACCTGAAGACAGCCGATTCACTCCCGCGTGACCAGGTTGTGTTTGTGTCCACCGGTTCCCAAGGCGAGCCGATGGCGGCCCTTTCCCGGATTGCCAACGGCGATCACAAGATTCTGGTTGGTCCAGGCGACACGGTTGTGTTGGCGTCCTCGCTCATTCCGGGCACCGAGAACAGCGTCTACCGGGTGATCAACGGCCTGACCAGGCTGGGCGCCAAGGTGGTCCACAAGGGCAACGCCCATGTTCACGTCTCTGGCCACTCAGCTGCTGGAGAGCTGTTGTATACGTTCAACATCGTCCGCCCGCGCGGCGTGATGCCCGTGCACGGCGAGGCCCGCCACCTGGTGGCCAGCGGTGCGTTGGCTGTGGCCACCGGGGTTGCTCCCGAGCGTGTCGTG
>JAIRRT010000188.1 GCA_031255835.1 Bifidobacteriaceae bacterium | reverse complement strand
CGGGCAATCCGCCGCGTGGTGCGGATGGTCTCTCAGCGGATCGGGGATGAATCTACCCAGGAAGCTGAGGCCACGTGCAAGCGGCTTCTCAGGCGCCTCGACTTGGGAACCGACCACACAGTCATAGTCATTCTGGGTGGGACAGGTTGCGGCAAGTCGAGTCTTTTCAATGCGCTGGCCGGCATGGGATTCGCGGAGGTTGGGGCTGTCAGACCGACAACCGACAGGCCGGCTGCATGCGTGTGGGGAGATGGCGCCGAGCCGCTGTTGGAATGGCTCGGATTGGACCGCGAGCTGTGGATCCAGCGCGATTCGATGCTGGAAGAACACATCAAGGAGTTGCGCGGCCTGGTTCTGATAGACCTGCCGGACATCGACTCGGTGGCGATGAGCCACCGCGACACCTGCCAACAGCTCATTCCGCTGGCTGACATGCTGGTTTGGGTGACCGACCCAGTCAAGTACGCCGACCCTTCACTCCACGCGCGCTACCTCGAACCGATGGGCGAGCACGAGGGCTCCATGGTGATGGTCCTAAACCAATCGGACACCCTGGACGCCGCAGACCTGAAAGCCGTGAAAGAGGATCTGACGGCCCGTTTGAAGAGGGACGGAATGTCAGAACTACAAGTCTTGACAACTTCAGCGGTGAAAGGCCATGGCGTCGATGAATTGCGCAATCTGCTCGTCGGCGCCACCCGCTCGCGCACAACCACGGCCAAACGCGGCATAGTCCACCTGCGTGAGGTAGCCCGCCAACTGGAGGAGATTGTTGGCGCCCCAACCAAAGGCGGAGCGGGGGATTCCTGGGTGGGAGCAGCCCAGAGCGAAGCAATCGAATCGCTGCGCCGTTCCTGCGGTGGCCCCGCCGCGGTCGAGGCCCTCGCGGATGGGCGGGAGCCAGACAAGCTCACCCCGCCCCACATGGATCACATCCGCATGATGCTGCTGACCTGGCTGCAACGCGCCCTGGAGGAGGTTCCGGCCCCCTGGGGACCCGCCATCGGACACACTCTGGCCAGTTCGCAAAACATCAGTTTCCGGCTCACCGAAGTGCTGCCGTCAATCACTCCGACGCCTCGCCCTGGCCTGTTTGCGCGCCTGTTGCGCCGCGGCCGCTGCCACCGCGCACGGGCTGACCGCTTCGATGCGGACTTGCGTACCTGCCTAGAAACCCTGGTCACCCGCACGATGACGGCCCCCACCATCGCTGTCCTGGAGGACTGGGCCGACGCCCGCGCCACCCTGCGGCGGATAGCCCAGGGCTAGCTGCCACCCTCGTCCCCATCCACAGTCCAAGACACCTGCCCGCACCCATCCGGGGGGAAGGCCGCGCCACTTCCCGGACTATCCACAGTCCGGCCCGTCCCACCCGCAGCAATGTCCGTACTCCTCGTCACGATTGGCCCCATTGGCTCCCGCCCGGGGGCCCATCGAACGAAGGGAACATCCACATGTCACGCAACAACCCCATCGAAGTCACGGTTCGCGGCCGGCTGGCGGCCGAGCCGGTCCTGCTGACCTCGGCATCGGGCATCCAATTCACCCGCTTCCGCCTGGCCAGCACGCCGCGCATCCACGACAGGGCCCTGGGAACCTGGTCCGATGGCCAGACCGAATGGCTGACGGTCACCGTGTTCGGCAAGCAGTTTGCGCTCAACGTTGCCCGCTCGCTGCACAAGGGCCAGCCGGTTGTCGTTTCCGGCTTCTTCACCACCGGAGCATGGACTGACAAGGAGGGCAGGCCACGCACCGAACTGCGAATCCTTGCCCGCACGGTTGGACACGATCTGTTCTGGGGGCGGGCGGAATACTTCAAGACCGCAGAGGCTCCCCCAGGCTCACAGATCCCTGGCGAGCCTCCCACCGGCACCGGACAGGTGGACGATGCCGGACTTCCACAGTCCCCATTGCCGGGAGACTTGGCGGACCTGCCGGAGTTGCAGGACCCGGTTGGACAGGTGGAACCGGGCGATCCAGGCCCCGTGGATCTCAGTTCAGCTCCGGACGCTGACCTGGCAGGCGGGCAGGGCGAAGAGGACTGGGACGCCTTGCCTGGCTAAGTACCCGGTGGGGTTAGGCTGGGTTGCCGTGCCAGAGTTCATCTATGTAATGCGGGCTGCCCGCAAGGCGCACGGCGAGAAGGTCATCCTGGATGATGTCACGTTGGCGTTCTTGCCTGGCGCCAAGATCGGGGTTGTCGGACCCAACGGTGCAGGCAAGACCTCTGTACTGCGGATCATGGCTGGGCTTGATAGCCCATCCAACGGTGATGCGGTTCTGGCGCCTGGATACAGCGTTGGCCTGCTGGAACAGGAACCGAAACTGGATGAAGACGCCACGGTGTTCGGCAACGTTGAGCACGGCGTGGGTGAGATCAAAGCGAAACTGGATCGGTTCAACGCCATCGCCACTGAATTGACAGATCCTGACGCTGACTATGATTCGCTGCTGGCCGAGATGGGAACACTGCAAGAGGCCCTGGATCATGCTGGCGCCTGGGATCTGGATTCGCGGATTGAACAGGCGATGGACGCCCTACGGTGCCCACCTCCGGACACCCCGGTGTCGGTGCTGTCCGGCGGTGAGCGGCGCCGGGTTGCCCTGTGCCGTCTGCTGCTGTCCCAACCGGACTTGCTGCTGCTCGATGAGCCCACAAACCATCTGGATGCCGAATCGGTCCAATGGCTGGAGCAGCATCTGGCCGCCTACCCCGGCGCTGTCCTCGCGGTGACGCATGATCGCTACTTCCTGGACAACGTGGCCGAATGGATTTTGGAACTGGACCGCGGCCGCGCCTACCCCTCCGAGGGCAACTATTCGACCTACCTGTCCAAGAAGCGTGAGCGGCTGAAGATCCAAGGATCCAAGGACGCCAAACTAGCCAAACGCCTGGCGGATGAGCTGGAGTGGGTCAGGCAGAACCCGAAGGGCCGGCAAGCCAAATCCAAGGCCCGCCTGCAACGCTACGAGGAGATGGCAGCCGAGGCTGAACGCACCCGCAAACTGGACCTCGATGAGATCCAGATCCCACCCGGCCCGCGGTTGGGCAACGTGGTCATCGAGGCAACCGACATACGCAAGGGGTTTGGTGACAGGGTCCTGATAGACGGACTGTCCTTCTCGTTGCCGCGCAACGGCATCGTCGGAGTCATTGGGCCGAATGGGGTTGGCAAGACAACCCTGTTCAAGACCATCGTTGGCCTGGAGAACCTGGACGATGGCGAGCTGAAGATAGGAGGGACCGTCAAAATCTCCTACGTTGACCAGGGCCGCGAGGGGATTGATCCGGCCATGTCGGTTTGGCAGGTGGTCTCCGATGGCCTGGACTACATCCAGGTCGGCAAGGTGGAGATGCCGTCACGGGCCTACGTCTCCGCGTTCGGCTTCAAGGGTCCGGATCAGCAGAAGCTGTCCGGGGTGCTATCTGGCGGTGAACGGAACCGTCTGAACTTGGCTTTGACCCTGAAACAGGGCGGCAACCTGTTGCTTTTGGATGAGCCAACCAATGATTTGGATGTTGAGACACTCGGCTCACTGGAAAACGCTCTGCTCGATTTCCCGGGTTGTGCGGTGGTTGTCTCGCACGATAGGTGGTTCTTGGACCGCGTGGCCACCCACATCCTGGCCTATGAGGGCACCGATGACGATCCATCCCACTGGTACTGGTTTGAGGGCAACTTCGCAGCCTATGAGGAGAACAAGGTTCAGCGCCTGGGCGCCGAGGCCGCGCGCCCCCACCGGGTGACCCACCGCCGCCTGCATCGCGCCTAGCGAACCAGCCGGTGTGGGTGCGGGCGAGGGTTGTAGGATCGCGGGTGCCTGACTAATGCTGAAATGCCAAGGAGCCCCCATGATCGATGCACAACAGGTAGTTGACCTGCTCGGTGGCGGCAGCAACATCGTTGAACTCGAGCCCTGCATCACCCGGCTGCGTGCCCGTGTCCAAGAGCCCACCAAAGTGGATGCCGATGGACTGCGGGCAGGTGGCGCCCACGGCGTTGTCGTTTCCGGGCGTGTGGTGCAGATTGTGGTTGGCCCGAAGGCCGAGCAGCTGGCAGCTGAGATCGCCCAGGTCAGAGGGTAGTTCCGGGCCAGTCCCCGCCGGCCGCCCCAACCCTCAGCCTGCTGCGCCCCCGGGCGTCTTTGGTGCGGCCTGGGTCTGATTGGCGATCCGAGTGACGGTGCCGTTGGGCACATACCAAAGCACGCCATCGTCGTCTTCCAGGGTGGTTACCCGAAGCGAAACGTTCACCACACGGCCAGTTGCCGGCCCGATGTCGATGACGTCGCCTATGCCGTACTGGTCCTCAACAATCATGAACAGTCCAGCGATCATGTCCTTGATCAGGGTTTGAGCGCCCAGACCCAGGCCAACGCCAACCACGCCAATCGAGGTCACCAGCACGGCCACGTTGACGCCAAGACGCTCCAGGATCAGCGCGGCGGCCACAACCCAGACCACAACGGTGACAAGCGAGCGCAGCACAGACCGGGCCGTGCGAGCCCGGGCGGCACGCCGTTCAGCGGCATAGCCGGCGGCCGTGGGATCATCCCCGCCCCGCGAGCCAGTCACTATCCGTTCTGTGATCTTGCCCACCACCGCATGGCCGATGGCGACAAGCAACACCGCCGCCAGCAGGATCAGCACAATCTGCGCCGGCTTGTCGATCAGCCAGATAGCCCAGTCCGGCCAGCCTTCGGTAAACGCTGGCGCAGCAGGCAAAACGCTCGCCGCCGCCCCCTCCAACGCCCCGCGGCCCAAACCGCCTACCAACGCCTCGGAAATTGCCCCGTACATTGCCCCTCCATGAGTTGTTCGAATCGAACGATCACACCGTAGTACTTTCGTACCTTGGCCGCATGGGCCGTTGGTGGCATGATCCCGTAGGTGGCACCTACCCTGTCTCCTACGTTGCAGCACCTGGCTGAGGCATACGGCATCCAGACCTTCTTCTACGACGTAGGTGGTAACAAGCGCCACGTCTCGCGGGCCACGGTGGTAGCCCTGTTGCAGGCGTTCGAGGTGGACGCATCGACCCCAGCGGCCGCCGCAAAGGCGCTCGCCACAGCCAACCAGCGCGAATGGCGCACCGTGCTGCCGCCATCGGTGGTGGTCCGCCTAGGGGTGGCGGTCGATATCCCGGTGTGCGTGCCCGAGTCAGCCGCCGGCAACCTCCAGGCCTGGCTGGAACTCGATGATGATCCCGCCCTGGACGGCAACGGCGGCCAATGGCAGTTGACCCGCCGCGAAGGCGCCGAGCCGACCCGCGTCATCGACAACGAGACCATCGTCAAACTGACGTTCTCCATCCCTGCGGGCGTGCCGCTGGGCTGGCACACCATCCACGCCCGCGGCACCGACGGGACAACCGCCCGCGCCGCCTTGGTTGTTGTGCCGGACAAGCTGGAACTGTCGGCATCGTTGGCGGCCCGCCGTGCGTGGGGGCTGATGGTCCAGATCTATGCCGGCCGCTCGCGCCGCTCCTGGGGCCTGGGCGATTTCACCGATCTGGCCGAGTTGGCTTGGACCGCCGGCCACCAGCGTGGAGCGGACTTTGTGCTGACAAACCCGGTTCACGCCGCCGAGGCCGTCCCGCCGCTCACCCCCTCGCCCTACCTGCCGTCCGCCCGCGCCTTCCTCAACCCCATCTACATCCGTCCCGAAGCCGTGGAGGAGTTCGCCTACGCCGACGATGCCGTCCGTGACCTGGTCCGTGACCTCGCCGAGGATGCAGCCCGGGACAACACAGACCCAACGGCCATGGACCGTGACCGGGTTTGGACCCTGAAATCCAAGGCACTGGAGACCATCTTCGCTTTGCCGCGTAGCCCCGCCCGCCAATCGGAGTTCGAGGCGTTTAGGCAGGCCAAAGGCCGTGGCCTGGAGGTGTTCGCCCTCTGGTGTGCCCTGCAAGAGGCTGGCGAGGCCCCGAACGATACTGAGCTGGCGGCATCGTCCCCGATGGTTGAGGACCTGGCTGAGACCCATGCCGAACGGGTCGGGTTCTACTGCTGGCTGCAGTGGATAGCTGACCAGCAGCTCGACGCCGCCCAACGCCGCGCCATCGACGCGGGCATGCGGATCGGGTTGATGTCTGATCTGGCCGTCGGTGTCCATCCGAAGGGGGCCGATGCCTGGGCGCTGGCTGACGTTCTGGCCAGCGGCGTTACCGTCGGAGCGCCGCCGGACGCCTTCAACCAGCAAGGCCAGGACTGGTCCCAGCCGCCGTGGCGGCCCGACGCACTGGCCGCAGCCGGCTACGCGCCCTACCGCGCCATGATCCGGGCGGTGCTGCGCCACGCTGGCGCCATCCGTGTGGACCACATCCTCGGACTGTTCAGGCTGTGGTGGATCCCGGAAAGCTTGGGGCCACGCCAGGGTGCCTATGTGACGTTTGATCATGAGGCGATGGTCGGGATTCTGGCCCTGGAAGCCCACCGGGCCGGCGCCATCGTTGTTGGTGAGGACCTGGGCGTCGCCGAACCGTGGGTGCACGGCTACCTGACCGAACGCGGCATGTTGGGCAGTTGCGTCCTTTGGTTCGAGAAGAAGGACGATGGCGTAACCCCCCGCCCGCCAGAGTGGTACCGCCGCCTGGCGATGACCACCGTTACAACCCACGACCTTCCGCCATCGGCCGCCTACCTTTCGGGGCAACACGTCGACTTGCGCGAATCACTCGGCGTGCTCTCCCGGCCCGTCGAGGTGGAACGCGAGGCAGCCGCAGCTGAACGCGAGGGCGTGCTGGCCATGCTCAGTTCACTCGGTTTGGTGCCGCGCGGCGAGCCCGAACCACCCAACGCGCAGATTGTCCTAGCGCTGCATCGCTTCTTGTTGGCCACACCGTCTGTGCTGCTGGGTGTGTCCCTGCCCGATGCCGTCGGTGAGACGCGAGCGGAGAACATGCCTGGCACGGACACCGAATACCCCAACTGGAAGGTGCCGTTGGCTGACGGTTCCGGGCTGCCGGTGCTGCTGGATGATCTGGCCTCAAACCCGACGTTCCTGGCCGTCACCGCCGCAGTGTCAGGTCGCTAGCCTGCCCCACCGGCGGGTCATCTTGTCCAGAACCTGAGCTGCATTGGCGCGCCGCAGTCCGGCCAACGCCTCGACCACCAGCCGGCGCAACGCCGGGGCATGCTGGGGCAGCGGGTCCGCTTGGCCGTGATGATCTGCCGAGCGGCGCGGGCCGTCCAGCCAGGAGACAGTCTTGGCGGCGATGTCGGGGCGCTTGTAGCCGGCCAGACGGATCGGATACAACCCTTCGACGATGTTTGTGGCCATCTCATGGGAGCGCTCAGCCCACACTTGGTCCAGCATCTCGAAGTACGGCTTGACAAACGGCACAAGCAGATCTGGATCGAGCACATCGGTGAAACCGGCGATGGTGGCGCCTTGGATCTCGTTTGCCAACGTCAGATCCCCTGTTGCCCGCTGCCAGGCGGCGGCCTTGGCGGCGGGGGTCGGAACCATGGCCCGCAACCGAGCAGCCCACACCTGACCTGCGGCTGAACCATCTCCAGCCAAAGCCCGGCCAACTTGCCCCTCGCTGGCGCGCCCAGTCCGGACCAACGCCCCGAGCAGCTCCCAACTCAAATCGGTATCCACCGGGCGGCCAGGGACCTCGAGTTTTCCGGACCTGATGGCCTCCAACTTGTCGAGTTGACCGGCGGTGCGGGCATGGCGAGCAAACGCCCGCAGCAGGTGAAGCTGAGCGTCAGAGCCGGGCTCCACATTGCGCAGCAGCCTCCACAGGCGCTTGGCCGCATCGGCGGACAAAACCGTGCGGTCACGCGGCGCCGCATAGGACGTCAACGCCGTAGCCACCCCACCGAGCACCATCCGCAAAGTCGTCGATGACGTCTCATGGCCAAGCCACTGCAGCGCCACCCCCACAAAGTCGCGTGCCGTCAACTCGGCATCACGCGTCGAATCCCACAGACTGCCCCAAATCACCGCACGAGCCAGCGGATCGCGAATCAGCCCCAGATTCCCAATCGCATAGGTGAGCGACTCATCATCCAGCCGGACCTTGGCATACCCCAGATCGCCATCGTTCGGAAGGATCAGTTCCGCTTTCCCAACCCCCTGATCCCCGACGATGACGTCCGTCACCGGGCCAGCGATGTCAACTTCCTTGCGCCACACACGCTCCACCGTGTCCGGCTTGGTGCCCGCTTTGCGGGGGGTGGGGGGTCCGTAGCCGGCCACAGCGATCCGCTGGGGGCGCAGGTATGGGTGAATGCCTGGACCGGTTTGGAGAATCGAAACGCGATCAGATTTGGTGCGTTTGGGCATCTGCGAACTCAGTGTGTTGACACCGGAGGTCCGCAGCCACGCCTCGGCCCATTCGCTCAGATCGCGGCCTGATGCCCGCTCGAGTTCTGTCAGCAGATCGGTCAGTCTCGCGTTGTCGAATGCGAACCGCTTGAAATATGCTGCGACACCACGCAGGAATGCTTCAGATCCAACAAACGCCACCAATTGGCGCAACACTGAGGCGCCTTTGGCGTACGTGATTCCGTCAAAGTTGACCTCGACGTCTTGCAGGTCCTGGATATCGGCCACCACAGGGTGGGTTGACGGCAGTTGGTCCTGCCGGTATGCCCATGTCTTTTCTGCTGCCGAGAACGTTGTCCAGGCGTCCTGCCAGCGAGTATTGGCCACAGCGGCCAGATGTGAAGCGTATTCGGCAAACGATTCATTCAACCAAAGATCATCCCACCAACGCATTGTCACCAGGTCACCAAACCACATGTGGGCAAGCTCATGCAAAATGGTGATGGCGCGGCGTTCCACACGGTCCTCGGTCACAGCAGAACGGAAGATGTAAGCCTCGGTGATGGTCACCGCCCCGATGTTTTCCATCGCCCCAGCGTTGAACTCTGGAACAAAAAGCTGATCGTACTTGGGGAACGGGAACGGATAGTCGAATGATGACTCGTAGAAAGCGAACCCACGCTTTGTGGTGTCAAATACCTCATCGGGCTCAACATGTTGGGAAAGTGACTGGCGAGCATACAGATTCATCGGGATAGTCCGCCCGTCGCTGCTGACCACCTCCTCGCTCCAGCGCACGTATGGCCCACCGATCACCGCTGCCAGATAGGAACTCATGCGTGGGGAGGTGGCGAAGTGGTGGACTGTGCCGTTGTCACCTGGCGCAGCGGACAGTTCAGGCATGTTGGACACGACGGTCCAGCCGTCCGGTGCGGTGACAGTGAAGCGGAATGTCGCCTTCAGATCAGGCTGCTCGAACACAGCGAACACGCGGCGGGAATCGGCCACCTCGAACTGCGAATAGACGTAGGTGCGTCCATCAAGCGGGTCGGTGAACCGGTGCAGCCCCTCACCGGTGTTCGTGTATGCGCAGCGAGCCTGGACAACCAGCACGTTTTGGCTGGACAGATCGGACAGCTGGATGCGCGAGTCAGCAAATGCGGACAGGTCCACCGGATGGCCGTTCAACACAATCCGCTCCACCTGCGGCGCCACCAGATCGACAAACGTGCCCTGGCCTGGGCTGGAGCAGTCAAACCGGATGGTTGAGATTGAGCCGAACGTCTCCCCACCCCGGCCCGCCCCGCTCGGGCTGCCCGGACCGCCAGGCGACGTCGCCCCGGTCAGATCCAGCTCAATCTCGTAGCTTCGCACCGAGATCAACGCTGCCCGCTGGGCAGCCTCTTGTCGCGTCAGGTTTGTGCCGGGCATGGGGACTCCTCAAGTCTCTTGGGCTACCTCGCGGTCGCCATCGGAGGCATGGTGTCACGAAACCGGCAGATTCTTGGTGACTTACTCCGGGCAGTCCGGGAACAGGTGCCAAGTGTCGTAGTAGGTTGGTCGCCCGTGAGGCGGTGGTTCGATCTGGACGGCGTGCCCGGGGGGTCGGGGACAAGCGTCGCCACGTTCGGGATCTTTGACGGGGTCCACCTCGGCCATCAGCGTGTCCTGAACCGGGTGGTTGAGCTGGCCAGGCAACGCGGCAGCCAGGGAGTCGCGATCACGTTCGATCCCCACCCATCTGTCATCCACGGCCCGCAACCGCCGGTGGAGTTGATTGTCCCGCTCGATGGCCGCCTTGACCTGATGGAACAAGCTGGGCTGGACGCCGTTTTGACCGTGCCCTACACGCCTGAGTTCTCCCAAACCGACCCCGAGACATTTGTCCGGCGCTACCTGGTCGAGGCTCTGGGTGCCAGCGACGTGATCGTCGGCAAGGACGTGCGGTTTGGCAGGGGCAACACCGGTGACCTGGCGATGTTGAGCGAACTGGGCGAGCGGTTCGGCTTTGCCACCGAGGGGGTGCCTGACCTTCCCATCCCAGCGGACGCCATCGGACCTGATCAAGATGCCAGCGGGCCGGATCGGGTCAGTTCAACCTGCGTACGTAAGGCATTGCAGGCCGGCGATGTCGCAGCAGCAGCGGTCCTGTTGGGCCGGCCGCACCGGTTGGTTGGGCGGGTTGTCCACGGTGCCGGCAGGGGGCGAACGTTGGGGTTCCCGACAGCCAACCTTGGTCCTAATATCTCCGGTCTTGTGCCGGCCGATGGCGTCTACGCCGGGTGGATGACGCGCCTCGATTCACCTGCTGGCGAACCAGATGCGGTGCTCGGAGCGGCCGTTTCAATCGGCTCAAACCCGACTTTTGCCGGTCTGTCAGGCCCCGGCGGGAGGGTCGAGGCCCACGCTTTTGGCACCGGAGATCTGGACCTTTACGGCCACCAAATTGCGCTTGACCTTGTGGTTCGCTTGCGTTCGGCGCGCACGTTCCCCGACGCGGCCGCACTGATCCGGCAGATTGGAGCGGACATCCGGGGAACTCATACCGCTCTTGGGCTGCGCTGGTCGCAGTAGGTGGAGCCTGCACAAGTTGCGGGCGATATCGCGTAATATCTGGCACTTCGGAGTGTCTCTAGGACGTTAGGACCGGGTTGGTCCTGTCCGCTGCGAAACGAGGCCCGTAGATGCTGACGTTGACCGAACCACGAGCTAACTCGGACAGGCTCGTGACCACGCCCCCCGCGCCGACCACAGCTGGGGTTGTCCACATCTTCACCGCGGACGTATCCGACGCGCCCATCTACCATCCGATGCTCACCTGGGCCGAGACTGCCCGCGCCGAACGCGAGCCGGATGATCACGCCTTCGCTTTGGCGATTGTCTCGGCGGGACTGCTCAGGCACGCAGCCGCAATGCTGACCGGAATGCCAGCCTCATCTGCCGACATCGGACACTGGTGCCGCCTGTGCAGAACGGTGGGGGATCACGGCCGGCCGGTCGCCTTCGATCCTTCAGGCCGCACAATCCCAAGCGTCTATCTGTCCTGCGCGCGGGCTGGGGACACGGTTCTGGTTGCTGCCAGCGCCCACGCCTCGGTTGGCATAGACACTGTTGAGCCGACCTCTGTGCCAGCTGACGGCCAGCCCCGCCTTTCCCTGTGTGAGCAGGAGCAGGGCTTCTTTGACCGTGTCTCAGCGGAGAACCGCGATTCGTGGTGGCTGCGCACTTGGGTCCGCAAGGAGGCCATCCTCAAAGCCACAGGCCTTGGCCTCGCCTTGGCACCAAGCCAGCTGGACGTGTCAGGCGGCATCCTGCATTCCTGGCCCCGCGAACTGGACCACGACGTGTCCGATGGCGTCCAACTTGTTGACCTGGACAGGGTCCCTGGCGGGCAAATTGCCGCCGTAGCGTTCCTGGGTCCGCGCCGCCCAATGGTGGTGGCCGCCAACCCGCCGCGCCCGTTCTTTCTTGCAGCCGGCCGTTCCGGTCACCGCCCAGCCATGGTGGTGACACGCCACGCCTCGCGAGTGATGGACCCTCGGCTTTCCGCATAAACCCCCACCGGCACCTGCGGGGCGCGCCGAGGGGAGCGCTAGTGGGCGCAAGACCTGGGTGGGGGTGAGGTAGACTTCCCGTTGCCGTCATGTCGGCCGCGGTTTGTCGTGCCCGGGTGGATAGGCCCCGGTGCGCCGCGCAACGATTCCCTGAAAGGATCCACAATGCCGCTCGATAGCGCAACCAAGCAGCAGATCATTGCCGAGTACGCCACACATCCGGGCGACACCGGATCGCCAGAGGTCCAGGTGGCCCTGCTCACCAGAAGGATCAAGGACCTGACGGAGCACTTCAAGGAGCACAAACACGATCACCATTCGCGTCGGGGTTTGCTGCTTCTGGTAGGTCACAGGCGCCGCCTGTTGGGCTACCTGCAGGAGATCGACATTGAGCGCTACCGCAGCCTGATCGCTCGGCTAGGACTGCGCCGATAGCCGGCTAAGCGCCGCCTTGGCGGCGTAACAACTCAATAAGCATTTTGCCGCCCACGCAGCATCGGGGTACCGCCGCCTCAGCGGTCCTCGGTAGTGGCTCCCGGACCGGCCGGAATACGGCCGGAGCCGTGGGCCTCGATCGAAGACCGCCAGCTGGACCGTTTCCCTGGTTGTGTGCGCGTGCGCCAACAGAGAGGGGAAACGCCCGTGGAGGGCCCAGAAATCCAATTTGCCGAGGCCACCATCGATAACGGTGCTTTCGGCCAACGCACCATCCGCTTTGAAACCGGCAGGCTCGCCAAGCAAGCCGCCGGATCTGTAGCCGCCTACCTAGACGGCCAGACCATGGTTCTTTCGGCCACAACCGCTTCTAAGCATCCGAAGGAACAGTTCGACTTCTTCCCGTTGACCGTTGACGTGGAAGAACGCATGTATGCCGCAGGCAAGATCCCTGGTTCGTTCTTCCGCCGTGAAGGCCGCCCCGGGACAGAAGCGATCTTGGCTTGCCGGCTGATTGACAGGCCGTTGCGGCCCTTGTTCATCAAGGGTTTGCGCAACGAGGTACAGGTGGTTGTCACCGTCCTGGCGATCCACCCAGCAGACACCTATGACGTTTTGGCGATCAACGCCGCGTCTCTTTCCACCCAGATCTCTGGCCTGCCGTTCTCCGGTCCGGTTGCAGCGACCAGGATTGCGCTGATTGACGGCCAGTGGGTGGCTTTCCCGCGCTACTCCGAGCGTGAACGGGCAGTTTTCGAGATGGTGGTGGCCGGACGTCTGGTGGACGATGACGTCGCTATCGCCATGATCGAAGCTGAAGCTGGAGACAGGGCATGGTCCCTGATCCAATCCGGTTCAGCTGAGGCGCCTACAGAGGAGATCGTTGCCGGTGGGCTGGAAGCAGCCAAACCGTTCCTGCGCCAGCTGTGCGAGGCCCAGGCCTCCTTGGCGGCTGTCGCATCGAAGCAAACCGGCGATTTCCCGGTGTTCCCGGACTATCAGGACGATGCATATCAGGCGACTGTCGGCATCGTCGAGGAGAAGCTGGCTCAGGCACTGACCATTGCTGACAAGCAGGAACGCGAGAGCCGTCTGGACGAGATCCGCGACGAGGCTGTGGGTGCGCTGCTTGAGGAGTTCCCCGAGCGGGACAAGGAGATTGTCGCGGCCATCCGGGCCATCACCAAACGGCTGGTGCGCAACCGGATTCTGACCGAAGGCAAGCGGATTGATGGGCGCGGTCTGCGCGACATCCGGACGCTTTCAGCCGAGGTTGAGGTCATTCCGCGGGTGCATGGCTCGGCGCTGTTTGAGCGTGGCGAGACTCAGATTCTGGGCGTCACCACGTTGAACATGCTGCGCATGGAGCAGCAGATCGATTCGCTCAGCCCGGTGACCCACCGGCGCTACATGCACAACTACAACTTCCCGCCCTATTCGACCGGTGAGACCGGGCGTGTGGGCAGCCCGAAGCGCCGCGAGATTGGTCACGGCGCGCTGGCGGAGCGGGCATTGATTCCGGTGTTGCCGACTCGCGAGGAGTTCCCCTACGCCATCCGGCAGGTCTCTGAGGCGCTCGGCTCCAATGGCTCGACGTCCATGGGGTCGGTCTGTGCTTCGACGTTGGCGCTGCTCAACGCGGGTGTCCCGCTGCGTGCGCCTGTTGCCGGCATCGCCATGGGATTGGTCAGCGACGAGGTGGACGGAAAGCCGCGCTTTGCCGCTTTGACCGACATCCTGGGCGCTGAGGATGCCTTTGGCGACATGGACTTCAAAGTCGCCGGGACCTCGGAGTTTGTCACCGCGATCCAGCTTGACACCAAACTGGACGGCATTCCGGCCGACGTGTTGGCAGGTGCGCTGGTCCAGGCCCGTGAGGCCCGGCTGCACATTCTCGGAGTGATCAACGAGGCGATCGATGCGCCAGATGAGATGAGCCCGAATGCGCCGCGCGTCATCGCCGTCAAGGTGCCGGTTGACAAGATCGGTGAGGTCATTGGCCCCAAGGGCAAGATGATCAACCAGATCCAGGACGATACCGGCGCTGAGATCTCAATCGAAGACGACGGCACGGTGTACATCGGCGCGACAGATGGCGTTTCGGCAGAAGCTGCCCGTGCGGCCATCAACGCGATTGCCAACCCGACCATGCCCGAGGTGGGCGAGAGGTTTGTTGGCACCGTGGTCAAGACGACATCGTTCGGGGCGTTCGTTTCGCTGACACCAGGCAAGGACGGGCTGCTGCATGTCTCGCAGATCCGCCGGCTTGTTGGCGGCAGGCGCGTCGAGAACGTCGAGGACGTTCTGAAGGTGGGAGACAAGGTCCAGGTGGAACTGGCCGAGATCGACCCACGCGGCAAGCTGTCGCTCCACGCCGTTGTCGATGGTGAGGCACCCAGCGGTGGTGACGCACCGGCATCGGGCGGCTCGGGACGGCCTGAAAGGTCAGAGCGGCCAGAGAGGTCTGAACGGTCTGAGAGGCCGGACCGGAGGAGGGATCGGCCCCGGCGGGACAACTCCGCCGCACCGGTTGATGTTCCCGTGGTCCTGCCCGAGCCGGCCAGCTCCGAAGAACCGGCCAGCGAAGAGCCGGCGCAGCCCGCAGATTCGGCGCCAGGTGATGGCGCTGAGACTGATGGGCAGGGAGAGTCACGTCCACGTCGCGAGCGTCAGCGGCGGCATCGTCACCGGGGCGATTCTGGGAACGAGTGAACCGCTGAACATCAACTTCTCGCCGCTGCCTGGGCAGGATGGTGCCGTGCTGCGCTCCATCCTGCCCGGCGGCGTGCGGCTGTTGACCGAGCACATGGCGCATGTGCGTTCGGCGAGCGTGGGGCTGTGGATCCCGGTCGGTTCGCGTGATGAGGCGGACGGGCACTTCGGCTCCACCCACTTCCTGGAGCACCTGCTGTTCAAGGGCACAAGCCGGCGTGATGCCCAGGAGATCGCTGAGGCGTTCGACAAGGTGGGCGGGGAGGCCAACGCGGCCACAACCAAGGAGCACACCTGCTACCACGCCCGGGTTTTGGACGCTGACCTGCCTATGGCGATTGATGTGCTGGCTGACATGGTGGCTGGCGCGCTGCTCGATTCGGAGGAGTTTGAGCTGGAGCGTGGCGTCATTCTGGAAGAGCTCGCCATGACCCAGGATGACCCGCATGACATTGCCCATGAGGCGTTTGCTGCCGCCGTGTTCGGTGACAGCCCGCTGGCCAGGCCCATTGCAGGCACCCCGGAGACCATCCGCAGCGTGCCGCGCGATGCCGTCATTGCGCACTACCGGCAGCACTATCTGCCGGACAGTTTGATAGTGACAGCCGCCGGCAACGTCGATCACGGCGAGGTGGCTCGCCTTGTGACCGATGCGCTCGGCCGTGCAGGCTGGCAGACCGCCGCCGATGCCGTCCCTCGCCCCATGCGTTCAAGCACACCGACCATAACTCTGCCGGCCGAGCCCTCCCAGCGGGTTGTGACTCGTACAGTGGAGCAAACCCAGGTGATTGTCGGCTGCGAGGGCCTGCGGACTATGGACGAGCGCCGCCACGCAATGGGTGTGCTCAGCACTGTGCTTGGCGGTGGGATGAGTTCGCGACTGTTCCAAGAGATCCGCGAACGGCGCGGGTTGGCCTATTCGACGTATTCGTTCAGCGTGGGCCATGCCGACGCCGGCTGCTTTGGCCTATTTGCCGGATGCGCAGCCAACGGAGCCGATGAGGTAACAGGCCTGCTCAGCGCTGAATGGGACAAGCTGGCGGCTCACGGCGTGGACGCCCAGGAACTCGCCCGTGCCAAGGGTCAGATCCGTGGCGGGCTGGTGCTCGGCATGGAGGACCCGTTCTCACGAATGGCCCGCCTCGGCCGCTCCGAGATAATCACTGGCGAGCTCCCGCCCCTCGATGAGCTGCTAGCCCGGGTGGAGCAAGTGACCGCCGATGACGTAGCAGACCTGGCCGCAGACCTAGCCTCCCGCCCCAGACACGAGGTAAGAGTAACCCCAACCTGACCAGGGGCGATGCGCTCCGCTCGAGCGTCGACGACCAATCCTACTGACCCCGTGGAGCGCTAGCTCCCGTGGTTGATCTCCAGCCGCGGCACAATTCGGTCAGCCCAGCGCGGCAGCCACCACGCTGAGGGGCCCAACAGGCGCAGCAGCGCCGGCATCAGGACCAGGCGGACAACGAACGCGTCCGCCACCACGCCGAACGCCAGGCCAAAGCCGACCGGCTTGACTATGGCCGAATCGTTCAGCACAAACGCGCCAAAGATCGCCACCATGATCAGTCCAGCGGCCACCACCACGGGACGCCCGGCCCGGAGGCCGGCGGCGACTGCGGCTCGGGCCTCGGTCCCCGACAGATAGGCCTCCCGCATGCCCGTCGCGAGGAAGATCTGATAGTCCATCGCCAGCCCGAACACCAGCCCCACCAGGATGATCGGCAAGAAGTTGAGCACCGGCTGCGCGCCCACCCCCAAGAGGCTTTCGCCCCAGCCCCACTGGAAGACCGCGACCACGGCCCCCAGGGTCGCGAGCAGCGACAGGATGAAGCCGAGCGCCGCGACCAGCGGCACCAAGATGGACCGGAACACCACCACCAGG
>JAIRRT010000133.1 GCA_031255835.1 Bifidobacteriaceae bacterium | reverse complement strand
CCCGGCGAGACCCTAGGCGCAGACCAATGACCGACCACAACGACCGTCCCCACGGCGGCGGAGACCGCCGAGGAGCCCCCCGGCGCAACGACCGCCCCCGAGGCGAATGGGGCAAGGGCCCCCGCCGAGACGGTGACCGACCAAGCGGAAGCGGCCGCCCGGATCGCGGCGAGCGGACCGACCGCCCCCGAGGCGAATGGGGCAAGGGCCCCCGCCGAGAGGGCGGAGACCGGGCGGGCGGTGGTGAACGGCGCGGATACGGAGGGCCGCGTCGGGATGGTGGCGACCGCCGGGATAGCGGCGAACGGCGCGGATATGGTGGGCCGCGTCGGGATGGCGGTGACCGGCGGGGTGGCGGTGACCGGCGGGGGGGACCTCGGCGCGACGGGCCTCGGCAGCGGTCGGTTACTACGCCGGCGGAGCGGACTGCCAGCGTTGATGCACCGCGGATGGTTGCGTTTGAGCTGCTGAGGGAAGTGAACCGGGGCGCTTACGCCAACCTGGCACTTCCGCCACTGTTGGCTGCGCGGCGGCTCACCGGGCGGGATGCTGCCTTCGCAACCGAGCTGGCCTACGGCACCATCCGTATGCAAGGCCGCTATGACCCGGTGATCGCCAAAGCCATTGAGCGTCCCATCAAGCGGCTGTCCAGCGAGCTGACCGCTGTGCTCCGGCTCGGCACCCACCAGCTCGCAGCCCTACGCGTCCCGGACCATGCGGCCGTCGATTCGAGCGTCGCCCTGGCCCGCGAGGCCATCGGCACAGGCCCATCGCACCTGGTCAACGCTGCTTTGCGCGTCATCGCCGAGGCCGGCTTCGACACCCTGGAGGCAGAACTCCTCGAAGGTCTCCCCGACGATGACGTCCTATCCCGCCGTACATCCCATCCAGCCTGGATAATCCGCGCCCTTCGCCAGGCGCTCCAAGCCGGCCAACGCGATCCGGCTGACTTGCCGGCGCTGCTGGAGGCCAACAACCAGCCAGCCGCAACCGCCCTGGTGGCCAGGCCCGGGATGATCTCGCAGGAAGAGCTCCTGGCCGAGGTGCCCGATGGCACCGCAGGCCGGTTCACCCCGACTGCCGTCATCATGGACCACGGCTCGCCAGCACAAGTCCAAGCAGTTCGCCTCAACAAGGCCGGAGTCCAGGACGAGGGCTCGCAGTTGGTTGCCCTGGCACTCGCGGACGCGCCACTGACCGGGCCGGATGCTCGCTGGGCTGACCTGTGCGCCGGCCCGGGCGGGAAGGCCGCGTTGCTCGGGGCGATTGCCCGCCAGCGCGGCGCCACTGTGCACGCTACGGAAGTCCACCCCCACCGCGCTGACCTGGTGCGCGGCATCGTCGATTTGGAAACGGTTCATGTCGAGGTAGGTGACGGACGGGAGCTGGGCACTACGCACCCGGGGGAGTTCGACAGGGTGCTGGTGGACGTGCCGTGTACCGGGCTGGGTGCGTTGCGGCGGCGTCCTGAAGCACGATGGCGCCACTCGCCAACCGACATGGCCAGCCTTGGGCCGCTGCAACGTGAGCTGCTGGCAAGCGCCATTCAGGCGACCCGGCCGGGCGGGCTGATCGCCTACGTGACGTGCTCGCCGCATCTGGCCGAGACGACTTTGGTGCTGCAAGACGTGCTGCGCCGGGCGCCGGAGTGCAGCGTTGTCAACTGCGGCGACGTGGAGCTGCTGGCCGGGACCGGTGCGGTCCGGCCCGACGGCAACCTCCAACTGTGGACCGACATCCACGGCACCGACGCGATGTTCCTGGCGCTAATCCGGCGCGGGTAGGCGCGCTGCGGCGCCGCGACTGGGGGCCTGCACCCTAAACTGGGCGGATGCGCGTTGCCCCGTCGATCTTGTCTGCCGATTTCGCCAATCTCGAACGCGATCTTCGCGCCGTGGCCAGCGCCGATCTGATCCATGTCGATGTGATGGACCAACACTTTGTGCCGAATCTGACCATTGGCCTGCCAGTGGTGCGGCGGCTTGTCGAGGTCTCGCCGCTGCCCATCGACGCGCACCTGATGATCGCCAACCCAGACCACTGGGCGCCGGCCTACGCCGAGGCGGGTGCGGCATCGGTCACCTTCCACCTTGAGGCATCCGGCGCGCCGGTCCGCCTGGCCCGTGAGCTGCGCCGCTGCGGTGTGGGCGCGGGATTGGCGCTCAACCCTGCCACGCCGGTGGCTGCCGCGGTTGACCTGCTGGGAGAGATCGATTTGCTGCTCATCATGAGCGTCGAGCCCGGCTTTGGCGGGCAGGAGTTGATAGAGCGGTCGCTTGCCAAGATCGCCCAGGCCCGCCAGCTGATCGACTCCGCCGGCCTGGCAATCGAGTTGGCTGTGGATGGCGGAGTGGATGAGACCACGGCCCGTGCCGTCGCCGATGCCGGAGCCACCATCCTGGTCTCCGGTGCCGCCATCTTCGGTTCCGGCAACCCGGCCCAGGCGATCAGGCGCCTCCGCGACCAAGCCGCCTAGCGTTTCGAGCTGCCACCGGGGGTGTCGGTGGGCGGTGGCATAATGGGCGGGCGTGTTTCCGGGGTCGGTGAAACTCCGAACCGGCGGTTATAGCCCGCGAGTCTGCGCACCAGCGCGGATTGACCCAGTGGAATTCTGGGGCCGACGGTCAAAGTCCGGATGAGAGGCAACACGACCGCGCTTGTGCGCGACGGCGCCTGCCCCGGTGCTGAAGGGAGGCCGCCACGCGCACCCAACCCGATGCCCCTGCGCTGGCCCGCGCCCTTGACGAGGCCTTCGCTCTGGCTGCGCTGGGTCCCGGCCACGGCCCAAACCCGCGGGTCGGCTGCGTGCTGTTGGACAGCCGGGGAACCATCGGCCGGGGCACCCACCGCGGCGCCGGTCACCCTCACGCCGAAGTCGAAGCGCTGCACGATGCCGCCCGCCAGGGTCACGCAGTTCGCGGCGCCACCGCGGTTGTCACCCTGGAACCCTGCGCCCACACCGGCAGGACCGGTCCGTGTGCCGCAGCCCTGGCCGAGGCCGGGGTTGCCCGAGTCGTTTTCGCAGCTAGCGACCCAAATCCGCAAGCCGCCGGCGGCGCCAAGTATCTGCGTGCCCGCGGCATCGATGTCATGCCCGATGCCGATCCTTCCCGTGCACGTGACCTAAACCTGGCATGGTGGCACGCCATAACAACCGGCCGGCC
>JAIRRT010000097.1 GCA_031255835.1 Bifidobacteriaceae bacterium | reverse complement strand
ACAGGCGGCGAAATGCCTGCGCGCCAGACCATCCGGCTTCAGACTCGGTTGGCATGGATCACGCTCCGGCGTTGCGGCGGGTGGACAGGGGGCGGGGCCTGGGATGGGACTGCACCGTCCGGGGGATCTTGGCGCCTGCCGCGCAAAGGGCCAAGGGTCAGGACGGTGGCAACCACCAGGCCGATGGCGAATCCGATCAGGACTTGGCGGGCGGTGAAGACGGCGAGCGCGGCGCCAGAGAAGGCAACAAGGCCGGTCCACAGGTACATGATCAGGACGGCTCGGCGGTGCGAGTGGCCCAGACGCAGCAGGCGATGGTGCAGGTGCATGCGGTCGGCGTGGAAAGGCGATGTTCCGCGGCGCAAGCGGCGCAGTACGGCCATGCCGACATCGAGCAGGGGAAGGGCTAGCACAAGAACTGGCAGCAGGATTGGCAGGAAGGCTGGGAAAGCCTGGCGCTGCGCACCGGCCGGATCGATCTGCCCGGTGACGGCTATGGTTGCGGCCGCAAACAGCAGGCCGAGCAGCATTGAGCCTGAATCGCCCATGAAGATGGATGAGGGATGCCAGTTGTAGGGCAGGAACCCGACGCAGACCCCCACCACCACAGCCAGGACAAGCGCAGCCAGCGAGGCATAGGTGCTGGCGCCGGTATCGACTGAGAGCAGGTAGGTGTAGGCGAAGAAGGCTGCAGCTCCGATGGCCACGAGGCCGGAGGCGAGCCCGTCCAGCCCGTCAACAAAGTTCACGGCGTTGATCGCCACCACCACCACCAGCACGGTCACCATGAGCGAGAAGCGGGATGAGGAGACAGTAACTCCGGCGATTGGGAACGTGATCAGCTGGATGCCCTGCCAGGCCAGCAGACCGGCTGCAAGGACTTGACCAGCGGCTTTGGTCAGCCAGTCCAGGTCCCACAGGTCATCTGCGGCCCCGAGCAGGCAGACCAATGCGGCTGCCCCCAGCACGGCCCATGGCCCGCGTTGACCGTCGCCAAACACCGGTTCGAGGAACGGTATGGCGCTGGCAACCGCCATGGCCGCTGCCACGCCGGCCAGCATGGCAAGGCCACCAAGGCGCGGGGTGGGCACTGTGTGGACGTCGCGTTCTCGCACCGGAGTGACGGCTCCGATGCGCCGGGCCAGCCGCCGCACGGCCGGCACCGAAACATAGGTGACGATGGCGGCTATGGCGCCCAAGATCAGGTAGTACTTCACGCGCCAACCACCAACGTGTCGGGGCGGGTGGGCGGCGCAGGCGGCTCATCTGGGGAGCCGTGCGCGGGAGGTGCGGGTGCGTCCACCGCGGCGGCTAGCAAAGCGGCGCCCAGAGCGCCACCCAGGCACTCGGCCAACGCGTTGGCCGTGATGGCTCCGGTGCGCAGAATGCGCGGAACCGGGCCTGTGGCATCGACAACCGTGCTGGCTGTCCCGCCCGGCGCGGTCCCTGCGTCGAGGTAGACCGCGACGGAGCCGCCAAGATATTCGGCTGCGGCCTGTGCGCTCAGGGCCGGCGGGAGCCCGGACCGGTTGGCCGAGGAGACCGCCAGCGGCCCAGCGGCTCGCAACAACTCGCTCGCCACGGGGTGATCTGGCACGCGCAGCGCCACGGTGCCCGGCCTGTCCCCCAGGTCCCATCCGAGGTCCGGCATCGCCTGCAACACCAGGGTCAGCCCGCCCGGCCAAAAGTGGCGGGCGAGTTGACGCGCGGCGGGGGTAACGGCATCGGCCAGTTCTAATGCTTGTTGTGTGCTGGCAACCAGCACGGGTGGCGGCTGGGCGCGCGAGCGGCCTTTGACCTGCAACAACGCTGCGACTGCGGCAGCATCGCCCGGTTTGGCGCCCACCCCATAGACCGTGTCCGTCGGCAAGACCACAAGCTCGCCTCGGTCCAGGGCCCGCACCGCCTGCGCGATTGCCTCAGCGCGCTCGTCACCCCGGCAGTCGCGCAGATTCACGCCGCCGATCCTCCCACAGGCACCTGGGAATTTCCTGGACGCGCGCTAGGTCAGAGCCCTTCCCGCCGCGCCTTTGCACGCAGGACCCGGTCGCGTCCGGCCAGGTCCTGATGGGTGGTGATCTCGACCAGCCCGTGGTGGGCTGCCAAGGTGCGCATCGCCTCGCCCTGTTCCGCGCCGTGTTCCATGATCAGGACCCCACCTGGCCGCAACAACCCCACAGCAGTGCCGACGATGCCGTCCGGAACCCTCATCCCATCAACTCCCCCGCCGTAGAGAGCGACAGGGGGATCATGCAGGGCGACTTCGGGGTCCAGCGGCCGGCAGCCATCAGGGATGTAAGGCGGGTTGGAGACCACCACATCAACCCGCCCAGCCAGTTCCGCCGGCACCCCCGGGAGCAGGGCGGGCGGGGTGTCAGGCGCGCGGGTTGCGGTGGGTTGGGTGGCTACGCCGGGTGTGTCGGGGCCGGCGGGCGGGGTGGCGACGGCGGGTGTGTCGGGGCCGTTGGCCAGGCGGGTTGCGTCGGCTAGGAGTAGGTGGACTGGCAGATTGGCTAGGTTGCGGGCCGCCCAGGAGTGGGCTTCGGGTTGTGATTCGATTGCCCAAACCTCAGCTCCGGGCACCTCGGTTGCCACGGCCGC
>JAIRRT010000058.1 GCA_031255835.1 Bifidobacteriaceae bacterium | reverse complement strand
GTGTTCGTGTTCAACGGAACCGGGCCTTTGGAGTTCTTCCGCCGCCAGCATTCCCAGGAGCGCCTGGCCGAGGCCGCAGCGGACGTGCTGGGCTCCACGTTCGAGTTCACCGGCCATGTGGATGGAGATTCCCCTGCTCCAACGCAGCCAGCGCGTCCCCCAGCCACTACGGCGTCCGCTCCGCCCGCTGCCGCTCAGACTCCAACTCCGCCCGCTGCCGCTCAGGCTCCTGCCCCCGCATCCACTCCCGCACCTGCCCCGGCCGCTCAACCCGCTGCGGCGCCCGGTCCGGCTGCGAATGAAGGCAAGCCACCTGCGGCACCGCCACAAGCGCCATCGTCCAGCGAACCGGCGGAGCGCCCGGTGGCGGAGGCGCCGGTCAAGGTGGCATCTCCCCAGGTGACGGAACCGCAGGATGAGCCGGGGGCGGATATGCCCGCTCCGGACGATCAGGACGCTGAGGCGGCCGGATTGATTGGGCTTGACCTGGTGCTTCGAGAACTCGGCGGAGAAGTCATCGAGGATCAGCCCTAGGCCAGCCGAACCCACGGCCAGTCCCGTCGCTTCCTGGCCAACCGACCCAACCCGACTCACCAACTCCAACCCGGCCCACCGGCACCACCCCCAACCCAACCTGACCAGGGCGCGCCCGGGGAGGGTGAGGGGGGCTGGGAGGGGGAGAGTTTAGGGTGGGCGGGTGTATTCGGCTGCGGTTCAGGACCTGATTGACAAGCTCGGCGCGCTGCCGGGGATTGGACCCAAGAGCGCGCAGCGGCTGGCGTTTCATCTCCTGGCCGCACGGGCAGAAGAGGTTGAAGGCCTCATATCGGCACTGCGTGAGGTAAAACTACGGGTCCGGTTCTGCGACCGCTGCGGCAACATTGCCGAAGCCGATCTTTGCGACATCTGCGCGGACCCGCGGCGCCTGGCAACAGCCATCTGCGTGGTCGAGGAACCGAAGGACGTTGTCGCCATAGAGCGGACCCGCGAGTTCCGCGGGACGTACCACGTTCTGGGCGGGGCAATAGATCCGATTGGCGGGGTTGGCCCTGATGATCTGCGGATTCGCCAGCTGTTCACCCGCCTTGCCTCAGGCGAAGTCAGCGAGGTGATTCTGGCCACGGACCCGAACGGTGAGGGGGAGGCAACCGCCGCATATCTGGCGCGCCGCCTGGCCCCGCTGGACGTCACCGTCACCCGCCTGGCATCGGGTCTGCCGGTGGGAGGAGACCTGGAATACGCCGATGAAGTCACACTCGGGCGCGCATTTGAGGGCCGCCGGAGCATGAATTAGGCGGCGAAGCGCGTAAGCTGAGCACGCGGCGCGAGCCGATGCCGACCAAGGATGTGAGGGGCCATGTCCATCGATAGCCGACAGATGCACACCAACACCCGGCTGGGTGCCGATGCCCGCCTCTTGGAGGAGGCGTTCCGGCACTGCGTCGAGTTGTACACCGAAGTCGCCTCCGGCACGGGCGAGGCCTCGACCCTGCCCGTGCTGGCCTACGCGACATCAGACGCCTGCACAGCAGCAGCCCGGCTTTCCGCCATCGTCGACTTTCCTGTTCCCGAAGGGCCGCTGCTCAGTCCGGTGATCTTCGATGCTGACCCGATGCGGCGCGGCCTGGCCAACGCACTGCAGGGCATCGACACCTACTACGAGGTGGACATGCCGCGGGGGGATCCAACCGACCCGACCCGCGCACCGGAGATTGTCGAAGCCTCAATCACCGATGACATCTTGACGGCCGTGTCCGCCATGCAAACCGGGCTGTACCTGCTGGATCAGGGCCGGCCGGCCGAGGCGATGTGGTGGTGGCAGTATTCCTGCCTGTCCAGTTGGGGTGAGCGGATCACCTCCGCCCTGCACGTCATCCAAACGATCCTCAGCCAAGCCCGCGCGTCTGATTCCTTCTGAGCCTCCAGGCCCAGCCCACTCCCGCCAAGGCCACTAGACTCGCACGCGGCGCACACAGGACCGGCGCCGCCTGGACCCCAACTGCCAGAAAGGTTGCTGCGCGTGAGCCTCGTGGTGCAGAAGTACGGCGGATCCTCGGTGGCCGAGGCAGCCAGCGTCAAGCGGGTTGCCAGGCGCATCGCCCAATACCGCCGCGCCGGCCATGAGGTTGTGGTGGTTGTCTCCGCCATGGGGGATACAACCGATGACCTGATTGACCTGGCCGAACGCGTCACCCCCACCCCACCTGCGCGCGAGTTGGACATGCTGTTGACCGCCGGGGAGCGCATCTCGATGGCGCTGCTGGCGATGGCGATCAGCGACCTTGGCCTGGAGGCGCGCAGTTTCACAGGTTCCCAAGCCGGTGTGATCACCGATTCAGCCCACGGCCGGGCCCGGATTATCGACGTGACCCCTGGGCGCATCCGCACTGCGTTGGACGATGGCGCAATTGCCATCGTCGCAGGGTTTCAGGGGGTCTCCCAAACCACCAAAGACATCACCACCCTGGGACGCGGCGGTTCCGACACCACGGCAGTTGCCCTGGCAGCCGCCCTGGACGCCGATGTCTGCGAGATCTACACCGACGTGGACGGCGTGTTCACGGCCGATCCGCGGATTGTCCCCGCGGCCCAGCACATCCCAGTCATCACGCCAGAAGAGATGCTGGAAATGGCCGCATCCGGGGCAAAGATTCTCCACGCCCGCTGCGTCGAATATGCCCGCCGCTACAGCGTGCCACTGCACGTCAGGTCCAGTTTCTCCACCAACACCGGGACGATTGTGGCTGAGGTTGACCGAGTCGGCTTCCCCATCTCCTTCAACGAAATGTATCTCCCGTCCAAGTCCAACCAGGAGCCCGCGATGGATACCGAAGCCAGCCTGGAAGCCCCGCTGATCTCAGGTGTTGCCCATGATCGCAGTCAGGCCAAGATCACCGTGGCCGGCGTGCCGGACATTCCAGGCAAGGCCGCTGGCGTGTTCCAAGCCGTCGCCAAAGCCGAGGCCAACATCGACATGATTGTCCAGAACGTGGCAGTGGGCCAGACCACCCGCACGGACATCTCCTTCACCCTCCCCGCGGCTGACCTGGCCGCCACCATGGCCGCCCTGGAAGCAGCCCGAGGCGAAGTCGGCTACTCCGAGCTGTTTGCCGACAACAAAATCGGCAAACTCTCCCTTGTGGGTGCCGGAATGCGGTCCCACCCAGGTGTTTCCGCCAAGCTGTTCTCAGCCCTGTCCGAGGCCGGAGTGAACATCGAAATGATCTCCACCTCCGAGATCCGAGTTTCCGTGGTGACCCGAGCTGACGTGCTGGATGATGCCGTCCGCGCCGTCCACCACGCGTTCGATCTGGACTCGACCGAAGGCGAAGCGATTGTGTACGGAGGAACAGGAAGATGACGCACATGACACGCAAACTCAATGTCGGCATCGTCGGGGCCACCGGGCAGGTTGGTGGCGTTATGCGCAAACTGGTGGCGGAGCGCGGCTTCCCGGTTGCCAGCATCCGA
>JAIRRT010000020.1 GCA_031255835.1 Bifidobacteriaceae bacterium | reverse complement strand
TAAGCACCTCCGATCAGGCCGTCCACATGCCCTCTCGTGCTCAGCCCCGTCAGGGTGGATGTGCTTAAGTGACCAATTGACGAGCCAGGCGGCTCAATTGGTCAGTTAAGCACCCCCGACCAGGCCGTCCACACACTGGATGGTGAGGTTGAGGGAGGCACACCCGCACACCTCCTTGTCCGCAGCCTGGTCCGGGATCCGAACCACTCGACGTCCCCGAACCGGACCACCACCAAACCCACCGACACCGCGAACCCCTGGACCACACGCATCATCCCCAGAAGAATTCGGTGACCGCCTTTGAAAGGCATGCCGCCAGCGGCATCGGACCCCTACGCAACGCCCGCACCACCACCCGAACACCCAACCCTTGAACGCCATCGGCGGCAGGGAGACTGCGACAGGTGACTGCGACGACCGGACGGAAACCCGCAGATGAAGCGGTGTCTTGGGCAGTTACGGCGGTGGCCTGATGGGAGGTGGGGCCGGATTCGTGCTCAGGGGGCGGGCGCCGGAGGGGGTGCGACGACCGGAAGTGCCCAAAACGGGAGAAGGACATCCAGGCGAACAGGTGGTTTGGGCAGTTGCGGTCGCTTGACAGTCGCTCGACAGTCGGAGTGCAGGGGCTGACCGGCCTTACTCAAGGCGGTCACCACCAAGATCAAGGCGGTCGGCGGTGCGCAGCGAGGGCTGACCAGGCTTGCTGCAAGGCACTCGGCCGAATGAACCAACTCAGGCGGAGCCGCGCCCCCTCCCGGGGGAGCCCGTGGGTCGGTAGGGTGCCGCCATGACTGGTGCCCCTCTGCCCCCCAACCCTCGTCTCGATCCTGGCAAGTGCCGCGGCCTGACCCGCGCGGCCAGCGCTGACGGCTTCTTTCTGGTCTGCGCCATCGACCACCTGCATGACTTCGCGTGGCTGATCGACAAGGACCTGTCCAAGGTGGCGCATGCGGACGTGGTGCGCACCAAGGACGCCATTGTGCGGGACGTGGCGCCGGTGGTCTCGGCGGTGCTGATTGACCCGCTTTACGGCATCGGGCACCTGATTCCGGCGGGAACCGTGCCGCGGGATGTGGGGCTGATTGCGCCGATTGAGGAGGAGGGCTACACGTTTGCCCCTGGGCCGCGCGGCACAAACCTGCGGCAGGGCTGGAGCATCGGCCAGGCCAAGCTAGCCGGCGCGGACATTGCCAAGTTGCTGTGGTTCTACAGGCCGGACGCCCCCAACGCCTCGGCCCAGCGGGACCTGCTGTCCCGTCAGGTGGAGCTGGCCGCCGAGTGGTCGTTGCCGCTGGTGGTTGAGCCGATTTGGTACCCGTTGGCTGGCGAGGACCGCACCACCCGCGCCTGGCGCCAGGCCCGCGTGGAGGGGATTGTGGCTGCCGCCGGCTTGGTGGATTCCCTGGGCGCCGACATGCTGAAATCCGAGTTCCCAGGCGATGTTTCCGACGATGCCGCCCGTCACCAAGCCGCCCAGGCTTGCGCTGCTATCGATGCCGCCATTTCGATCCCCTGGGTGGTGCTGTCCGCCGGAGTTGGGTTTGGCGACTTCGCCGTCCAGGTGGAGATCGCGGCCTCGGCCGGCGCCAGCGGCTACATGGCCGGCCGCTCGATGTGGAGTGACGCGGTGGCGCTGCACCTGGCCGGCCGCCCCGCCCAGGCGCGCGAGGTGGTGACGGCCAGGTTCAGCCAGCTCAACGCCATCGTCCGCCAATCCGGGCGCCCCCACATCCCCGGCACCCCCCTAGACACCTGCCTAACCCAAGTCCCCCCAACCTGGTACAAAACCTGGCACCCCACCCCCTAGCCTCACACTCCCGTGGGGTGGATGTCGGGGGTTCGTGAGATGGTTTCGGGTGTTGCTTCTAGGAAAGGTGCACTCATGAGCGGACTGCCCCACCAACACCTGCCTGTGCTTGGGCTCGACACCGAGACCACAGGCGTGGACGTCAAGAAGGATCGGATTGTCACCGCGGCGATTGTTCACCGCGCGGCAGACGGCACCATCACCGAGCGCACGTGGCTTCTCCAGCCGGACATCGACATCCCGCCCAGGGCCACCGCCATCCATGGGATTTCCACCGAGTACGCCCGCCAGCACGGTCAGGAACGGACCGCCGGCTTGGATGAAATAGCCTCCGCCCTCACCGCCGATGCCGCTCCAACCCTCCTAGCTTTCAACGCGCCTTTCGATTTGGGCATCTTGGCAGCCGAGCTGCGCCGGGTGTCTCTGCCTGGTCTAGCCGAGCGATTGGGCCGCCCGGTTGGGCCGGTGTTGGATCCGCTGGTGATCGACAGAGCCATCTGGCCGCGCCGGCGCGGCAAGCGGACTTTGGTGGACGTGGCCGAGGCCTACGGGGCAAACATCAGCGAAGACCTACACGACGCCCTTGGCGACATCCGCACCACAATCGCCGCCCTCGATGCCATGTTGGCCTCGCCATACGCCCAAGCTGCCGGACTTGGCGATATGACGATGGACGAGCTTCACGCCTGGCAGGTCAAATCGCGTGCCGAGTGGGCAGCCGATTTCAACCGCTGGCTACGTTCACAAGGCCGCACCCCCAACGCCGACCCAACCTGGCCCTAACCCCCCTGAGTTGGCTCATTCGGCCTAGTGCCTTGCGGCAAGCCTGGTCAGCCCCTGCTGCACATCGCCGACCCTTGCGGTCGCCCAGTTCTCGTCCACCCCTCCCCAAATGGACCCCCCTGAGGACAACCCCACCCCGACCGCCGACTGTCAGGCAACGACTGTCAGGCCATGACCGTCAGGCCATGACCGTCAGGCCACGACCGCAACTGCCCAAACCACCTGTTCACCTGGATGCCCTTCTCTCGTTTTGTGCAGTTCCGGTCGCCCCACCACCGCCGGCGCCCGCTCCCCGAGCACGAATCCGCCCCCATCCCCCATCAAGTCACCGCCGCAACTGCCCAAAACCTCACCTCTCCTGCGGGTTTCGGTCCCTTTGTGAGCAGTTGCGGTCGTTGCTGGCACCCGTCCGCCGATGGCGTTCAAGGGTTGGGTGTTCGGGTGGTGGTGCGGGCGTTGGGTAGGGGGTTCGATGCCGCTGGCGGCATGCCTTTCAAAGGCGGTCACCGAATTCTTCTGGGGATGATGCGTGTGGTCCAGGGTTTGGTGATGTCGGTGGGTTTGGTGGTGGTCCGGTTCGGGGACGTCGCGTGGTTCGGATCCGATACGCGGCTGCGGACAGGAAGGTGTGCGGGTGTGTCTCCCTCAACTTCACCACCCAGCCGTGGTTGGCCTGGTCGGAGG
>JAIRRT010000018.1 GCA_031255835.1 Bifidobacteriaceae bacterium | reverse complement strand
CATGACGCTGCGCAGGTCTCCGGCCTGAGAGACCTGCAGCGGCTGGACACGTTGTTGCGATTGCTGGCAGCCAACACGGCCCAGGAGGTGGTGATGGCCCACGTAGCTCGGGCCACCAGCATTCCTGAGAGGTCGCTGCCGCCCTACTTGCGGCTGCTTGAGGATCTGTATCTCGCGGTGCATATCCCGCCCTGGGGACGCAATCTGGCCAAAAGGGCGGTCGGCAAGCCCAAGGCTTTGCTGGCGGATTCGGGGCTGGCTGCGCACCTGGTTGGTGCGACGCAGAAGAGCCTGACTGGGTTCGGCCGCAGGGAGCACTTAGGGCAGTTCCTTGAAGCGTTTGTCGCCGCGGAGTTGACCAAGCAGCGTGCGTGGTCGGCCAGGCGGTTCAGGCTGTTCCACTTCCGCGATTCGACGGGACCGGAAGTGGACCTGGTGGTCGAGTTGGCCGGTGGGGACGTCATCGGGCTCGAGGTCAAGGCGGCCTCGACGCTGGGGCCAAGCGACTTCAAAGGACTGCGTTACCTGCGGGATCACCTTGGCGAGCAGTTCAAGCAGGGCGCGGTCCTATACACAGGAACCCAAGAACTCCCCTGGGGAGACCGCCTCCGAGCCCTACCAATCCCAGCCCTATGGAGTGGCGGGGCCAGCTGTGGGTTAGACGGGGGGGAGGGCTTGTAGGGCTAGGTGGTAGGAGGTGGGGCCGAAGCCGGCTATGGTGCCGGTTGCTACTTCGGAGATGGTTGAGTTGCGGCGGAAGGGTTCGCGGGAGGCCGGGTTGGACAGGTGGACCTCGATCAGTGGCACGCCGCGGGAGGTCAGATCGGCCACGGCGTCACGCAGGGCGTAGGAGTAGTGGGTGAAGGCGGCAGGGTTCAGGATCACTGGAGTGGCGGCATCGGCGGCCTGGTGGATCCATTCGATTAGGCGGGATTCCTCGTCGGTCTGACGCAACGAGACTTCTAGGCCAAGCGCGCTGCCCCATTCAGCCAGCAGGTCAGCTAGAGCAGCGTGGTCCACGGTGCCGTAGATCTCCGGCTCACGCGAACCCAACCGGCCCAGGTTCGGGCCGTTCAACACCAACACTTGCCGCATCATGCACCTCCCGGCATCTCACGGCGCGCCCGTGCGGGCGTCACCAGAACCTCCATCACAATGCACCTCCGGAGATCTCTTGGTAGGCGTGTTGGAGGAGTTGGTCGTTTGGGGTTTCCACCACGGTGGGATCGCCGATGGCGCGCAACAACACCATGTTGGACTGGTTGCCGCGGTTCTTCTTATCGACCGCCATCGCTTGGCGCAGCTCGTTCCAACGGCCGGGCCGGTAGCTCACCGGCAGACCGACCCGCTGCAACAGGTCATGGTGGGCCTGACGCAACGTCGGATCCAGCAGCCCCATCGCCGTGGCCACATGGGCGGCGAACACCATTCCGACCGCCACCGCATGCCCGTGAGCCCAGGTGAAACCCTCCACTCGCTCAATGGCGTGCCCAAATGTGTGGCCGTAATTCAGAATGGCCCGAATCGAGTTTTCCCGCAGGTCAGCCCCAACAACGTCGGCTTTCACCCGCACGGCCCGCTCAATCACGTCACGCAGGGGATCGGACGCCGGCTGGCGGATCTGGTTCTGAGCGGACCAGACAATCTCCAAAATCTCCGGATCGGCAATGAAACCGCACTTGACAATCTCAGCCAGACCGGACGTCAGCGCCACCTCATCCAAAGTGCCCAGCGCGTCCAGATCGCACAGAACCGCCTTGGGCGGGTGGAATGCGCCCACCAGGTTCTTGCCCGCTTCAGTGTTGATGCCAGTCTTCCCGCCGATGGCAGCATCCACCATTCCGAGCAAAGTGGTTGGCGCGTTGATCAGCGGTATCCCCCGCAGCCACGTCGCGGCAATGAATCCGGCAACATCGCTGGCCGCCCCGCCGCCCAAAGCCACAATCATGTCTGATCGCGTGAACTCGGTGCGCCCAAGGGTCTGCCACGCATCGCCCACCACGTCGAGGGTCTTGGCGGCCTCGCCATCGGGAATCTCCAAACCGACAATCCGGCGCTGACCCACCCGGAGATGATCGGCAACCACTGCTGCGGCAGAACGCAGCGGCGGCTGGAACACCAAGCAGATTCGAGCAACTTGCGGGTCGATATAGCGGTCCAATTCCCGCAGGGCGCCTCGACCGATTGTCACCTCATAGGGTGTTTGGCCGCCGACGGCAATGACGGTGAGGCTGGAGCTCACGGGGTCTGACCTTTCGTTTTGGCAGTGTCGGCCAGCAGTTTAGCGATTTGTTTGGCCGTAGCTGCCGCCGTCAGGTTGTCCCCGACGATGACGTGCCTCGCCACCCACTCATACACCGGCCGGCGCTGCTCCATCAGTTTTCGCCATTGTGCTCGGGGACTGGTTGCAAGCAGCGGCCGGGCTCCAGAAATCCCAACTCGCCGCAACGCAACCGCCTCGCTGACATCGAGAAAAACGGTGGTCTGGGCGCCAATCAACTCCGCCGAGTCCGGATCCATAGGCGCTCCCCCACCCACAGCAACAACCCTTGGCGCCCCGCCGCCGATGGCGTCTGCCACGCTTTGGCGTTCCATGGCACGGAAAGCCGGCTCGCCATCGGACAGGAAGATCTCAGAGATTGCCTTGCCTGCGCGCTCGGCCACCATGTGGTCGGTGTCAAAGAACGGCCAGTCCAGGCCCCTCGCCAAAGTCTCGCCTACGCGGGTCTTCCCGGCTCCAGGGGGCCCGACCAACACAACCACCTGCGGTGGAATGGGCCGGGGCTGGCTCAGCGCAGCCGGCGCCAATGCCGGGGGTTTCGGGGAGGTGGAGCGGTCAGGCACGGGGCTCCTCGCGCCTGGGCTCGCAGCGCGCTTCGATCCGGGCCCTGTAGGCGGCGATGTTGTCTCGCAGCTCCTCCAGGCTGTCTCCCCCGAACTTCTCCACCGTCGCATCAGCCAACACAAGGGCGCACATCGCCTCGGCCACCACTGCGGCGGGGACCACGGCTGAGGTGTCGGACCGCTGGTGGTGCGCGGTGGCCGGCTCGCCCGTCGCCATGTCAACGGTGCGCAGGGCGCGCGGCACAGTCGGGATCGGTTTGACGGCAATCCGGGCCCGAATCACCTGCCCGTTGGACATGCCGCCCTCAATCCCGCCGGCATGATTCGAGGCGCGGTCCAGCCCTCCCCCGCTCAGCACAATCTCGTCATGGGCCTCGGATCCCCGCGCGCGCCCAAACGCCATGCCATCACCGATCTCGACCCCTTTGACGGCCGGGATCGACATCAGCGCCCCGGCCAGCCGAGCATCCAACCGCCTATCGGCCTGAACATGCGAGCCCAATCCGACGGGCAGGCCGTAGCACAACACCTCGACCGTGCCCCCAATGGTGTCCCCGGCCTGCTGGGCGCCATCGACCTCGGCCATCAACCGGCTCGCCAGCGCGCCGTCCACGGCGCGCACTGGGCTGGCGTCCAGGGCAGGTGCGTCGGCAGGGGTGGGGTGAGGGGCGGCATCGTCGGGGAGAACTTGGCCTATCCCTACCACGTGGGAGACGATCTGCACCCCTAACGCCTGGTCAAGCAGCCGTGCCGCCACCGTGCCAAGCGCAACCCTGGCCGCCGTCTCGCGGGCTGAGGAGCGCTCCAACACCGCCCGAGCGTCGCTGTGGCCGTACTTCAACATGCCGGCCAAATCCGCGTGACCAGGACGCGGACGGGTCAACGGCTCGGCCCGCTTGGAATCGGGCACAGGCGCTGGATCGGGGGACATGGTCTCGCGCCAGACAGGCCATTCGGTGTTGGCGATCTCGATGGCAATTGGTGAGCCGAGCGTCCGCCCGCGCCACACCCCGCCCAGCAGGCGCAGCTGGTCGGCCTCGAGGGCCATCCGCGCGCCGCGGCCATGACCTGCCCGCCGCCTGGCCAGCCCAGCAGCGATGTCCGCCGAGCTGACCGCCACGCCAGCCGGTATGCCCTCGATGATCCCGACCAGCGCCTCGCCGTGGGACTCCCCCGCCGTCCGCCACGTCACTGTGCCCATGGCCCGCCTCCTAAATTCCCATGCACGATGCCGGTCCCTCCTGGCCGCACTGCCTCCAGGGCACCGCGCATCGCCCTCATTGGTGCGACTTTTCCGGTCATTGCCTCGACCTGGCCGCCAGCTTGCCACAGCAACATGGCCAAACCTGGTACCACCGTGCCGCCAGCCGCCACCCAGGCTCTGGCCAAGAGTGAGGGCCAGGGGTCATAGGCCACATCCAGCAGAACGCGGCCAGCGAGATTTGCGGGAAGGGTTTTCGCCCAGGCGTCGGCAGCGCCGGCCGGTAGCGCGGCGATGGTGACGTTGCCGGGTGGTGGGGCGTAGGAGAGCAGGTGGACTGTGGCGCTGGCGCCAAGCGCCTGCGCAACGCCCGGCAGGTTCTCGGCCCTTTCCGGGCGCCTGGCCAGGATGTCTATGGACCCCATCCCGATTCGCGCCAACGCCGCCACGGCCGAAGCGGCCGTCGCACCTGAGCCCAACACTGTGCCCGTGAGCGGTGCACTAGCGGGAGCGCTGGCCAGGGCAACCACATCGCCTGCTCCCCCGCCGCGCTGCGAAACCCGCCCGCCAGCGATCCCACGCGCACCACGGTCTGTTGCCCAAGCCTCGGCCAGTGCCGCCATCATCCCGGCGATGTCGGTGTTGTCGGCGTACCAGCCGCCCGCCGGCAAAGGGGTCAGCGTGTTCGCGGAGCCAGTCAGGCGGGCAAGGTCACTTACCTGGGAGGCGAGGCGCAGTGCCACCTGTTTGAGCGGCATCGTCAGCGAGAACCCGGCCCAGTCGCTTGCAGAGGCGAGGAAACCGGCAAGTCCGTCGGCATCGAGGTCGATGGCCTCATAGGTCCAGCCGGTCAGGCCAAGCGCACGGTAGGCCGCCTGGTGGATGGTGGGCGAGAGGCTGTGGGCGATGGGGTGGCCCAGCACTGCGGCCCGCCGGCTGGGGGCAGCGGGATCAGTAGTCACCGGGGTGATTCTCGATCCACTCCTGCATCAAGGCGACGTTCTGCTCATGGCCAGCGGCGTCCTCGGCGTATGCGGTCTCGCCGCTTTCCAGGTCCACCACCACGAAGTACAGCCAGTCCCCCTTGGCTGGGCTCAGGGCCGCTGCGATGGCCGCCTCACCGGGATTGCAGATTGCGCCGCCGGGCAAGCCTTCATGCAGGTACGTGTTGTACGGGTTGTCGTTCTCGCGTTCCTCCGGGGTGGTGAACACCGAAGCGAAGTTGCCGACCCCGTAGGAGACCGTCGCATCAGACTGCAACAACATGTCTTGTTTCACGCGATTCAAGAACACACGTGCTACTTTAGGGCGGTCTTCATCCAATTTGGCTTCTTTTTCCACCATTGAGGCCAGCACAAGAGTCTTGCGCCACACCTTCGGCTCGGCACCAAAACCCTCCAGCACATCGATTGTCTTGGCGACCATCGGAGCCAGCGCCTGAACCGGGGTCGGGTTCGGGTCCAGTTCATAGGTTGCCGGGAACAGCCAACCCTCGACATCGCCCTTCGCCTCAGGTGGCAGACCTATCTCCTCAGTGTTCTGGGCGGCCGCAGCCAGCGCATCGGCAGTCAAGCCGGTCGCCTCAGCGATCCGCTCATACACCTGGGCGGCCCTGAAACCCTCCGGGATGGTGAACTTCACAACCCGCCGGTTGGCTGGATCGAGCAGGGCAGCCACCGCATCGCTTGCCCGCATCTGCTGTGCCAGCGCATATGTCCCTGGCTGGATGCCCTGGGCGAGTGAGTTGAGGCTGTAGGCCTCGATGAACGCGTCAGCCGTGGCCACAACATCGGCATCGGCCAACGTCTGCCCGATGGCGGCACCACCATCACCGGGTTGGACCACCACTTCGACGCTGCCGCTACCTGGGCCTTCATAGTCTGAGAGCGTCTCAACCTGGTCCCCGCGCATCTCATCTATGAACGGCAGCACCACCAGCACGGTCACCACGCCAAGCGTTGCCAGGGCAAACGCGCTCACTCCGGCGGTGACAATCCGCCGGCGCCTGCGGGTGGCTCTGATGCGCTCCAGATCCCGCTCATAGCCCCGCCTGGACGCCGGCTTCGATTCTGGCGGTGGGTCAGTGAACCATTCAGACACGCTCGAGTCCCTTCCTTAGGCTCAGCCCCGGGGCGATTCTAGCTGGACCAGCTCTCCGGATGGCTGGCCGGTTGCCCGTTCTTGGTCGATGGCGGCCTGCAGCAGCACTGTGGCTGCGGCTTGGTCAATCACGGCCCTGCCTGAGCGTTCATCGCGACCGGCGCCGCGCAGGCGCCGGTTCGCCTCCACGGTGGTCAGGCGCTCATCGAACAACCGGACCGGCCCGGACCAAACCGCTGCGAGCTGGCCGGCAAAGGCCCTGGCTCCACTGGCGGCCGCGCCGTCTGCCCCGGACAGATGTACAGGTAGGCCGACAACTATCTCGATTGCGGCGTCATCGTCGGCTAGGGCGGCTAGCTGGTTTGCCAAGGTGAGGTTGTCTTGGCCGGCCCGCTTGATGGTTGTCAGCGGGGTGGCCAAAATGCCGTCCGGATCGCAGTGGGACACCCCGATCCGGGCCTCACCCAGGTCGATCGCCAAGCGCCGACCCTTCCTCATGACCCAGTGACCTGCTGGCGCAGCGCTGCGAACGCCTCGTCCAGGTGCTCGCGGTTTGGTCCGCCGCCCTGGGCCATGTCATCGCGGCCGCCTCCCCCGCCACCCAGCACGCTGGAGACGGTCTTGACCAGCGCACCGGCTTTGACGCCGGCTTCGCGTGCCGCGCTTGTGGTGGCGACCACCACGATGGCCCGCTCGCCTGCCCCGCCAGCCAGTGCCACAACGGCTGGGCGTTGCTCACCCAACCGGTTGCGGACGTCGGCCGCCAGAACGCGCAGGTCATCGACGCTGGCGTCAGCGCCGGCATCGAACACCGTCACCGCGACGGGCTCACCGCTGGCCGCTTGGGCTATCTGCCCAGCCTTTGCCAGCAGGGAGGCTTGACGCATCTGGTCCAGCTCCCGCTCGGCATCGCGCAGCCGGCCCACCAGCGCGTTCACCCGTTCAGGTAGGTCATCAGCGCGGACTTTGAGCAGCTCAGACAGCTGGGAGACCAGCACGTGCTCGCGTGCTTGGTAGCCGTACGCCCGGTCCGCCACCAGAGCATCGACGCGGCGCACACCCGAACCGATTGAGCCTTCGCCCAGCAGCGCTACACGGCCAAGTTGCCCCGAGGTGCGCATGTGGGTGCCGCCGCACAGCTCGCGCGACCAGTCCCCGCCAATCGAGACCACTCGGACAATCTCGCCGTACTTCTCCCCGAACAGCGCCATTGCGCCCAGTTCACGAGCATCGGCAATCGGCATCAGCTGCTCGGTCACCTCGAGATCCTCGGCCAACTTGTCGTTGACCCGTTCCTCAATGGTTGCCAGCGCCGATGCCGGAACACCCGAGCCGTAACGGAAATCGAACCGCAGGCGTGATGGAGCGTTCTCTGACCCTGCCTGGGTGGCTGTGGAGCCGAGTTCCTCGCGCAGCGCCTTGTGCACCATGTGTGTGGCGGTGTGGGCGCGCGAGATCGCAACACGGCGTGCAACGTCGATCCGCCCATGCCCTGAATCGCCCAGAGCGACTGTGCCTTCTATCAACCGGCCGCGGTGAACCGAAAGCCCACGGATGGGCCGCTGGACATCATCGACCTCCACAACGGCACCTGAATCGAACTCAATGGTGCCGACATCGGCCAGCTGACCGCCAGCCTCGGCGTAGAACGGGGTGCGGTCCAAGATCAGCTCAACCTGCGTAGGGCCGGTTGCGACCGGCGCGGGCTGGCCGTCAAGCAGCAGCCCGGCCACCTGGACCCGGGCCTCCATCTCGACATACCCCAAGAATTCAGTTTCCCGTCCGATGTCGCTCAACAGCGACTGGTACACAACAGTGTCCGCGTGGCCGGTTTTGCGCTTTGCGGCGTCGGCACGGGCACGGTCACGTTGGGCGGCCATCAGCTCGCGGAAAGCGGGCTCATCGACACTCAATCCCTGCTCAGCAGCGATTTCGAGGGTCAGGTCAATTGGGAAGCCGTATGTGTCATGCAAGGTGAACGCATCGGCGCCGGGGAGCTGGTCTTTGCCTGCTGCCTTCACTTTGGCGGTGGCGCCAGCCAGGATCGTTGTGCCTTGGGCCAGGGTCCGCAGGAAGCTGTCTTCCTCCGAATACGCTGTGCCGCCAATCCGAGCCCAGTCGCGTTCCAGCTCCGGATAGGACGCCTTCATGGCTTCCTTCGATGTGGTCAGCAGCTCCGGCATCACTGGGTCTTCAACCCCGAGAAGCCGCATGGAGTAGATGGAGCGGCGCAGCAGCCGGCGCAGCACATAGCCGCGACCTTCATTCGATGGGGTGACGCCATCGCCTATGAGCATCAGGGCGGAGCGGACGTGATCTGCCACAACGCGCATGCGGATGTCGGCTTGGTGGTCCTTGCCGTATTTGACGCCGGCCAGCTCCTCGGCTTTGGCGATTACGGGGTAGACCTCGTCGATCTCATACAGGTTGGCCACGTCTTGGAGCAGGTAGGCGGTGCGCTCCAGACCCATGCCGGTGTCGATGTTCTTCTTGGCTAGCTCACCGAGGATCTCGAAGTCCTCTTTGCCTCTGCCGGTGCCGCGTTCCATCTCCATGAAGACCAGGTTCCAGATCTCCAAGAAACGGTCCTCGTCAACGATTGGTCCGCCATCGGGCCCGAATGCTGGGCCTCGGTCCACGTAGATCTCTGAGCACGGTCCTGCTGGGCCGGGTTGGCCGGTTGACCAGAAGTTGTCTTTCATTCCGCGGCGTTGGATCCGCTCGGGGGCCAACCCTGCAACCTTTCGCCAAAGGCGAGCGGCCTCGTCATCGTCCTGATAGACGGTCACCCAGATTGAGTCCGGGTCAAAGCCGTAGAACCCTTCTGACTGGGGTCCGGTGACAAGCTCCCAGGCGTAGGCGATGGCTCCTTCTTTGAAATAGTCTCCAAAGGAGAAATTGCCGTTCATCTGGAAGAACGTGCCATGGCGGGTGGTCTTGCCGACCTCTTCGATGTCCAAGGTGCGCACACACTTTTGGACTGAGGCCGCCCTATCCCAGGGCGGTTTGACCTCACCCAGCATGTACGGGATGAATGGCACCATTCCCGCCACGGTGAACAGCAAGGACGGGTCGGTGCTGATGAGCGAAGCCGATGGCACCACCTCGTGGCCGCGGGAGGCAAAGTAATCCAGGAACCGCCGCCGAATCTCGGTGGTCAACATGTCTAGACGTCCTCCTGGTTTGGATTCGATTCGCCGGCGAGCAAGGTTTCACGCAGTTCGACTTCCCGCTTGGCGGCGGCGTCCTTCACGTCATCGACAAAGCCGCGTGCTGCATCGATGAGCGATCCGGCCGCTTTAGCGGCACCTTGGGGTGTGGCCAAGTTGGCGAGCTGTTCGGCCCGGCGGAACGCGACCACGCCTGCCGCGGCGATGGCGGCCAGGGCAGCCAGCATCGCCAACCGGCGGATCATCGCCCAGCCTTCCGCGAGCTGAAGGCGTTGCGTACGCCGTAAGTGAACGCGGCGAGCTTGATCATGGGTGATCCAAGTGTCGCGGCGAACAGGGCTGTCAACGCGGAAACGTTTTGTGCGACATCGGCGGCGGAGGTTGTGATGGTGTCCACTCGGTCCAGGACCGTGTTCGCGCCCGCCACTGACTCGCTGGCCTCATCCAGGATGGGCAAGGTGTGCTCGGTCAGGTCTTGGACGGACTGGCGCGTGGCGTCCAGCACCCGCCCCAGCTTGATGATTGGCAAGGCCAGCAGGCCAATCAGAATCAGGAACCCGATGGCCGCAGCCAGCCCGGCAATCTCTCCGATGTAGTTCATGGGCGAACCTCTCTTCGGCAGTGGGGCGGCGTCGCCTCGGCGGGGAGGCGGCGTCCTAGCGTGAGTAGTACTCGACGACGAGCTGCACGTCCACCGTCACCGGAACCTCTGCGCGCTTGGGCCTGCGCACCAGCTCGGCGCGCAACCGCTCCAATGTCACATCGAGATACTCCGGCAGCGGCGGCAGCACGTCGCGGTGGGCGCCGGCAGCGGCCACCTGGAACGGTGTCAGCACCTGCGAGGTCGGCTTGATTTGGATGATCTGACCAGGCGTTACCCGGTAGGAGGGCCGGTCAACCAGCTTGCCGTCCACCAGCACATGGCGGTGAACAACTGCCTGGCGTGCCTGGTAGATGGACCGAGCGAACCCGGCCCGCAGCACCAGGGAGTCCAGGCGCATCTCCAGCAACTCGACAAGCGCTTCACCTGTCAGGCCGGATTCCCGCTTGGCCTCGCCAAACGTCCGCACCAGTTGCTTCTCCCGCAGCCCGTACTGGGCGCGCAGACGCTGCTTCTCCCGCAACCGGACCGCGTAGTCCGATTCGGTGCGGCGCCGGCCACGGCCATGCTCGCCTGGTGGATAGGGCCGCTTCTCGAAGTACTTCACGGCCTTGGGTGTCAGTGGAATGCCGAGGGCGCGCGATTCGCGCACCTGCCTACGCGCACGGCGAACTGAGGTCATCTTTCGAAACTCCTGTCGTTGTCATATGACGAGCGCAGCACAGCCGGGTAGCTGAGCTGCGGGGCCAACACGTTCTCGCTATCCAAGCGAGAGGACGGCTAAGACCCCAGGTGCGCCGAAGTGGCGCAACCAACCGAGCAGTCTACCCCCACTCAGCGACCTGCTCCTATGGGGTGTGCGTGGGCCCGTGCGGCAGGCCCGTGCGGGAGGTGTTGGCGAGTCCCGCCGGTGCCGCCCGTGAGGGCCATCGGGGCTAAAGGCCTATTCACCTAGGCCCCCCTTCAGCACGGCGGACGATGGCGCTGTGCTCGGATCAGGGGTGGTTATTCACCCTTTTGAATTGGGACCTTAGTGGCATAGGAGGCCGAGATATGGATGTCATAATTTCTTCGGATTCAGCCAAAGGTTGAAGCCGCCAGGGAATAACCGAAGCACAGTAATCCCTTGTACTAGTACGGCCCGGTAGGTGTGCAGCCGTGCGGAGGCGCGTAGCAGCTCTCCAGCACACCGATCAGGCCATAACCGCAAGCCAAATAGCCCACAAGGATCCCTAGATGAGACGAACAGCGCACGTCCATCCCCTGGTCACAGGCCCACGCAGCCAAGATGGGTCGACCATCATGGAAGTGGTAGTAGCCGTTGCCCTGTTGGCGGTTCTCAGTGCCGCAGCAACCACGTTGGTGGCGCAAGCGTCCAGCAAAACCGCAGATAACCGGGCCAGGATCAGTGCTAGCGCCCTGGCCCAACGCGAGCTGGACCTGGCCGCGACCATCATCGGCGCCTCTCCCGATGGAATCGAGAAGCTGGCGAGCCAACAGGTCGCTGTGAACCCGAACACCGTCGGCGTGAAGGCATCCGGGGATGCCGACTACCCGTTCTTGTTGGACGGTCAGAAGTTTCGCGTTGAGCGAAAGGTGGAGCGCCGCGCAATAGGCTCCGGATCCCCGTGCCAAGGCGGAATAGGGGCCGCACAACAGACAGCCGCCGTGGTTCAAGTTCAGGTCACATGGGACGGAATGGGCCCATCAACCAAGCCCCATGTCACCTCTGCGCTTTTCCCGCCGCATTCCGCGGCTTCGACTGAATCCCTGGCCGACAAGGCTGTGATTGGAGTCAAAGTCACCGGGCTCCAGAACCCCGAGTCCCCAGCACGGCCCGGTATCAAGGTCCTGGCTGATTCTCCTGTGTCCAGGCAGGAGGCTGTGACCGATTCCAGCGGCTGCGCAGTGTTCGTGTTCACTGCTCCAGAAGCAGGTGTGGACGTGGACATCACGCTGTTGGGGCAAAGCCCAAACACGTATGTGAACCAGGCGCAGGAGACCGAACCGACGCTGACCGAGTTCAGCGTGACCCCTGGAAGCTCACGTGCTGTCACGTTCGATACATACGATCTTGCGGCCTCGCTGGTGGTCAACATCGAGGGGACCCCAGATTCGGACGTGGTCACGATCACGCCCATGGCCGGTGGGGCCGGGGACTCGATCACCGCGCCAATTGAGGACGGTGTGGCTGAGTTCGCAGTACTACACCCGTCCACCTACGCCCTCCAGGTAGGTACCGCCGATGCCGTATCGGTCACCTTGGAACCTGGCAAACAGTTGGTTGAGACGGTGGTGATCTCATGACTCGGACTAGGACATGGCTGCGCAACAGGTTTGCTAGCGCGAACCGGGGCTCGGAATCCGGAATGACTTTGACGGAGTTGGTGACCGTCATGGCCATCACATCGGTTGTTCTGACCATGTTGGGCACTGTGATGGTGTCTCTGGCCAAGCAGAACGGGATCAACCTGGCGCGCCAACAGACCGTCGATTCGATGCGCGTGGCCTCTGACTGGTTGAGCGAGGCCTTGGACCACGCTGCCTCCGATCCAGATGACATCGAAGGGTCGGTGTTCACATTGGCGCAGGCCAAGAAGATGGTCTTCACTTCCGCGCTGGAAGACAGCGACCAAACCCGCCGCTTGGTCAGCAGGGTGATGCTGGTGCTCGGCGAGGAGTGCTGGAGCGGCAAGAAGGCCGAGCCTGACGTGTTGCGACGCTGTATCCAACGTCCGTTCATCAAGCCGGACGGAGCAGCCTCGTGGTGCACTCCTGGCGCCAAGGACTGCCCAGCGCAGCTATTCGACGAGACCGTCCTGGCTCGCAGCGTCAAGAACCAGGGGGTCTTCTCCTACGCCTTGGAGGTGAGCCCCGGCGCCGAAGGCATGATGGCGCCGATTCCGGCATCCTTCCTGAGCCAGATCGCGGCGGTCGAGGTCAACATCACCATGAAAGGCGATCCAGCCTCCTCAGGCGACAAGGTCGAATCCACTTTGATCAAACGGCACAACGTGAAGGGATGGCGCAAGCTGTGATGTTCAATCTGACAAGGAAGGGCCGGCGCCACCATGGTGAGCGTGGCTCAGCGATGATGGCGACCCTGGTGGGGCTGACCGTCATGGCGATGATGCTCGGCGTCGCCCTGACGTTGACGGCAAAGTCAACCAAGTTCTCACGCCACACACAGGACGTAGACCGCGCGACGGCCGCCGCCGAGGCCGGTGTTGCGGACCTGCTCACAGAGCTGCGCATCAACCCGGACTACCTCGATGACGTCACCGCCACCAAGAACAAGCCCACTGGCTATTGCAACAAGCCGGCAACAGGTGGCCCCAAGGCGGAGGGTGACGTGTTCGCGTCCACCTGCAACTGGAGCGCGGCTATGGAACCTCGATGGGACCAACTGCTGGGCTCAGATGGCGAGCGGCCACAGGAATACCACTATGCAGTGACCCAGTACGACGTCCCGACCCAGTGGGTCGAGGTGGTCTCCACCGGCAGATCAGGCGATGTCTACCGGTCAGTGCGCACCACTTTGGCACGCGAGACAACCCAGCAGTGGGGCTACTTCGCCGACTACGCCCTGGCCGACCCGATAGACCCGGCGGTCTACAACAACACCAACGGCCTGTACGCCCCGTATCTGACATCCGAGGAATGTGGCGGCAACTGGGCTTTGGGTGCAGATCTGCCAAATCTGGGCTACTTCTGGGAGACCAAGCAGCTTGACCCGACCAACCCCAAGCCGCGCCGGACCTATCAGCTCTTCGAGGGCAGCCCCCGCCTGGATTGCCGCTTCGGATGGTGGAGCTCGTCCTATTCGTTCAGCGGCCCGGTGCACTCGAACGACACGTTCTTCGGTGCTGGAGCAACGATCAACGGAAAGTTCACGGTCTCAGACCCTCGCTGCAAGGAATCCGACGCGGAAGATCCCTCGACTTGGTGGCACTGCTCTGTGGCCCATTCCAACGGGAACGGCGCCCTGAACTTCATAGGCCCAGCTCCGGTGTATCGCGAGCCTTTGCAAATGCCGACGGTCGCAGACGCCAAGACGAAGGCTCGCGCCGGGTTGGGATGCCTCTACCAGGGGGCAACTCGCATAGTCCTGAATGGCGACATGATGACTGTGTGGTCCAAGGACACCAAAGAGGACAGGCCCGGCTGTGGATCTCCAGCTCAGCTCGCCACGGCGGAAGGCGCAAAGGTGAAAGTGCCGATAGATTCACTCATCTTCGTAGATGCGGCCACGGGCGTCGCCCCGGTCCAGATCCCCTCGGGAACCATCGACGGCACTGCCAAGAAGCCAGGCAAGCTCCCCGTCGGTACCTACAAGGGCACTGAAGGCTCGGGTGCCAAGTACAAGTACGAGGCGTCGATGACCTACCCAAACAAGTTTGCTGGCTACGGCAATCTGTGGGTTGAGGGTGTGATGACGGGCGGCAACCTCACCATTGCGGCGGACCGGAACCTCATCATCACTGGGGACATATTCGGCAAAGACCGCAGCACGGACCTGATTGGACTTGTTGGCGGGGAATCGGTTGAGGTGTTCAGCCCGGCGATATACACGTACACCGGCTCCAAGTCGGGAGGCCAGCTCACCTGGTCAAAGTCGACAGACTATGAATTCGCCCCAAACTGGCCCACCGAGTATTCCTCAGGCATCGACATCCTGCGGCTTGACGCTGCCATCTACAGCGCAACCGGTGGCTTCCGTGTGCAGAACTTTTCGACTCCAGGCGAGCGAGGCAAGATCGTGATCTTCGGGTCCCTGGCGGAGCGCTTCCAGGGCTTCCAAAGCGTGATGGGGGTGCCCTCAGGCTATGAGATGGACACCATCTACAACCCCCGCTTGGCCAGCGCTAGGCCTCTACTGCTGCCACCACTCGGCAACGCCAGTTGGACAACCACCTGGCAAGAAAAGGCCCAAACACCCGAGGTCCTCCGCTCCCACTAGCCATCGGCTGCATCACCGGCTTGCCCGTTGGGGTCGAGAAGTTGGTGGATCTTGGTCAGGCGGGCTGCTACTTGGCGTTCGTAGCCGCGGTCCGTGGGGGTGTAGTAGCGACGTCCGGCCAGTTCATCCGGCGCGTACTGCTGGCCGGCGATGCCGTACGGCTCGTCATGGGCGTATACGTAACCCTCGCCGTGCCCCAGCCTGCCTGCCCCTGCATAGTGGGCGTCACGCAGATGAGGTGGGACCATGCCGATCTTGCCGGCCCGCACGTCACCGATGGCCGCGTCTATCGCAAGGTATGCGGCGTTGGACTTCGGAGCCGTTGCCAGATACACCACTGCTTCAGCTAACGGAATCCGACCCTCTGGCAGGCCGATCAGTTGGACTGCTTGGGCTGCCGCTACCGCGATGGGCAACGCCTGAGGATCGGCCATACCGACGTCCTCAGCTGCCAGGATGATGATCCGTCTGGCAATGAACCGTGGGTCCTCCCCCGCCTCGATCATCCGCGCCAGATACCCCAGCGCCGCATCGACATCACTGCCGCGCACGGACTTGATGAACGCAGAGATCACGTCATAGTGCTGGTCGCCATCCTTGTCATAACGCACAGCCGCAACATCGATGGCCCGCTGAACATCGGCCGGCTCAATGACCGCCTGCCCAGGGCCGGGCTCGCTGTCCGCCACGTCATCGTCCTGCCCGGCGCTGTCCGCCACGGCTCCTGCGGCAGCCTCCAGGATTGTCAACGCGCGCCGCGCGTCCCCGCCAGATAGGCGAATCAGCTGGTCACGGGCCTGCGCCGTCAACCGAACCGACCCGCCCAGGCCGCGATCATCGCCAACTGCACGGTCAATAAGAAGGCCCAGCTCGGCATCGTCCAGGGGATGGAGGGTGAGCATTATGGAACGGGACAACAACGGAGAGATCACTGAGAAGGACGGGTTCTCGGTGGTGGCGGCGATCAGTGTCACCCAACGGTTCTCCACCGCCGGGAGCAGTGCATCCTGCTGGGACTTGGAGAACCGGTGGACCTCATCGATGAACAGCACCATCTCCGGACCGCCGGAGGCCAACGCCCGCTTGGCTGTGGCGATCACCTCACGGATCTCCTTGACCCCCGCGCTGACCCCGCTGAGCTCAACAAAGGACCGGTTGGAGCCGCGCGCAACCAGGTAGGCCAAAGTCGTCTTGCCGGTGCCAGGTGGGCCCCAAAGCACCACCGAGGTTGGCGCTGCCCGCCCCTCGGAGCCATCCACCAGCCGCCGCAACGGCGCTCCAGGCGTCAACAGGTGGCTCTGACCAGCAACTTCACTCAGGTCTCGCGGTCGCATCCGGACCGCCAATGGAGAGGTTGGGCTCGCTTTGGGCAGTCCAGCCGGGTCCAGGGAGGCGGTGTCGAACAGGTCCACACGCCCAAGCGTAGATGCGCTGGGGCTCTCGGTCCGCGGGCGGCGGCTCGCCTCACTAAAGTTGGTCGCGTGTTGAACCACTTGGCGCGGGGAATCGCGCGCCATCCCGTGTGGACCATTGCGGCTTGGGTGCTGATTGCGGTCATCGGGATCGCGCTGGCGTCGTTCGGCGTGACGGGCAGCTCGCTGTTTGACCGGGTGAACTCCGGGGAGCCTTCCGCGGTCGATTCGCCCTCAACGCGCGCCGACCACATGATTGCCGAGTCCTCCCAGGCTGGCGATTCGATCACCCTGATTGTCGGCAACGTCGACGTGGCAGATCCGGCGGTCCTGGAAGCCCTAACTCCGCCGATGGCGCAATCCGGCGCCGTACTCAACTCAACTCCCGGGGTGGCCAGCGCCGTCAGCCCGACCATCCTGCCCAACGGACCAGCCAACCCGGCCGCCGCTCCCCTGCTGGCCAGCAACGGCCGCGGCCTGCTGATGGTGGTTGAGCTGGACAAACCCACCGACTCTGGCACCGAGGCCAGCACCACCGACCGCGTGGTCGAGGAGCTGGACCAGCTGGCAGCAACGATCCGCCAAGACGTGCCCGGCGCCACCACTCTTGTGGGCGGCGGCCCACTGATTGCGGACGAGATCATCGCCCAAATGGAGCAGGACCTGGCCACCGGTGAGCTGGTTGCTTTGCCCATCGCTTTGCTGGTGATGGTGCTTGTGTTCGCTGGTTTCGCGGCGGCCTTCATGCCGCTGTTCGCTGCGCTGGCGGCCATTGCTGCGACCCTGGCGGCGGTGTACGCGATGACGTACATCACCGACGTCCACACCTCGGTCATCAACGTCATCACGATTGTTGGGGTGGGCCTGTCAATCGACTACGGGCTGCTGATCGTGTCGCGTTTCCGTGAGGAGCTGCGTGCCAGATCGTTTTCCGGGCCGCACCGCACAGCGTCCCTGACAGCCCGCACGTTGAGCGCCACGCTGAGCACGGCAGGGCGGACGGTGTCATATTCGGCCCTGACCATCGCGGCCTCGGTGGCGGGCCTGATCGCCTTCAAGCCATCCATGCTGCGGACCTACGGTGTGGCCGGGTTCCTGATTGTGTTGATCGCGCTGCTGACAGCGATCACGCTTGTGCCCGCCTGCCTTGCACTGCTGGGCCCACGGATGGTCCGCCCATCTGTGCTTGGCCGGGTGCCTATCATCGGCAGGCTGTTCCACCACAACGCCGAGATTGCCCCTGAGACCGGTGTGTTCTCCCGCCTGGCTGGCGCAGTGCAGGCCAAACCGTGGGTTGTGATAGCCGGGGTGTTGGCGATCTTAGGGTTGTTGGGCGCACCTGCTTTGCATATCGAGCTGCGGAACTCGACTGTGGAGCTGCTGTCCTCAGATTCCACCCAGCGCCAGTGGCTCGACGAGCTTCAGGAGAGCTATCCGGCCACCTCGACCGCCCCAATTGTCCTGGTCAGCACCGGTTCCCAAGAACAAACCGAGACCTTTGCCGACGGTGCCGTTGCCGCCCTCCCAGAGGTCACCTCGGTCACGACAATCCCCCGGGACGGCTACATAGAGGTCGATGTCAGGCTCGAGACCACCGACGCCCAAGGCCCGACGGCCCGCGAGACCGTCAAACAGATCCGGAAAATGGACACGGATTTCGAGGTGCTGGTGACCGGGCCCGCCGGACGGCTTGTCGACTACATGGACCAGTTGGCGGCCGGCGCCCCATGGGCGGCAGCGATAGTCGCGATAGCCACCCTTGCGCTGCTGTTCGCCATGACCGGGTCGGTTCTGATCCCGATCAAAGCGCTGATCACCAACGTGCTGTCGCTTGGTGCCTGCCTGGGCGTGCTCACCTGGATTTTCCAAGACGGCCATTTGGCGGATCTGCTCGGCTTCACCCCCATGCCAGGGATCGAAAGCTACATCGTTGTCCTGCTGATGATCTTCGGTTTCGGGTTGGCGATGGACTATGAGATGTTCCTGATCTCACGCGTCAAAGAGAGCTGGGACTCCGGACTAGATTCCAACGCCGCTGTGCGCCAGGGCCTGCAACGCTCTGGCCGGATCATCACATCGGCCGCCCTGATCATCATCGTGGTCTTTGCCGGTTTCGCCACCGGAGAACTTGTGATCATCAAACAGATCGGCCTCGGCCTAGCCATCGCCGTAGCCCTGGACGCCACCTTGATCCGCATGCTCCTAGTCCCAGCGACGATGACGGTCCTAGGCCAGTGGAACTGGTGGGCCCCCAAACCCCTAAAATCCGTGGCCGCCAAGCTAAACCTAAAGCACTAAGC
>JAIRRT010000153.1 GCA_031255835.1 Bifidobacteriaceae bacterium | reverse complement strand
AATTGACCGGCCTTCCTCGCCAATTGGTCACTTAAGCACATCCACCTCGATGGGGTTGAGCACAAGACAGCAGGCGAACGGCCTGGTGAGGGGTGCTTAACTGACCAATTGAGCCGCCTTCCTCGCCAATTGGTCACTTAGGCACATCCACCTCGATGCGGCTGAGCACGAGAGGGCAGGTGAACGGCCTGGTCGGAGGTGCTTAACTGACCAATTGAGCCGCCTCCCCCGCTAGCCTCCCCCCGCCACCCAAGAGTGGTCACTTCCATCACGCCAACCACCTCCAGATCGCAACCCAACCTCCGCAACTTGGGCGCCGGTGACCAAGTCCGTGAAGACCGTGTTCTCAGGGATTCCGCACTTCGGATGCTTCCTGCATTGCCGGCCGGTTCAACCGCCACGTGCCGGCGTGATCGACATACGTGGCGCACTTGCTCAACGACTTCCACTCAGCAGACCCCACAAGTCGCCTATGGCGGGATCGAGCAATGCAGGGCAACGCCCCAGCAGAACTAGATCCCGTACAACTCCCTGATCTTCCCCGCCGCCTCAATAGCAGAAATCTCTCCAGCGATGTACCTGGACGCCGACGGGGCCTCGGCCGACCGGACCGATGGCGTGTGGATCGCGCTTCGGCGCCACCAACTGGTCGAGTGACCCGGAAACGTAGTTGCACTGCTGATGGGGGCGTGGCACAATGGCCGGGTTGGCCCATCGCGGTGGGCTCAAAAGTGAACCCTGGGAGTTCCCGCTGGTCGGGGCCCAGGGTTTCGCGTTTCTAGATGAGGATGACCTGAACCGCGCCGCCCAATTCCCGCAGGTAGGTCCCGTCGCCGCACCGGTCCTGGACAACGGCCCCGCACACCGTGTCCGCCACCCACAGCAACGGCTCGGTCGGCCCCGGAGCGTGTTCCACGCGCACGGCTGAGCCGACGGCCCCCTTCGCACGCAACGTGTCCACCAGCAGCCGGTCCAACCGATCCCCGGGCCCACGGGACTCGGCCACCACCATGCGGACGCTCCGCAACTCCAGTTCGGCCAGCAGTCGCTCCATGCACAACCGACGCCGCCGCTCGACCCGTACTCCTGACCCGAAGACACCCGCAACGACCAGATGTGAAGCAGGCAGACCAGCCACCACCTGGACTATCCGTCCTCGTTCGCCTCGGGTCTTGGCGTCATGCCAATGAACCTTGACCCGCCCTGGAGCCAGAAGGCCCCTCATCTTTCGGGCCACCAACCGAGCGTTGGTGGTGGCCATGATGGAGGCGCACAGGATGTAGGCGCCTGGGTCAAGATCCTGCCGGGACTCGGACTCATCAACGTAGGCCACCTGGCATGCGCCGCGATCCGCGGCCGGCAGATCGGGCACTCGGTGATCGTACCCGCACCGTCTCGGATCCTCGATGGGGCTGCCAGACGAGGCTCGCCACCGTGGCCACACCCGTCGCGGCGCGCGGGAGCGTCGAGGCGGCGATGAGCATGACGCGGCGCATCACCATCACCAGCGCGTTAGGTCAAACCCACCGCATCCCCCCACACCCCCCAGGCCCCCCACCATGGATCAGAACCTAGCCCCCGCTATTGGCGTCGGTGACCAAGTCCATGAAGACCGTGTTCTCCGGGATTTCGCACTTCGACTATCCCCCACGCCAGTCGGCCAACCCTCACGCGCTCTAAGGTCCGTCGGGACCTCACAGGCCGGCCGGCGGATCAACCCCGGCCTTCGCTGCGGCGGTCATGATGGGGGTTGGTGGACGTAGGTGATTTCGAATTCTCTTAGTTGGCGGTAGGGCTGTTGGCGGAGGCGGGGGTCTAGCCAGTTTGGGTCGAAGGGTTGGAAGACGTCTAGGCCTCGGCCGAGGATGATGAGCCAGCCGGTGTCGGCTTGGATTGAGCGGTCGTGCAGGGTTTCGCTGAACTCGTAGTCGAAGTCAATCCCGGCTATCAGCGCGCTGGTGCGCACTGTATTCAGTGAATCCAACTGTTTCCGGGCAGCTTCGACAGTCTCATCGGGCCTTGTGACCAGGTGAACCTTCACCTCAGCTGTGTTGTCAGTCACCTTCGCGATGGTCTCGATCAACTCCATAAAGTTGCGCATCTGGTGGGACAACCTGATGAAGGGGTCCTTGACAGTGATCTCGGTGGCGCCGCGAAGGTATCGGCCGAAGTACCGGTCGAAGCTGAAACCCCTTTGACCTTCGCGCAGGTTGACGTGGTGCTCTTTCAGCTCCGGCTTTGCCGGTGCCCCGGCGGCATCGGCCGGCATCCTGTGCTGGGTGCTTTCCTGGGCCGCTTCTGGCGGCTTGTTCTCTTGTTCGTCGCGGTGGTACAGGTCGGGATACTCGATCTCTTCCAGGGTGAAGACTGAGCGCCACTCGCGGTCGGCTCCTTCGTAGCCGAACTTGACCGGCGTCATGGTGGTGTCGATGCGGATGAGTTGATCCTTCACGCGCTTGCGGCCCTCAATAGCAACCCGCAGCAGCGCCTCGATCTCCTCCGGGGTTGCCTCGCCATCCGGATGGACTAGCTTCATCAGGCCGGAGAATGTCTTGTGGATGCCGTCGCGGTCTCGGGTGGAGATCGAATCGGACAACTCAAACGAGCTCTGGTAGCGGTCTGAGTAGTCGATGTCACGCATGGACTTCAAGACCTCGGCCAGGTAGTCCACCACAAAGCCGTAGCCACCAGAGAACATCTCGCCACGAATCTGCTCGAACTCCCAGCCAGGGATGTAGAAGTGAATCCGGTCTAGGAAGGCTGGGTCGTGGTACTGCTCCGGCAACTCATCAAACAGGTCGGAGTTCTTCAGCATGAAGGGCACCGTGTGTGCGGTGTTTCCGACAAACACCATCGAGGCCTCCGCACCCAGCGTCTCGATCCCGCGTGAGAAGGACTTGTTCGCCATGTAGTTCTTCATGATGTCCACTAGGCCACGGTCGGCTCGCTTCTTCTTCCCGGCAAACTCGTCGAAGGCAACGCAATCCCAGTAGCCGACCAGCCCAATCCGTCCTGTGGAGTTGTTGACAAACAGCTTCGCCACCGTGACCTCTCCGCCAGAGATCAACATGCCGTGAGGCGAGAACTCGGAGTAGATATGGGACTTGCCGGTGCCCTTCGGGCCAAGCTCAACCAGGTTGTAGTTGCGTTCCACAAACGGAATCAGCCGTATCAGGTGCAACAGCTTCGCTCTCGTGCCGAACAGGTCGGGGTTGAATCCGATGGACTGGATCAGCAGGTCAACCCATTCCTCGGTGGTAAACCGAGACCGCTTTGCCTTGAAATCGTCCAAGTCTAGGTGAGACAACTGGATCGGCTTGAGCGAGTGGAGCCGCCAAGGCACATCCTGGCCGTCACCAGAGTGGGCGTACACGATCTCGCAGATACACCACACGCCCCCGGTCAGCAGCTTCTCGTGTTTGCGGACCGTCTCAGGTGCCACTTCAACATGAGCGATACCGAGGTTGGGGAACTGGGCCTCGTAAATGTCAGACTTCTCGTTCAGGGCAACGCTCACCTTGTCGATGACCCGATAGCGTCCCTTCTCCCTGATTTTCGATTGGACCAGCCGAGAGTCACCGCGATGAACGTAGTGGTTGTGCAGCACCGAGCGCACAGTTTCGATGCCGGCTCGCATGCTGGCCTCGTCGGACGTGGCGGCGTACTGACCCAGCAAGTACTCGAGGACATATGTGGGGACGATGGCGTTGCCCTTGACCGCCTTCACCAAGTCCTTTCGGACCACAACGCCTGGGAACGTTGCGTCGATCTTGCGGTCCAAAGGCGTGGCAGTCACCGGCGCTGGGCCGTGGGCTTGCCGGGTGGTTCCGTCCGTTGTCTCGTTCATGTCAGTCCCTAGAAGTCGAAGTCCGAAGTGAAGGTCCGCACCAGAGTGGACCGAGCTTTGTGGTGGTAGGGACGCAACCTAGCCGTGCCTGGTATCGGCTCAGCAAGGCGAAGCTCTACGAGCTGGTTGTTGAAGCCGTCCGCGTCTCGATTCAGGATGAGCTTGATCTCGTGGTAGCGGTCGCGCTTGTCGGAAGACGCCTGGCTGAACTCAATGGTCACCTCGTTTGAGATGAGAGTCTCGCCGGCGTACAAGCCTGCTACCAAGGTGATTGGCTTGACCTTCTCGCTCACAGCGCTTTCCTGGAACAGGGTTACGGCAACCTGTCCAGTGGTGATCCTCTCCGGCATGGCCAACACCTTGACATCGACCTGGCGTGTGTCACTGGACCGCTTCTTGCTCACCGCCAGCACGGGTACCACGACTTCTTGCAAGGCGGTCCCGCCGTGGACGTACTTCGAGCCGGAGCCAGCGACTCGAAGCCGGTGGATTGACTTGGGAACCTGGGCTTCCACATCGCCCTCCATCCCGAGCTCAGCCGAGGTATACGTGATGAAAGCCGGATCGCGCTTCAAGCCGTAGCCGAGTACGAAGCGCCGATTGTTTGCCACCAGCAGCTTGTCACCTTGCGCCCTGACCGAGAGGTAGCCAGACTCATCGAGGCCGCTGTCCTGATATAGGAAGCCGTGGTCCGCGGTCACGATGATGTTGCTGACGTTCGTTCCACCAGCCAGCTTCTTCACCAGCCGCACCAACTCGACCAAGGTGTCCTGAACGGCCCGGAAGACTCGCCCTTCGGAAGACACGTGGTCTCCAGCCTCATCAATCTGGTTGTGGTAGATGTACAGAACCTGGTGGGCCTTGACGAGATCGCGAGCATCCTCCCTGGGCAACTTCATGAAGTCGGCCGACTGAATCGCACTGCCACTCACAGCAGCAAGAATCCTCGCCCGGTTCCTGGTGCCATCGGAAGGGTTGCCGTCCACCAACACCATTTCGCCCTCATTGAAGGCCAAGTTCTCATGCGGCAACAGTGAGGCCATACCCAGTTGGGTATAGGACGGGAAAGTGCTCAGCATGGCTGTCAGTTCGGCGTCAAAACGATCTTCTTCGCGTATGCGGCGGCCAAGCTCCTCAGCCACTTCGTAGCGCAGCGCGTCGGAGACAATCACAACCGCCCTGGTGCCGCGGTCGATGAAAGGCTGCACCCGCTCGCTGAAGAACGCACGCTGGCCGGAGATGCCGAAGATGTGCCACTTGTCCAGGGTGTCAACCTGGGCCTGCCATGCGGCACCGATGCGGGCAAGGTACTTGGTGGAGTAGAAGCCTTCGACCTTGGCCTTGAGGTTCTCCAACGGACTCGAAGCCTCGGCGAGGTCGGCGTGCAAGGTGAAATGCCGGTACGCCTGATCTACCAGGTAAAGCTCGTCCACGTAGCGGCGGAAAGCATCAGCCGGGGAGGGCAGCGTGGCGGGCAAAGCGTCGATGAGGGTGAGGACGGTCGAGGCGGCAGCGACGGCCTCATAGAGGTGCTGGTACTCCGCGTACCACGTCCCCACGGCACGTCTCCGCACAGCGTCTTGAACGTCCCGGTCCGGCAGCGTTCTGGAGTCCACGGCGATGGCCAATTGATCGATGATCCGCTCGTCCACATGCCGGAATGTGGACCGGCTCAGCAGCTCCGACAAGGACAGTTCAGCAACTCGTCCCTCGATGCCAAGGTCATCGGCAGCGCGCTCCGAAAGGTCGCGGAATGCTTTGGCGAACCGCTGATCGTTGCTCCAGTAGCCGAAGTCGATCTGGATGTTGCGGAACTCGCCCGGTGTCTCCGAGGCGAACCGATGCCAGTCGAGGTCGAACAGCCACAGTACGAAGTCGTCCACCGTGGGAGTCTCGCGCCGATAGCCATAGATGAAAGCGGTGCCTTTCCAATGGAAGTCCGCTAGTCCGAGCTTGCTTACCTCTTCGATGCCCGACGTCTTGCCCAGGGCGTTCTCCTCCATGAGCCTTCGCCAGATGCTCTGCAAAGTGTGATCCTCGGAGCCGATGACCACCTGGATCATCTTCGCGGTGACCACTTCGGGCCGATCACCCTTTGCCAGCTTTCCCTTCAGAGCCTCCACTCTCTTGGCAGCTTTGAAGAACGCCGGATAGCGCTCCACCACATCCCGCAACCGGCCGGACGCGTCGCCCAGCTCCTGCTCAACTAGGGATGCCCGGTCAGCAGCGAACACCCCGTGGGACAGCTCCAAGTCGAGCAGCCAATTGTCTAGAAGAGCGGTCGGCTTGAGCCCGGCCCGGTAGATCAGAAACCTTCCGCCCGGCTCCTCGAACAGAACCCGGTGCTTGATGCCGAACTCGTTCCCTGCCACACGAAGCACCTCAACGCCTGGCAAGCTGAGCAAGTCCACCTGTGCCTCATATTCGCCTGGCGGGTCTGACCAGATCACCACCCGGCTTTCGGGTGATTCGAAGCGCTGCTGGAGTTGGCGCTCAATGGAATCCAGAGGGCTCATGCTTTGCCGTCCTCGTTCGTGGCGCCGATTCGCTCGGCCACAATGAGGCACCTGGACAATTGGTCAACAGGCTGCAGTTCACTTCCGTCGTCCAGCCAGGCGCTGGACCCCCGAGTCGAGGCCAGTGGCATCAGGCATCCTCCGGTCTGAGAGGGTTCACTGGCCAGGTCCACGTTTCTACGTCCGAGCGCTTCGCTTCAAGAGCCTTGAGGCGGACGACGGCCCTGCCGAAGCGCAGGTAGTTCACCAGCACACCGTCGTCCAGGTCGATCTCGGGCTGGCGCAGCGCAAGCGGGTACAGGATGTTGCGCTCGTAGTCCTCGCACTCGGTCACGACAGGACGCAAGGCATCGACCTGTTTGGCGGCTGCCGCATCCGTACGGTGTTCCAGCCCGACGATGGTGGCCCTCACCTTCTCCTGGAACTCGCGCAGATACGAGTTGAGCAGATGGTTCAGTGTGGCTGGGGTGTAGCGGTGCAGGTAGATCAGGGCATTGAACTTGCCCTTGCCGTCTGGCCGGGACGAGAACATCCAGTAGATCGGCCGATTCTTGTAGCGCTTGACGTGGTCGGCATAGAAGTCCTTCAAGAAGTACTGCCGGATCGACTTGCCCAGAGTTTCCTCGACAAACGCCAGGTTGTCCTGCAAGTGCCGCTCACCGAATGCCACCTTCAAGAACTCCCGGAACCTGGACGCAATGTCATCGTCGAACCAGTCCCCCTCAGTCACCGGAATCACGTTGTCCCGGTCGGCGGAGAAATCCTCGAGGGCGAACCTGCCGAACATGCAGCCGACCGCGAAGCTCAGCAGCTC
>JAIRRT010000122.1 GCA_031255835.1 Bifidobacteriaceae bacterium | reverse complement strand
TGGGGGCGGGCTGGGAGGATTTGGGCTGGGGGGAGGTGTTTGGCGGGGAGGGTCTTGGGACGCCAGGGGGCTCGGGTTTGTTCGAATGCGGCGATCTCATCGGTGTGGCGCAGGGTCAGGCCTATGTCATCCAGCCCTTCCATCAGGCGCCAGCGGGTGTAATCGTCGATGCCGAGTGGAGCCACGATGTCGCCGCACCTGACCTGGCGTTCCACCAAATCGACAGTCACCTCGGTGCCGGGCTCGGCCTCCAGGACCTTCCAGATCAGCTCGATGTCGGATTGAGCAACCTGACCGGCCACCAGCCCCTGTTTGCCAGCGTTACCTCGGAAGATGTCGGCAAACCGGGCCGAGAGCACCGCGCGGAAACCGTAGTCCCGCAGCGCCCAAACGGCGTGCTCGCGCGAGGAGCCGGTCCCGAAATCCGGGCCCGCCACCAGCACGCTGGCCTGGGCATATCCGGACCGGTTCAGCACAAAGTCCGGATCGGCCCGCCAGGCGGCAAACAGGGCATCGGCAAAACCGCTGCGTGAGACCCGCTTGAGGTAGACCGCCGGGATGATCTGGTCGGTGTCAACGTTGCCGCGCCTGAGCGGCAACCCGATCCCAGTGTGAACGGTGAACGACTCCATGGAACAGTTCCTCTCTTGCCTACGCGTTACCTACGCGGCGTCCGGCAGATCCGCCGGGCAGGACAACCGGCCGCGCACAGCCGTGGCAGCTGCCACCAGCGGCGATACCAAATGGGTCCGCCCACCCTTGCCCTGGCGGCCCTCAAAGTTGCGGTTGGAGGTCGATGCCGACCGCTCGCCCGGAGCCAGCTGGTCAGGATTCATACCCAGGCACATCGAGCAGCCGGCATTGCGCCACTCGGCGCCAAAGTCAGTGAACACCCGGTCCAGCCCCTCGGCCTCAGCCTGAAGGCGTACGCGAGCCGAGCCCGGAACCACAAGGACTCGTACGCCATCGGCCTTGTGACGTCCGGAAACTACCTTGGCAGCGGCACGCAAGTCCTCGATCCGCCCGTTTGTACACGATCCAATGAACACCGTGTCCACCGCGATATCGCGCAGCGCCATGCCAGGGGTCAGGCCCATGTAGTCCAGCGCACGGGAGCAGGCGAGCTTATCGGCATCGGAGGAGAAATCATCAGGGGAGGGGATGTTCGCTGACAGCGGCAGGCCCTGACCTGGGTTTGTACCCCAGGTGACAAACGGTTCGAGCTGGGTGGCGTCCAGCACAATCTCGCGGTCAAACGTCGCGTCCGGGTCTGACGGCAGCGTCCGCCAGTACTCCACGGCCGCATCCCAATCGGCACCCGCCGGGGCGTGCGGCCGGCCAGCGATGTAGGCGAACGTGGTCTCATCCGGCGCCACCATCCCAGCGCGCGCCCCCGCCTCAATCGACATGTTGCACACCGTCATGCGCGCTTCCATGGACATCGCCTTGATCGCCTCGCCGCGATACTCGATCACGTACCCTTGCCCGCCAGCCGTACCAATGCGGGCGATGACGGCCAGAATGATGTCCTTTGCGCTCACCCCTTCCGGTGGCAGGCCGTTGACGGTGACCGCCATCGTCTTGAAGGGGGCCAGCGGCAGAGTTTGGGTGGCCAGGACGTGCTCGACCTCGGACGTGCCGATCCCGAAGGCCAGTGCGCCAAACGCGCCGTGAGTAGAGGTGTGGGAATCGCCGCAGACCACGGTGAGCCCCGGCATCGTCAGCCCCAACTGGGGGCCCACCACGTGAACTATGCCCTGATCGGCATCGCCCAGGCGGTGCAGGCGGATGCCGAAATCGCTGGCGTTGCTGCGCAGTGTCTCGATCTGGGTGCGGCTGGTCAGGTCAGCAATCGGCAGGTCGATGTCGAGTGTGGGGGTGTTGTGATCCTCTGTGGCGATGGTCAGGTCCGGGCGGCGGACCGGGCGGCCGGCAAGGCGCAGGCCCTCGAAGGCTTGCGGGCTGGTCACCTCGTGGACCATGTGAAGGTCTATGTAGATGAGGTCGGGGGCACCGTCCTCGCCGCGGCGAACGACGTGGTTCTCCCAGACCTTCTGCGCCATTGTTTGGCCCATCGCTGTTTGGTCTCCTCACTCCGGGGCCGGCCGGTCCGTCCGCGATTTGGACAGTCCGGCGAAGGCTTGTGTCTCACACTGTGGAATGGCAGTATCGGAACATGGACAATGCTAGCGGAGTGGGAGTGCTCGACAAGGCGGCCTGTGTGCTCAACGCGCTCGAATCTGGGCCGGCAACGTTGGCTCAACTTGTGGCGGCGACTGGGCTGGCTCGCCCCACTGCCCACCGCTTGGCCGTCGCGTTGGAACACCACCGGCTGGTGGCACGTGACCTGCAAGGACGGTTCGTGTTGGGCCCGCGGCTGGCTGAGCTTTCCACCGCGGCTGGCGAGGACCGGCTGCTGGTTGCGGCCGGGCCTGTGCTGGCGGCTCTGCGGGACCACTCGGGCGAATCGGCTCAACTGTTCCGCCGCCAAGGTGACCAGCGGATTTGCGTCGCTGCGGCAGAGCGTCCCATGGGGCTTCGCGATTCGATTCCGGTTGGCGCGGTGCTGCCGATGCTGGCCGGCTCAGCCGCCCAAGTGCTGCTCGCTTGGGAGGAGCCGGACCGGCTTCACCGCGGGCTGCAGGGCGCCAAGTTCACTGCCACCCAACTGGCCGCGGTGCGCCGTCACGGCTGGTCACAGTCGGTTTCGGAGCGGGAGGCCGGCGCGGCGTCGGTCTCGGCGCCCGTGCGCGGCCCAGGGGGGCGGGTTGTGGCGGCCGTGTCCATCTCCGGCCCAATAGAGCGGATCAGCAAGCAGCCCGGCCGGATTCACGCAGCAGCCGTGGTGGCCGCCGCCAACCGGCTGACAGAGGTGTTGCGCCGCACCGAAGAGGGTTAGTAAGCGGGCCTGTCGGGGCCGCATTATGCTTGACCGGCCTGGCGGTGACTGGGCCGGCGGGCCAGCCGGCTGGGGCTACCGGGCCGGTTTTGGAGGTGTCATGGACGCACGTGTGATGCGTGTCGAGGGTGGAAGGCCCCTTGAAGGGGCAGTGGCCGTGCGCGGAGCCAAGAACCTGGCGCCCAAAGCGATGGTCGCCTCCCTCCTGGGCCGCACCCCGAGCGTCCTGACCAACGTGCCAGCCATCCGCGATGTCGAGGTGGTCTCCGGGCTCCTGGGGATCCACGGCGTTGCCGTTGAGTGGGACGATGCCGGCGGCATGATCCGCCTCGATCCCGCCAACGTAGATTCGGCCAAAATTGCCGACATTTCGCTTCATGCCGGCTCCTCGCGGATCCCCATTTTGCTGTGTGGCCCGCTGCTGCACCGACTGGGAGAGGCGTTCATTCCCAATTTGGGGGGGTGCGCCATCGGCGGGAGGCCTATCAATTACCACTTGGAGATTTTGCGGCGTTTCGGGGCGCATGTCGACAAAGAGCCAGATGGTATGAAACTCACCGCGCCAGAGGGGTTGCGCGGCACACAGATCGAGTTGGAATACCCGTCGGTCGGGGCTACGGAACAGACGTTGCTGACCGCGGTGTTGGCTGAGGGGATCACCGAACTCAGGGGCGCCGCCGTGGAACCGGAGATCCTCGATCTGGTGGCCGTTTTGCAAAAGATGGGCGCCATAATCTCCACTGAGACTGACCGCGTGATACGAATTGAGGGTGTCGATTCGCTTTATGGGTTCACCCACACGGCGATGCCGGATCGTATTGAGGCCGCCAGTTGGGCGGCAGCCGCTTTGGCAACCAGCGGCAGCATCACGGTTCTGGGGGCACGCCAACCCGACATGATGACATTCTTGAACTATTTCCGGAAAATCGGCGGCGCGTTTGAGGTCTCAGATGAGGGCATAAGGTTCTTCCGGGCCAACGGCGAGCTTTCATCCATCGCTTTGGAAACTGGTGTGCACCCCGGGTTTATGACGGACTGGCAGCAACCCATAGTGGTGGCACTAACCCAAGCCGAAGGGCTTTCCATTATCCATGAGACCGTTTATGAACAGCGCTTCGGGTTCACAACGGCGCTGCGGCGGATGGGCGCCACAATCCAGCTGTATCCAAACTGCCTAGGCGGCCTGCCGTGCCGGTTTGGCGCCAAGAACTATCAGCATTCCGCGGTTGTTTCAGGTCCCACACCGCTGCGGGCTGCCGAGATCGACATCCCGGACCTGAGAGGCGGGTTCTCCCACGTCATCGCGGCCCTGGCGGCCAGCGGCACATCATCGATCCGCGGCATCGAGCTGATTGACCGCGGGTATGAGCACTTTGCCGAGAAGCTGGCCGCCCTAGGCGCCCGCACCTGGCGCGAGTGACCCAGGCAAGACGGCTAGTCTTAGCGCCCATGACCAAGTTCATCCCACCCGGCTACCGCACGGTCGCGTGGCTGCTCAAACCGCTTATCAGGCCGCTGATGAGCCGCAGCTATGAAGGCTGGGAGAACCTGCCTGAGCCTGGCAACGGGTTCATCGCAGCCGCGAACCACATCTCGAACCTGGATTTCCTGCCTATGGCCGAGTTCTTCTACGACTCCGGCAGCCCAGGATACTTCCTGGTCAAAGACTCGCTGTGGCGCATTCCACTCGTCCGCCAGGTGCTCAACGCCGCCGGCCAGATCCCAGTTCAGCGCGGCACCGTACGCGCCGGGGATTCGCTGCGCTACGCCGAGGTTGCCCTGCGCGAGGGCCGCTGCGTGGTGGTCTACCCCGAGGGAACCATCACCAAGGACCCAACCATGTGGCCCATGGCGTCCCGGCCCGGAGTTGGCCGCCTCGCCCTGCGAACCGGCATGCCCGTTGTCCCCGTGGGCCAGTGGGGCGCGCAGGCGGTTCTGCCGCCCAAGAGCAAGGTGCCGCGAATCCTGCCGCGCCACACCGAACGGGTCAAAGCCGGCCCCCCGGTGGACTTGTCCGATCTACTCGGCCGGACCGATCCCGGCGCCGCCCGCGAGGCAACAGACCGCATCATGAAGGCAGTGACCGGCATAGTCGCAGAATTGCGCGGGACAATCCCACCGGACCAGCCGTACAACCCGTACACCGAAAGGCACCCCAAATGACGCGGATCGCGATTATCGGTGCCGGTGCCGTAGGCACAGCCTTCGCCCAAATCACCGCCGATGCCGGAAACTCGGTACGCCTTTTGGTGCGAGACCCGCATGTGGCCAAGTCGATTGAGGCCCGCCACCGCAACCCCAAGCGGTTCCCCGAGATCCGCTTTCCGCGCCGGGTTCATGCCTCAAGCGATCCAAAATCGGCTCTGCGGGGAGCGGACCTGGTGTTTGTGGCTGTCGGAGCCCAGGTAGCAGGCACAGTTTTGCAGCCTTTGGCTGGGCATATCCCGTCAGGCGCCGTGGTTGTGTCGCTGATGAAGGGTGTCGAATTAGGTTCAGGCCGGCGCATGAGCGAGGTGATCAAGACCAGCCTCGACATTGAAGAGGACCGGATCGCAGTCATCTCCGGGCCCAACCTGGCCGCAGAGATTGTGGCGCGTGAGCCGGCCGCAACAGTGGTGGCCTCGACCTCCCCCGAGGCATCCAAAGAAGTTGCCAACGCCGTTGCCACCGACTATTTCCGGCCCTATCTGAACTCCGACGTGATTGGCGTGGAAACTGGGGGAGCGGTCAAGAACGTGATCGCGTTCGCTGTCGGTGTGGCGGGCGGACTGGGCAACGGGATGAATACCAGAGCGACACTGATGACCCGCGGCTTGGCGGAAATGACCCGACTGGGCGTTGCGCTGGGCGCGAAAGCCGAAACGTTCAGCGGACTGACCGGTGTGGGGGATTTGCACGCGACCTGCTCCTCGTCGTATTCGCGCAACCACACGGTGGGACGGCTAGTGGGGGAGGGCAAGTCAGTCGATGAGGCCGTGGCCGCGACCGGCCAGACGGCCGAATCGATCAAGTCCTCTGCCGCCATCTTGAGCCTGGCCCAATCCCATGACGTCGACATGCCGATCACCGAGGCAGTTGTCGCAGTGATCCACCGCGGCCTAGACGTTGTGGCGATGGGCAGGGCACTAATGGCCCGCCCCAAACGCTCAGAAGGCCTCGACTACGAACCCTGGGGCTAGCAAGGACCCGCCCGTCCGTACCGCAGGGAACCCTCAGCGGCTAGTTGATCAGTTTGCCCCGGCTGATGACCTTGCGGCCGGAGGTCCAAAGCAGCTCCGGATCGCTGCGCAAATCTCCAGGGAAGACCACCAGATCAGCGCTGAATCCGGGCCTCACCATGCCGACATCGGCGCCAATGCCCAGGATCGCCGCGTTGGTGGCCGTGGCAGCTTCGATGGTTCGCTCCAGGCCCTCGATTTCGGCTTGGAGGCGCAGGCCGTGGAGCTGTTCCTCTTCAAGATCGGCCATCAGATCCGTGCCAAAACCGATGCGCACACCGGCTGCCCGTGCCAGCCGGATCGCGTTCTTGCCGGCGTCCAGCACAGCGCTGTTCTTCTGCCGCCCAACGGCAGTCAGACCGATTTCGTCGCCGCGGCGGTCCATTGCGTCATAGGTGGCCAAGGTGGGGATGAGTGCGGTGCCGGTTTGCGCCATCGTTCGCGCGGTGGGTTGGTCAATCAGGTTGCCGTGTTCGATGCAGCGCACACCGTTCTCGATGGAGTGCGCTACGGCTTGGGCCGAGTAGGCGTGGGCGGTGACGTATGTGCCGCGGCGGGCGGCCTCTTGGCAGGCGGCGGCGATCTCCTCGGCGCTGTATTGGGGCAGCTCCAGCGGGTCGGTTGGCGAGATGACGCCGCCGGAGGTGAGCA
>JAIRRT010000108.1 GCA_031255835.1 Bifidobacteriaceae bacterium | reverse complement strand
CGGCGGCGGGGCGGAACCGGCGGCGGGTCTGCAGAGTGTTCAATGGTTCGGCTGCAAAGTGTTCACCAGATGGCCTGCAAAAGTGTTCAATCGACGAGCGTGGCCAGGCAAAACGCGGACCTGCTGGCAGGCGGGCCGGTCAAGCCGAGAAATCTGGAGATGAGTCTGCCCGGCCTGGCGGAGAGGCTGGCGGAGCGGCTGGTGGTGGGCGGGTGGCCCGGCAACATCGGTTTGAGCGCGGCTGCCGCCGCCCGCGCGAATCAGAACTACTTCAACCTGTTGGCGGCTTCTGACGTATCTCGCACCTCGGGGCGGCGCTCTTCGCGCCTGACGCTGGGTCAGCGGAGGGTTGTTGGGATTAGGGGGGTGAACAGGGGCGAGTCGCTTTGGTCGCGGGTTACTAGGGTCGCGGCGTGGGCCAGGGCTGTGGCTGCGATCATTCGGTCGAATCTGTCCACGCGGGGGTCACCACCGTTGGCGGCGATGTGGGCCAGGAGGCGCCGCAGGGCGGCCAGGCAGGGCGCGTCGAACGGCAGGCCCGGGCCGAATCGATCACGGATCTCGTCCAGGCGCTGGCGCCTACCGCTGGAGATGGGTGCACCTCGGCCCGGGCGCAGCCCGAATTCCAGCTCGGCAAACGTCAGGCTCGAGATCAGGACCTCATCGAAGTCGGACAGATCTGGCGGCGACTCTCCCGGCTTGTTCGCCGCGATCACGACGGACGTGTCGAGCAGGCCGATCATGCTCCGACCCACGGATCGCGGCCGTCATCGGCGGCGCGCATGGTGCGCAGGTCCTCCGCCCAGGAATCGTCCGGAAGGGGGCTCACGCGCATGGCCTCCATCACTTGGGCACCCGACACGCGCGGGTGGAGGTCGCGTGGGGGCACTAGCCGCGCGACCTCGCGCCGGTACCGAGTGAGGGTCAGGGACTCACCGCGCGCCACCGCGTCGAGGAACGGTCCAGGATCCCGCCGAAAGTCCCCAATGCTCACCAAACTCACACCCCCCAGCGTAGCAAAAGGAGCAGATGTAGTAAATCCCCTGTACCCGCCCCTACGGGTGTGGTGCACGATGCCGGAAGGGTGCCTGTACGCCATCGGCGGCGGGGGGTTGGGTGGTTAGGGCGGATTCGTGCTCAACGCGCGGGTGGCGGGGGTGCCGGGGCGACCGCAAGTGCTCAAGACGGGAGAAGGGCCAGCTGATGAAGGGGGCGTCGGTATTGTGGCGGGTGTGAGTGTGGTTGTTACGGGTGGGGCTGGGTATATCGGGGCGCATATTGTGCGGCTCCTGCTGGAGCGGGGGGATGACGTGGTTGTCCTGGATGACCTCGCCACCGGCCGAGCCGAGCGCACCGGCCACGCGCGCCTGATCAGGGCGGATCTGGCGGACCCCGCGGTCGCCCCCACGCTCGCCCGCGCCATGGAGGGCGCCGACGCCGTGATCCACCTCGCCGCGCGCAAGCAGGTCGGCGAGTCCGTCCAGCGCCCCCTCTGGTACTTCCAGCAGAACCTCGGCGGCCTGGCCAACCTCCTCCGCGCAGTCCAGTTGGCGAGCGTCCCGCGCCTGGTCTTCTCCTCCTCCGCCGCCGTCTACGGAGCCCCAAATCCCCCCGCCGATGCCGGCACCCACTCCCCAGCCAAGCTCACCGCACCCCCCGCGAACCCCCCACCCGCACCCGCCCTCCCCACCGCACCCCCCGGCGCCGCCGCACCCGGCACCCCCGCACCCGGCACCCCAACCGCCGATGCCGGCACCCACTCCACCCCCTTCACCCCACAACCCATCCCCGAGACCACCCCGCTTGCGCCTATCAACCCTTACGGGCAGACCAAGGCTGCGGGGGAGTGGCTCGCGCACGATGTCGCCGCCAGCTCGGACCTGCGGCTCGCCTGCTTGCGGTACTTCAACGTGGCCGGCGCCGGCTGGGCGGACCTGGGGGACCCGGCCGCGCTCAACCTGATCCCGATGGTGTTCGAGCGCCTGACCGCCGGCCAACCCCCCGTGGTGTTCGGGGATGACTACCCCACGCCGGATGGATCGTGCATCCGCGACTACGTCCACGTCATGGACCTCGCGCATGCCCACCTGGTCGCCCTGGACTACCTCGACCGCCCAACCCGCCCCGCCACCGTGTTCAACGTCGGCACGGGTACAGGCGCCTCCGTCAAGCAGGTGATCGCCGAGGCCGCCCGCGTCACCGGCATCTCCATCCCCCCCACCATCGCCCCGCGCCGCCCCGGCGACCCCCCCGCCCTCGTTGCGGACCCATCGACGATGACGCAAACCATGGGCTGGCGGGCCCACCGCACCCTCCCAGACATAGTCACCTCAGCCTGGGAGGCGTGGAAAACCCGCTGATACTCCCCTTTTGATAGCCTATCTGCTATCGTAGAGCGATGGGCCTCCCGGAGTTCGATTGGATCAGGCGCCCGGACGGGTCGAGCGAGTTCGAGGATTTCCTCGATTCGCTCCCGCATAAGGACGCCGCGAAGCTCTTGGCCGTGATCGATGCCGTGGAGTGCCATGGGCTCGCGGTGGGGGCGAGGATGGAATGGATCAAGAAGCTCGAGGGCGACCTGTTCGAGCTGAGGTCACGGACCGGGAAGAATTCCCAACGGGCGATCTACTTCCACGAGGAAGCGGGCGCTTACATCATCACTCATGGTTTCACCAAGAAGTCGCGGAAGACTCCTCCGGGGGAGATTCGGCACGCCAGGCAGGTTCGGGCGGGGTATTGGCGGGACAGGAAGCGAGGGTCAGACTCATGAGCAGGATCAGCGATTTGATCGCGCGGAAGGGCGCGGAGGACCCGGCGCTCGCGCAGGCGTTCGCGCAGGAGCGTGAGGGCCTGGAAGTGGCTGTCGCTCTCGCCAAGCTGCGCGAGGACATGGGCCTGACGCAGCGGGCCTTGGCCGAGCGTTCCGGCAGGCCGCAGTCCACCATCGCGCGGATCGAGAACGGCTCGATGAACGCTTCGGTGGCGCTGCTGGGCGAGATCGCCTCCAGCGTCGGCAAGCGCGTCGAGCTCCGCTTCGTGGACGCCTGACCCCGGACTGCTAGCTGACCCGGGTTGGCGGTGGCGGGGTGGGGGGCTTATAGCACGTGTTGGGCGTGGGGGGTTGGGGTTCTGCTTTGGGCTGAATTGGTCACGGATTGGTTGCGTTGAGCACGGGTTTTGGGGCGCGGTGTGTAGTACTACGCAGATCTGACGGATCGGGTCCGCGGACGGCGTCACGGGGCTGACGGACGTTGGTCTCATCAGTGTGATCCCCCGGATTCGCCCTGCCCTTCCCCGGGCTAGCCGCGCCTTCGTCGGCGCGGAGTTTGCGCCTGCCCCTGCGGGGGTTGTGCGGGGGGGCGCCTTTGCGCGTGCCGCGCTCGCCTCGGCGCGGGGTTCGGCGGGTTCTGGTGGGTATGTCGTTTGGGCGGCTGGGTTGGGTTTGGAACCGGGATCGTGGGTATTTCTGCCTATTCTTGGGGGATTGGGTGGAAACTTGGGGCGGGACGGTTGTCCTAGGGCGTTGTTGCCTGTCAGGGGCGGGTCTTGGACCAAAGGCCGTGGTCAGAGGGGTGCGGAGGCTGCCGGATCGGTGCTGCGGAGGGGCTCGAGTTCGCCCTTAGGGAATAAAACGCCCCGCGACTGGGTAGCAATACCTATGGGTGGCTTACTTCGGCGCTGGATAGGGAGTAACGTGCCAACATCTGTCGAAGCTCTCACGAGACCCGACCGTGCGACCTGGCAGTACACAGTGAGGAGCCACTATATGCGGGGGATACTCCAACCCGCGCAGCTTAATACGAGCGTTCGCTGCGGCGTTGCGCGCCAGATGGTGCGCCGCGCTGCCGTTTTGTGCCCTCCTGATACCTCCCGCCGGCTTGGCGTTGAGCGCCGCCGGAAGCGCTGGACTCTTACACCGGGACCCCGACGACGAGGCTCCCTCGGGTTTGCCGAGGGACCACCACCTGACCGTGGCCGTCCACAGCCCCCGCCCCCAGCCCGCCGCAACGTGGCATCCGGGCACCTCCGCCCCCAAGCTCAAGGACTTCTCCGATGAATCCAAGATCTCCCTCACAAGTCTCCCCTTCACCCGACGCATTCAGGACAGGACAAGGAACAGTCATGAACACGAACGCAGCAAGCACCTCCAGGCGCCCTCGCACCGCGATGGCGCGAGCAATGAAGCGTCTGGCCAAGCCGGTCGCATGGACTGTCGCACTGGCCTTCGCCATCGGCACCGGCACAGTCGCCACCCTGGTCCTGAATGACGAGCCGGCTGAGGCAGCAGTCAGCCCCGCGCCCCCTCCGTTCGAATGCAACTCCCTCTACGCGGTCCGGTCAGGCGCCGCCGGCTATAGGGCTGTTAGCCGGTTTGCCAACCTACCGACGATGACGGCCACGGTTCCCTACACAGCCAGCGGCATGACCCCGACCAACTCGGTCAACACCATGGCTGTTGGCCCGGAGATTGAAACGGACGCGAATGGTCAGCCCCTCCTGGATCAGGACGGGAAACCGGTGCTTGGGCAGTTGGTGGCCTACCACTGGGACTGGAACGACGTCAGAGTCCACAAGGTCACGCCGGGTTCGACGGACACTCCAATGTTCTCGGTGCCGGGGAACCTCGACACTTCGGCTAGTGCCGGCTGGTCCGGCGGTGAGGTCATCCAGCACACCGGTCAGATCTTCATGTCCTCCAGCGAGTTCACGGACCTGAGAAACGACGGCAGGGGCGACTTCAACTTGATGATCCACAACCCAGTCACCCACGAGACCAGGGCTTCCAGAACAATCGCGCCCGATACTGGCGAAGCGGTCACCGCCCTAACCGGGGACATTGACGTGGCGTCTGACATGGCGGTCGACGCTGAGGGCAACGCCTACGTGGTTGTCGGAAGCGGTACCACCAAGTGGGTGCTCCGCATCACGCCCGGCCAGCACAATACAACGTGGTACTGGAAGAGGGTTGTACAGGTCCGCAATGCGGTGAGTGGCTCCACCTTCTATGGAATGGCCTTCCTCAACGGCTTCCTGTACCTCGCCATGTCCACCACCCTGTACAAGATCGACACAATGTCAGGCGCCATGAGCACGGTGGGGTCTCTGGGCAGCCAACCCGTGTTCGACCTCGCGGCTTGCCAGACGGCCCCAGTGATTCGCGGCAAAGTGTACAACGATGTCAATGGCGACGGTGAGCCAAACGATGACAACCCCAACACGCCGGCAGACGAGGGCGCACTTCAAGGCGCAACCGTTGAGATCTATGACGCCAATGGCGCAATACGTGGTGTGCGCACCACCGGGCCTGATGGCGGCTACGACTTCATCGTGAACGATGCTGGCCCTAATGCCGAGTTCTACATTCGCGTAAAGCAGCCTCAAGTCAACGGTGCCAACGCGCTCCAGACTTGGGCCAGCGCCTCGGCCCCGACCAGCCCTACCGACAACGAGGTGACGCCGCTGTGCGCCACCGGTCCAACTACGTACTACGACCCGATCTCCCAGAGTGGTGTCTGCCTTGGTGCGCGGCCGGACTCGATTGATCCCTCCACTGCGCCCCACACCGTCGCCGCAAACGGGACTGTCTCCGGCGGCTTCAGTGCAACCAAGTCCTCCGGAACCTGGCCGGTCAACTCGCTGCTCGGAACGGGCGGCGGAGCCGCGATCGTATCCAAGGTGAATGTCCGGACATCCACTGAGGTTGCCTATGCCGACTTTGCTGTTACCGGTGCAGCCTCCTACGGCGACGCTCCCTACAAGACGCTGCTTGCGAGTGACGGCCCATACCACGCGCAGGATTCGCTGTCAGACGCCAACTCGCTGTGGGGTTCCCAGCTCTATCTGGGCAACAGCCGCGCCGCCAACTCGCCTGTCGAGGGTCCCGTCTCGGGTACCGACACAACCGATCCACACGCCTCCACCGATGATGGCGTTGAGATCCAGCTGACCGATGGCGGCGCCTGGACCTCACTGCGTGAGGCGGTTTTGGCTATCAACAAGACGTACAACATCCGGGCAAAGGTGAGCGGAAGCCTAGCCAGCACAGCCACCGTCCAAGGATGGGGCGGTGACTTGAAGAACGCGGTCTCGCCCACTGCTGCAAATGTCTTCACTCCAGAGATCACTATGGGTGCCGTGACCAACGGCTACTCGACTGGCCAATTGTTCACCGGCTCCGGAGCGCCCCAAGGCGCACCGCCAACATGGGTCCGGTTCCGCGTATCGCCGTACAGCGGCATGAGCGCGACATCTGGGACGAAGCCGCCGGCGGCGAACAGCACCGCCGCCAACACCAACGCGTGGTCCACCCCAGGCGAGGTTGAGGACTACCGCGTCTTTGTCGCCTCGGGCACCCTGGCACTCCAGGCCAGGTCCCTGGGCGGAGAGGACACGTTCGGGTTCACGCTCGGCAATATCTCAACCACGCATCCGTCATCGGCCACTGACTCGATCACTACGTTGCCCAACAACGCTTGGGCGTCCTCCGGGACGGGTCACGTGTTCCAGACTGTGAACAGCCCGGTGACATTCACCCCCAGCAACATTCCAACCGGTTACAACGTGACCGGCGTTGCGTGCGAGGACGCCAATGGGCAGAGCTTCACGCCAACTGTGTCCGGAACCACGTACACCATCCCGGCTGGGCAGGTCACCACTGGTGCAGCGCTGAGCTGCGGTGTGTCCTTTGCCAAGGAGATTGACGTAACCGAGTCCAGTTTGGTGGTCCAGCCGGCGGGTTCGCTGCCGGTCACCGACGCTGGCGGCTACACGGCCACAGTCACGGCCAAGACTGCCGGCGGATCGCCGCTGGAGGGAGTTAACGTCAGGTTCACCGTTGCTCCGAGCGCCTCGGTCACCATCACCCCGCCGCTCACCAACGGCCAGAACTGCACCACCGGCCCCAACGGCCAGTGCTCCGTTAACATCAAGGCCACAACGGCCGGCACGTACACCATCACGGCTGAGGGCCAGAACCTCGGCACTTCCAACTGGGTGACCATCGGCTCTGAGCAGCGCGAATACACCGTGGACATCAATGCGTGCAGTGTGAAGAGCCTTGAAACAACCCCCACCGGTTCACAGGTGGTAGGCAACGCCTTCACCGGCAAGATCACGCTGGAAGACTCCATGGGCAACGGGTGCTCCGTCCCGCTCAACACGCTGAGCCGTTCCGCAACGGAAGCTGACGTGACGCTCGGCCAGATCACAGCTGTGAACGCAGCGGCCGGCGAGTATTCGTTCAGCATCAATGCAACGCTGTCCGGCACCAAGCACATCACGGCCACGTACACCCCGCCCAGCGGCGCACCCAGCAGCCAATCGGCACAGGTTGTGTACACGCCTGATAACGAGAACGCCAGCGCCTCGCTGTCGGTCTCCCCGAACCCCTTGAAGGTCAACGCGACCACCAACGGCACCGTCGTCATCACTGATCCCGGTGGCAGCCGGGTCGATGGAACCGTTCAGTTCCATCTGGTTGGTATCCAGACGTCATCGCCGGTGGCAGACCAGCACTCCGCAACTTTGACCACCGTCAATGGCACTGCAAGCGCACCGTTCACCACAAGCGTTTCCGGCACCTACCGGTTGACCGCAACGGTGACGGTTGACGGTTCGCCAGTCACAACGTTCCCCTCTCAGATGACGGTCACGTTCCAGGCCGATGACCCCTCGCCGTTGACGTCCACCCTTGAGGCTGGCACCTCTTCTGTGCTGATGCCCGATGGCGTCGACACCCACACCGCCATCGCCACCGTGCGGGACGCTGACGGCAACCCGGTACCGGGCGCGCCAGTCACATTTGCACTGAAGGCCAACGGCATCGGCACCATCACCAACGCCGGCGCCACCCAGATTTCTGGCAACACCGACGGCACGTGGAGCTGCACCACTGGTAGCGATCCGTCCAACGCTGCTACCTATGGCAAGTGCACCATGTCCATCATTTCCAACCATGTGGTGGGCAACGCCATCGTCCGGGCAAAGTTTGGAAATCCGCAAGGAGCTGCCAACCAGGACATCCAGGTGTCCCCAACCAATCCGGCACCCGCCGAGTTGAGCATGAGGTTCCAGGACACCGACCTACAAAGCGGCACCTTCGAGGTCAGGAGCAGCGGGACCAAGGTGGCCAACGGCAGCGAAGAGCATGAGATTTGGGTAAGGCTGACATCGCGTTCGGGCGCCCCCCTGATTAGTTCCGCCAACTTGATCGACATGACTGTGGATGATCAGGACCTTGGCATGACCGGAATCAGCATTACCGAGAGCCAAACCACGCAGGGTCTGTACGTAGTGAAGGTCAAGTCGCTGAACTCCGGTGTCTTCCCGGCAGGCGGCACGGCTGGTGGTATTACGCTCACCCAGGTTGGAACAGCCAACACCATTGAGTTCGTTTCCGATATCGCGACCACAGCTGAGGTGTACGTGGCCTCAGCGGGCACCGATGTACTGGCGGACGACAACGAGACCCACACTGTTGAGCTTGTTGTTAAGGACACCAACGGCAACGGCGTGCTGCTGGCCAACCCGGCAACCGCTATCTCGGCAACGGCCACACACAGTGTGAACTCGGCCCAGTTGGCGACTTGGGTGCAGGCGCTCGTGCCTGTCGATCCGACTGCGCAGCCGTTCGCTGGTCTCTACCGCGGCACCATCAAGACTGGCGTTGCGGGCACCTACATCGTGGCGGCCACCGTCAACGGCAGTGTCAATGCCGGCACACCGGTGAACAGGTCCAACCAGGCCGTGTTCAAGCAGGGCACTCCCTGCTCCACCACCACCACTCTCGGGATTGACCCGGCAGAGCTGTGGGTTGGCGGGACAGCGCAGGCCACTGCGGAGGTCAAGGACTGCACCGGCAACCAGATCGATGGGCAGAGGGTGCGGTTCCGTACCGCGCCAGCTTTGACGCTGCCCGCCAACGGCGAAATGACCACGGGCAATGGCGGCAAGGCCGTCATTGACATCTCGACCACCACGGCCGGCACCTACACGGTGTACGCCGATGTCCTGGAGTCCAATGGCACGGTGCTGTTCACCACCACTCCGGTGACGGTTGAGTTCAAGTCCAACCCGGTGCGCGGTGAGATCGAGCTTGTCAGCGTGACGCCGCCATCGCCAACCGCTGCAGTGGGCGTTGAGAACTATGTAGTTAAGGTCAGGGTGGTTGATTCGGTTGGTACCGGCAACCCGATTACCGCGGGCACTGTGTCCGTGGCTACATCCCCTGTTGGCGATTCGACCGTCACTCTGTCCAATCCTGCGGCTGTTGGTTCATCCGAGCCAGGTGTCTGGTCCTTCACGGTTGGGTCCACCTCCGTTGATCCGAAGACCATCAGGGCCACCTACACCTACCAAACCCGCACCGACTTTGTTGATGTGCCAGTGAAGTTCTCCAACAGGCCGTTGTCAGAGACCCACTCCACGTTGACGTTCAACGATGACGAGGTTGTTGTTGCGCAGCCGATCACAGCTACGGTCACCGTCAAGGACTCGAATGACCAGGCGGTTCCCGGCGCGGCAATTGTGTTGAGCGTTCGTGACGCCAGCACGGGTCAGCCGCTGGTGCGCGAGGACGGAACAACCCAGGCCGTCGGGATCACTGGCACAAGCCAGAGCACCGGCACTTGGACGTACACGTTCTCGACCCACCGGGCTGGAACCTACGAGGTCACCGCTATCGTGACCGATCCGAACAACGCGACCAACCAGGTGACGCTGACAGGTGACGTCACATTCACCAACACCACGTGCGATCCGACCAGCGCCAGGCTGCTCTCCGCCACTGGTGGGAGCGCCAAGCGCCCCGGCCAGGAGCACCACGAGGCCACCGTCCAGCTGTATGACGAGTATGACAACCCGTGCCTCGGCTTCGGCAACATCCCGATCACGTTTGAGGTCAGCGGCGTTGGCTCTCTGGCGCCAGGCCACGCGGCTATCGGAAACGCTGATCCGGCAACAGGTAGGCGCACGGTGAACATCGTCTCGGCCAACGCTCGGGAAGGTGACGCGCTGGTCAAGGCCCGCACTGGAGCCGCCGCAACCTATGTGCCAGATGAAACTGTGCCCACCCAGGCTGCCGAGCTGGCTCTCCCATTCGCAAACGTCGATCCACCGGACACTCAGTTCTCCGAGTTCAGCGTCTCCACCGGTCAGAGGAGTGCCAATGGCACGGACTCTCACACGGTGACGGTTGTGCTGGCCACCAGGACTGGCGCCGGCACATCCGTGCCGATGTCCGGCCAGCAGTCCTTGCTGAGCGCACTGGCCGTGGGTGAGAACGGCCAAGGCGACGCGTCTGTTGGCGCATTCACTGAGACGGCCACGCCTGGCACATACCAGGCTTCGATTACATCGAGCGCCTTCGGTTGGAAGACAGTCTCCGTGGCCTGGAACCGCGGCAGCATCAACCAGACCAACATCACTGCAAACGGAACCGACCGCGTCTTCTTCGATGGAGATGTGGCCCACCCGGTCATTGAGCTGGAAGCCGATACCACCATCACCAAGGTGGCCAACTCCACCGATTACTACCTTGTGACGGCGACAGTGAAGGACAGCAACGGCCTGCCAATCACTCGCGGCACCGTAACTGCAACCGAGCAGGGCGGCACCGGACTGATCATCGGTACGGTCACTCCGGCCAACCAGACCACAGACCCGGGTGTGTACACAATCCAGGTGAGGTCCTCGGAGACTTTGACCCACACACTGCTCGGCACGTATACCGGGCCGAGTTCCGGGCAGACCGCGACCGACACCATCGCCTTGACGTTCGATCCAGATATCCCGACCACGCAGAACTCGCGACTGACCCTGTCCACCAACTCGCTCCAGGTGAACAGTTCCGTCACCGCGACCGTGGCTGTCCAGGACCAGTTCACTCACGTGATCCCCGGAGCCAACGTCACCTTCACGGTTGTTGATTCCGATGGCAATCCCATTGTTGTGGGCTCTCCGGTCACGTGGACCGGTACAACCGGCAGCGGAGGTACCTACGCGGTTACATTCACCACCGCAAAGGCTGACACCTACACCGTCAGCGCCTCGGTCACAAAGGACGGCGTGACCATCACGCCAACCGGATCCCCGGCCACCGTGGTGTTCAACCCAGGTCCGCCGAGTCCGGTGACCACAACGCTGACTTCAGACACACTTGGTCAGACCAAGACCCCCAACGGCAGCGAAGCGCACCACGCAACCGTGACCGTGCGCGATGCCGATGGCAACTTGATTGATGGCGTCACGGTTGTGATGTCTGTCCAGGGTGGCGTCGGAGCGGGCTTCGGCATTGCGCCGGCACTCACCGGCACAACCGGCAGCGGCTCCAACGCCAAGGGCGAATTCACCATCGCAATCACGTCACAGGACGTGGCAACGGCCGCCGTCACCGCCATCGCGGCCGGCAGTCAGGTGCTGAATTCGCAAGGCCAGACGGCAAGGCTGGAGCTCGGATTCGACAGCGGCGGTCCATGCGCTGATCCGAACCTGACCTACTACACCGTGGTGGGCCAGAGCCCGCAGACCGTCGGAACCGGCTCGTACACCTTGCGGGCCCACCTGGAGACCTGCGCAAACGAGCCTGTGAGGAACAAGGAGGCCAACCTGACGGCCACGGCCATCGGGCGCGGCATTGAAGGCAACGCCGTCGTCTCCGCCTTCCAGGAGGATATGAACAACCGCGGTGAGTACACGGCGACCATCACATCCCAGAAGGCTGGCCTGAAGGACCTTGCACTGCTCTGGCGCGATCCGCCAGGCGTTGGACAGGGCCAAGCAGTTCCGCCGCAGAGTGGTACCAATCCGTGGGTCGAGTTTGTCTCGAATGGGCAGCCGGCCATCATGTACTACTCAGTCTCGAACCTGCCGAATGTGCCAGCCAACGCACAGAACCCGCAGTTCGCATATGTCTACATGGAAGATCAGTACCAAAACCCGATCAAGGACGCGGCTGCCAAGCTGTCTGGCCAGGCAACCGACGGCTATGCCACGGTAGGCCCCTTCCGTTATGACAACACGAACGGTGAGGGCAACTACGTTGCGAACATCACCTCCGGCAACGCCGGTGACCACCCGATCGCAGTGCGCTTCACGGCAGTGCAGGGAGGTAACCCGGTAACACTTCAGGCAGGCCCCACCGGCCAGGAGAACGTCATCGCCAGGTTTGTGGCGGACGCAGCAGCGTGCGCAACCATCAGCGTGACGGGCGCCTCGCCGCAGACGGTTGGCACCGGCCAGTACACCGCTCAGGTCAGGGTGACCGACGGCTCGTATGATGCCGCCACCCAGACGTGCGGCGGCAACCCGAAGGACGGCGCCACAGTTGTCCTACAGGCCAGGGATCAGTCGCAAACCTCCGCGACCCTGATTCCGTCCGATGGCGTCATGACCACCTCCAACGGCGGCATTGCCTCCTACACAATCAAGAGCGATCTTGCTGGCATCTTCAACGTCAGCGCGACGTTCGGTGTGGAGTCTGCTTCCAACACGCGGCAGGTTGAGTTTGTGGCCGGTCCCCCGAGCCGGACTTCATCCCGCATCTACAAGGGCGATGACCAGCCACGCCGGTCCGATGGCCTTCAGTCTCATGAGGTCACCATTGAGCTGTTTGACAGCTTGGGCAACGTGGTGAAGAACCGCCAGGTGCAGTTTGTTCTGGACGCCAACAGCCCGGCGTTCGCTCAGACCCAGAACCCGCCGGCAACACTGCAGCCGGGTGCGAACGCCACCGCCACCACGGACGATTCCGGCAAGGCCACCATCTTCGTACGCAGCGGGACCCCGGTGGTCAACACCCCGATCTACGGCAACTTCCGCAACGACACTGGCACCGGCTGGGTTGGCATTCAGACCTCTGACGGCTCCCAGCCGGCCAAGGTTGATCTGACCTTCGAGGCCGGGACCGTGAACACCGTGAACTCCTCGGTGGAGGTCGCAACCCGCGCCCAAGAGGTTGTCGCCAACGCCAGCTCCACGCACACCGCCCGCGTAACCCTCGTGGACGATGACGGCAACCCGGCCGTCGTGAACATCACGGCCATCGGTGGTTCCGCCACCATGGGCCAGACGGTGATTCCGATCACCGGTTGGGCCAAGGAGTTCCCCAGCGATCCGAACAGCGCCACGTACATCGCGACGTTCTCGGCATCCACCGCCGGCACCTATGTGGTGACCTCGACCTACCTGGGTGAGGCCATCTCGGTGCTGCGTGACCAAAATGGTGACCTCGCCAACAGGGCTCGGTTCATTTCTGGCCCACCGGTGCTCACAAACATGAGCTACACGGTCACCAACCTCCCCGGCGTCAAGGCCAACTCGAGCGACGAGCAGACCGTGACCATCAAGGTGGCCGATGCTCAGGGCAACGCAACCGATCTGAATGCGTTGACTGACGTCCGGGCCTCCGGCGGCGCGACTGTGGTGTCCGGCTTCCAATCGACCGGCACCAGAGGCGAGTACCAAGCCACTATCACCTCTGCTGTGGCTGGGACCTTCCAGATTCAGGCCCAGTTCTCCGGCTCGGGGGCTTACCAGGACATCTCCCTTGCCACCGGCGGCAACGCGACCACCACCTTTGTGCCTAGCGGTGCATCGCCTGCCAAGACCACCCTCGAGGTTGTTCCGAACAGCCAGACCGTTGGCCAGAATGTCACGGCCAGGGTTACTGTGCGTGACGGCTTTGGTCCGAGCGGCCAAGGCAACCCGGTCCAGGGTCAAAGGGTGCGTATCTCGATTGACCCACCGACTGTCCCACCGATTGCCCCGGCTCTGCTGACCGGCCAGTCTGGTCCAAACGGAGTGGTCGAGTTCACGTTCACCACCCAGAAGGTCCAGACGCACACGGTCACCGCCTACTTGGTTGACGAGGGCGGAAACGAGACAGCATTGACTCAGGGCCCCAGGCAGGTCAGCTTCGTAAGCGATACCGCCAGCCTTGCCACACTTGAGCGGGTCTCGGAGGAATCGGCGTTCATCGGCGCCACTGCCACTCCGCACAAGGTCAAGGTGACGGTTACCGACCAGTTCGGCAACCCGAAGGGCGCTATCCCGATTACATGGACCCCGACTTCGGGCCTGCAGGGTGCCACCTACACCCCGGCCTTGACCGGCCAAGTGACCCAGTCCAATGGTGAGGCAACGCTGGATATCAGGGCGTCCACCCCAATGAATGGCTACATGGGAGTGGCGGTTGCCAGCGGCGCCATTTGGCCGACACCACAGCAGGTGCGGTTGGTGTTTGAGAACTCACCAGTTGTACCGGGAGCGTCCGAGTGGTGGTTGGAGACCTATGGCGATACCAAGGTTGCCGACAACTCCGCCTCAAGCGCCGGCTCGTATCACGTGCTGCGTGTGAAGTTGGTGGGCTCCAACGGGTCCGCCGTCATCGACCAGGCTTTGGCTCAGAACATCGCCATCAACGCCACCGCCCCAGGTGCGGTTGCCAAGGCGGCTCAGGGCTTCACTCTGATCGATCCCACGCAAGGCATCTACGAGGTCAGGCTGATCACCAACGTGGCTGGCCTCAGGACGCTGAGTGTCGATCTTGGCGGAGCCATTCCGCCAAGGGCCTCGAACCAGACCACCGCAGAGTGGGTTGCCGGACCTCCCAGCCCGGTGTACTCGACGTTCACGGTGGACGCGACTCCCGCCATCGCCAACGGCAATGACACAGTTCCCGTTACGGTCGATTTGCGCGATGCCAACAACAACCCGGTCAAGGATGATGCGTCCAACACCGTGGCGAGCCGGCTGACCCCGAGCGCCGCTGGCGCAACAGCCTCGACATTCGGTACCGGCCAAGATGGCGTATATGACGCCACCGTCAAGGCGACAGTCCGCGGTGACTATCCCGTAGAGGTGTACTACCAGCCGGCTACAGGCGCTTCATTCAGCGTGCCGGTGGCTGGAAATGGCACCGCACACTTTGTCCCCGGCCCGCCGTCAACCAGGTCTGACCTGACGTTGACAACCCATGGCATCCAAAAGGCGGTCACCACTGAGAACCACATCGCCAAGGTCGTTGTGATGGATAGCTCTGGCAACCGCGTGCCGGGAGCAACGGTTGTCTTCTCCATCCCGAACACTCGCAGCCAGACCAACCAGCCGTACACCCAGACGGCGGACGGCCAGGGCGAGGCGACGCTCGCATTCACCGCGGATGCGGTGGGCACCTACCCCGTCACCGCGACTGTCACGAAGGACGGCTCGACGCCTGTCGCCGCGACGCCAACTCCAAATCCGCTGGTGGCGGCGTTCGTGAACGCGCCGGTTGCGGGGAACTCGTGGTTCGAGGTTGATCAGGTAGGCGATGTCGTTGCGGACGGCGCAGATGGCCACTACCGGACGATCATCGCGCACCTGGAATCGGCCGCTCACGTGCCGATTGCCGGGCGTGCTGGTGACCTCCAGATTGGCTGGGCTCCGCAGGCGGGTCCGCGCATGGTTGATATGAACCCCGCACAGCCTGGCCTCCAGGCGTTCGCTCCGAGTACCTCGCTGGGCGCTGGCTACTACGAGGCCCGCATGGTGTCCACCGTCGCCGATGACTTCACAGTCACCGTGACGATTGACAGCAACCAGCTGCCGGTTACCACCAGTGGACGTAACATCGCCCGGTTTGTGCCGGGTGTCGGTGACCCATCCAGGTCAACCCTGAGCGTCAGCGCAACCCAGGTGGAAGTTGGCGAGTCGATCACTGCCACTGTTGAGGTAATTGACGCCAATGGCAACAGGCCAGTTGGTCAGTGGGTCAGGTTCTGGACAGATGCAAAGGACCCGATGCGGTATTCCAACCCGAATGCTGACTACCTGCAGGTTCAGACGGTTGCGGGCGGTGTCGCGTCGGTCAGGCTGAGCACTGAGAAGCCCGGCACCTACACGGTGTACGCCGCGCTCACGTGGCTAGGCGACAATGATTTGCAGCCTGTGGTCAATTCCGGAAACATCGACATTGAGTTCCTTGTCGGTCCGCCTAGCACAGTGCACACCATGCTGACGGGCACAAGCGGCGAGAAGCACTCGGATGATTCGACGTATCACGAGGCCATCGTCACGGTGAACAACAAGTACGGCAGCCCGGTACCAGGTCAGCTGGTGTCCTTCACGCTGGAGAACCCGCAAGGTGTTACCGGCCAGCCCATTGGCCGGCTCATCTCCACGGTTCCATCTGATGCCCGGACCGGCTCCGACGGCAAGGTCACCGTTCGGTACGTTGGCGATTACCGCCTGGGCACAACGGTGGTCAAGGCGAGCGTCGGCGCGATGGCCGTGACAAACGGCCACGCGACCGATCCAGCCTCCCTGCGTTGGGACTGGGTGACCGGCTCAGTTGGTACAGACTCGTGGTACGAGTTGACAAACAACGAGGTGGAGGCAAACGGCACCGATACACACACCGTCACCATCAAGCTGTATGACGAGAACAATGACGGCGTTGTGGATCAAGAGTCTCTGCTCTGGTTGACAGCCACGCCAAAGGCGAACGCTCCGGCCCAGCCTGCCGGCACCACGTACACCCTGCCCGAGCATCCAACGCCCGTGCTCAACTCGCCTGGTGTCTACACAGCGACGATGAGTTCCACATATGCGGCGATCTTCGACATCGCGGTTTCACACCAGGTGGCTGGCCCGATTCAGCCTGATCCGCAGGTGTCTCCGCGACGGACAACGCTGGAGTTTGTCCCGGGTGATCCGACGCCTGGTAACAGCTACTACGAGGTGACCTCGGGTGACGTAGTGGTTGGCGGCTATCACGAGCTGACAGCCGTTGTCCGCGACGGCAACAACAACGGCGTACCCGGCCTGACGCTGCGTGCTCAGGATTCCGAGATGCCTCACATTGTTGGTGTCGATACATTCACCTCGCCTGAGGCTGGCGTGTACGTTGCCAAGCTTGGATCGAGCACATCTGGCTCCTACACCATGTCTGCCACCTACACCGAGCCAGGGTCCTCCACAGCGGTTCCAATTAGCAACGGCTTGCGCAACAACATTGCCAAGTTCATTGCTGGTACACCGGATCCGGACAACTCCACTCTGAGCGTGAGGCCACTTCCGGCGCAAGGCGATGGCACAAGGGTCATCGTTGGACGCGGCCAGTGGGAACTCAAGGTCACTGTGCATGACGGCGACGGCAACCCGGTTGCCGCAGGCGAGCAGGTCACGTTCCGGGTGCCTGGTCTGGTTCCCTCCGTCACGGTCACTACCGGGTCGGGCGGCATCGCGATCTACACGCTCGAATCAGATACTGCTGGTCCGTTCTCCGTCAGTGCATTCATCAACAACACAGCCGAAGTGGACGATTCTCCGCAGACTGTTGTGTTCGATCCAGCCGAGGCTGATCCGGGCAATTCCACACTCGTAGGGACACAAGGCACAAGGATTGCCGATGGAGCAGCGTTCCATACGGTGACTGCCGAAGTCCTGGACGGGTTTGGAAACAAGGTGCCTGACCAGCAGATCACGTTCGAGATTGTTGGGACGCGCGGAACCATCGCTTCGACAACCCCATCCAACGGACGGACCGACGCCGACGGCAAGGTAGTCATCACTGTCGTGTCGAACCAGGATCCCGGCACAGCCAATGTCCGTGCTCGGTTGGGCGGAGCGACTGGCCAGTACATCATTGATTCGCCAGGCGTGCCCACGGTGGTACCGCTGCTGTTCATCCCAGGTGATATCTCGGGCGAGGCCTCAAGGTATGAGGTGAGCTCCGGTGATAGGACCGTTGGCACTCAGACACACCAGGTGACTGCGTACATCAGGGACAGGAGCGGCGCTCCTGTCGAGCTGGCCAACCCGAACCAGGACATCAGCGCGACGGCACTGCCGGACGCAACAGTTGGCCTGTGGCGTCCACATCCGGACCAGAACCAGCGGGCCGTCTACGTGGCGGATATCTCCTCCAACGTCGAAGGCCTCAAGACTGTCGCAGTGTCTGTGGCCGGCATCGGACTGTGCGGCTCGAGCTGCCTGACTGAGCCGGAAGGCAGCCTGAAGGTCAGGTTCGTTCCGGATGACGTCCAGACGGTCGATTTCCGGGTCTCGGAGTACGCCAACGTGACGGCCAATGGCTCCGACTACCAGATTGTCGAGGTCTGGGCGAAGGACAGGCATGGCAACGACATTTCGGGTGTTGCTGGCGACATCAGGGTCCAGGTGGCCAATTCGACCGTCGAGCAGCCATTGCGGTGGGTTTCTACTGCCACCGATCCGAATGTCAGGGAGACCGGCCACTATGAAGGCAGGATCACCTCACGAGATGCTGGACGGCACCTCGCCTCGGTCACGCACCTGAACCTGCCTGTCACCACAACGAACAACCGCTACGCAGCGTTTGTCCCCGGCGATGCCCTTCCCTCCCACTCCGAGCTGAGTGTTTCGAGCGGATCCAAGCGGGTTGGCGATGAAACGCACACTGCGACTGTCCATGTGCAGGATGCTGATGACAACGATGTGACCGGTCAGCCAGTCTTGTTCTGGACCGATCCGGCCACAACGCCAGTCTCGATGGAGCAGGTGGTCACCTCCGATGGCGGCTACGCGTCGGTGGAGTTCACCACTCAGACTCCTGGCACCTACACGGTGTATGCCGCCCTAGGCAGCAACCGCAGCGGCGGCCAGGTCCAGCGCTCTGGCCTGGAGACCGTCACGTTCATCCATACCGACATCAGCTTGCCTCACACCAAGCTAGGTGGCACCTCCGGTGACATCAAGCTGGTGAACTCGACTGCTGATCCACATCAGGTTTGGGTGGATGTGAAGGACCGGTTCAACAACCCAGTCACTGCGTCAGGCACCCAGGTGACGTTCCAGGTGGCAGGCCAGAACGGCGCCATCGGCGGCACCTTCGGGACCCTTGGGCAGACCGCTGTCGCGATGGTGACCGTGCCGGTTGCCACGGCTGACAATCCTGCTACCGGCGCCATTGCCGGCCGGGCTGTCGCGAATCTGTCCTCCAGCGGCGTCGGGACCTTCAGGGTGACGGCTCGTGTTGGGCAGACCGCGGTTTCCGATCCGTCCTTCCTCGATATGCGGTTCGACACCTCGGATGTCAACCCGTCTGAATCCACCTGGTCTGTGACCAGTGGCACGCGGGTTGCCGGCACCAGCGCGGCACACACCCTCACGGTCCAGCTGCGCGATGATCTGCAGGCTGGGATTCCAAATGCCGGTGATTCGATCTCCGTCGTTTTGACTCCCGCCAGCGGGGCCGCCGGGCATCCGGCTACCAGGGCGCCGTTTGTTGAGGTGGATCCGATTGGGTCGCCAGGTCTGTACACGGCTGAGATTCGGTCTCTGTACGCCGAGGTCTATTCCGTAGAGGTCTCGGTGGGTGAGCCACTGACTCGCGAATCCACCTCGCCGAGCACTGTCGAGTTCGTTGCGGGCGATCCAGTTTGGACCCGCAGCACGTTCAGTGTCACCGAAGAGACTCGCATCGCCAACGGTTCGGACAAGCACTTCGTGACCGTGGTCCTGAAGGATGGCAATGACAACGGCGTGACCGGCAAGGCAGGCTCCTTGGCCGCTCCAACGCCGCCGTTCACCGTCACGGCGTTCGAGGCGGTCGATGAGGTCAACCAGAAGGGCGTGTACCGCGCGGAGATCACCTCAACTACGGCAGTGTCCAGGGTTGTTGCCCCGAGGTACGCCGGCTTCCTCGACTCTCAGCCGATCACAGCCGATGGCAATGCCACGGCGGCGTTCGTTGCTGGGCGTGCTGATCCGGGCGAGTCCACCCTCACGGTGCCGACTAGCGGCACCACCATGCGGGTCATGGCCCAGAAGCACAGGGCAGAGGTCGAGGCGTTTGACGCGGACGGCAACCCAGTGATTGGCGCTTGGGTGACGTTCTCCACGAGTCCCGCAATTACCGATCCAGCGTGGGACGGCAGGGTCCAAACCGGAACCGACGGCAAGGCCTCTGTTGAGTTCACTGCTAGAACGCCTGGGACGTACAACGTCTCCGCGGAGATTCAGAACCTCCGCCAGGGCGATGGCATCACAATTCCGACCTCAGCTGGCTCAACCATTGTTGAGTTCAACACCGGTCCCGTCGATGAAGACCATTCCTACTTCACCGTGAGCCAGGAAGGTCAGATGAAGGCGAATGGCAGCGATGAGCAGACTCTGACGGTCTTCATGGCCGATTCCGAAGGTGTTGGCATCTCCGGTCTGGGCGGCCCAGGCAGCATCATCACGCCGCACATTGCGCCGAACGGTCCCACGTTCGGGTTCTTTGTGCCGGATGCCAACGTTCCTGGTCTGTACACCTCGGCCATCACTTCGCTGAGGTCCGGTCAGTTCACCGTCTCGGTCACCGTAAATCAGAATGGTGAGAAGACCATTCCTGTGATGGTGCCGAACGGCAACGACAGGACCATGTTCATCCCGGATTACGCGAACCCCGTCACCTCGGTGTTGACCGCTAGCCCGCTGACTCAGACTGTTGAGCAGACGGTGACCGCGACGGTCGCGGTGGATGACGGCCATGGCAACCCGGTTCCGTCACAGACGGTCCGCTTCTGGGTGACTGATGAGCAAGGTAACCGGATTGTGCTGACGGGTGCCGGCGACTATCAACTCGAGCCGAAGTCCGTTACCAATGGCGAAGCGACCATCACGTTCACCACGTCGATTGCCGGCAAGTACCTGGTGCACGCAGGTCTGGTTGGCGTGCCTGGTCTGCCTGAGCTGGCGCCAGTCTCCGGCTCGGGTGATGTCGAGGTCGAGTTCACCGCCATCCGGACGCCTGATCTCCAGCTGAGCAGGCTGACAGGTACCGATGGCTCCTCGAAGCTGGTGGGTGGCGATCCGGCAACGGGCGTCCACACCGCCACGGTGACAGTGTTCGATACCTCGGCTGCACACAACCCGATCCCGAACCTGCCCATCGTGTTCACCATCGATCCGTCCGGTGTTGGCACCGTACGGGCGCCGAGCACGCTGACGACAACGACGAATGATGAAGGCGTAGCCACGCTGGACATCGTGTCCAACGAGTCTGGCGATGCGCTGATCAGCGCCAAGGCGACAGACGAGAGCAGTGGCCAGCCGGTCCAGGTTTCGGTTACTGCATATCCGGCATCGGGCGGCACAGCCACAAGGCTGGTCATGCCGTTCCATCCCGATGATTGGGATCCAGGCGAGTCCAGCTTCCAGGTTTCCACCGGTAACAGGGACGCCACCGGCTCCGACCCGCACACCATCACCGTGACCGTCAAGGACGGATTCGGCAACGGTGTTCCGGACGCTGGCGCTGACATTCACGCGACGGCTGATCCAGCGCAGGGCGTGGTGATTTCTCACCCGTTCACGCCGGTCAACCCGACTTCCTATCCGTTCGATGGCCTGTATTCGGCTCCGATCACCTCGACAGTGTCTGGCACCAAGGTTGTTTCAGTGGATCTTGGCAACACAGCGATTGCGGTCCTGCCTGTTGGGCTGGACACGGCGACGTTTGTTCCGACAGACCCGCGGCCTGACCTGTCCTGGTTCGAGGTTGATGCAACCCCAGTCACCGCTGATGGCGTCGAATCCGTGCCGGTAACGGTCACGTTGGTTGACGGCTCCGGCAACGGTGTGCCTGGTCAGCAGAACACGCTCAGGGCTATTGCTCGCAGCGTTGGAGTGGTCGATGCCACCATCAGCGCCTTCAGGCCTGGTGCGAATGCCGGCGAGTACATCGCCGACATCAAGGCTGAGGATGCAGTGAGCTTCGTTGTGACGGTGACGTACACCAAGGAAGGCCAATCGGCCGCCGCGGTGACCAACGTCGATCCAGGCCCACCGCCTGTGACGAAGAACAACGTCGCCACGTTCGTGGCTGGTCCTGAGAACCCGCAGAACTCAACGCTGTCGGTCACCGAAGGCGAGAGGGTTGTGGGCGAGACCCACACCGCGACTGTCACTGTCCGCGATGCCACCAACAACCCGGTTGGCGGAGTTGACGTGACGTTCTGGACCACTCCGGATATCACCGAAAACGGCAACGGGACGATTTCGCCATCGGCGGTCATGACCACAGTGGACGGTTCGGGTAAGGCTGAGGTGACCCTGCGCACCACGAAGGCAGGGCGCTACACAGTCCACGCGAGCATCGTTGATCCGGATACGAGCCAGCCAGCTCCTGTCCGCTTCTCCGGCCAAGTGTCCGTTGTGTTCAAGGCTGGCGATCCCTCCGCATTGCAGTCCTACCTGGCCATCCCGACTGAGGGCGTTGACCCTGTCGAGGTTGCCAACGGCGATGACCGCCACACGGTTACCGTCACGGTGCAGGATGCTGATGAGAACCCGGTGATCGGTGTTAGGGCGACTGTGAAGATTGTCCCGCCGGGCGGCACGCTTGGTGAGGCCACCGAGTATCAGTCCGATGCATCGGATGCTGACGGTGTGGCTCGGGTTCGGTTCGGCGCCACAACTGCTGGTGTCTACACCGCCTACGGCTACATCATGGTCAACGGCGCACCTGCCGAAGTCTCCGATAGCCCGAAGCAGGCCGTGTTTGTACCAGGGCAGGCTGACTCGGTTACCTCCATCATCGAGGTCCAGGCCCCGAAGACTGTGGAAGCCAACGGGGTCGACAGGACAACCGCCATCGTCAGCCTCAAGGATCGCAACGGCAATCTGACCGGACCCTCCGGGGCGGGCCACAACGTGGTTGTCATCCCGAGCATCGGTACGGCTGGGCCTACCAACGACAACCTTGACGGCACCTACACGGTGACGTTGACCTCGGTTGCTGCTGGTCTGGCGACTGTTGGGTTCGAGTTGGATGGCGTTGGTTCGCCGTCGCATGACTCAGTGACCTTCGTGGCCACTCCGACGGCACCGGTTATCAGGTTTGCCAACGCGGGCACGATGGCTGGCAGCGCTCAGTCCGGCAACACCATCCGGGTCTACGGTCCGGACGGCACGCAGATCTGCACCACGCTGGCTGCGGCAAACGGCACGTTCCGGTGCTCGCCGCTGTCGCCAGAGGCTCAGCATGAGACCGTGATCTCGGCCACCTCCTCGGTGACCGTGGGCGGGCGGACGTTCACCTCGCCATCGTCCTCTGCGACGGTTGACGCGGTGGCTCCGGAGGCTCCGACTCTGGATCCGTCCAACGGCGGAACCGTGACCGGCGGCGGCGCAGAGCCCGGTACCACAGTGGTTATCACTGATCCGGGCGGCACCGAGCTGTGCACCACGGTGGCTGACGGGCAAGGCAACTTCGTTTGCTCGCCGCTGCGGCCAAGGCCGGGCGACGGCGTGCCGCTCGAGGTGGTCACGGTTGACGAGTCCGACAACCGGTCTGATCCAGTTATCGAGGTTGTTGACGCCGTGCCGCCAGAGGCGCCGGGCGTTGAGGACACCGATGGTTCGGTGATCTACGGTGAGGCTGAAGGTGGCTCGCATGTGGTTATCGAGGATGGGTCCGGCAACGTGTTGTGCGAGACCGAGGCTGATCCGGTGACCGGTGCGTTCTCCTGCGTGCCCAACCGGCCCGTCAACGATGGCGAAGAGATTGTCATCAACGCGACCGATCCGGCCGGCAACGTGTCTAGGGACACCGTTGTTATCAGCGATCAGTCCGGTGTGCCAGCTCCGTTCATCAACCCGACCAACGGTGAGAAGGTCAGCGGCAAGGGCGTTCCGGGTCTGGAAATCACAGTCCGGTTCCCCGGCGGCGAGACAGTCACCACCACGGTCCGGACCGATGGCAACTGGGATCTGAATGCGCCTTCTGGATACGACCCGCGCGATGGCGACTCGATTGCCGCCAGCCAGGCGAGGGCGTTCAACAGCGGTGGCGCAAAGGTCTCGCCGTCCATCACCATCCGGGTTGACCGCACAGCGCCGGCAGCGCCTGCTCCGAAGTCCTCTGACGGCACCACCGTTCAGGGCAAGGGTGAGCCTGGTGCAACGGTTGTTATCACCGACGCCGAGGGCCGCGAGCTTGGCCGGACGGTTGTTGAGGGGAACGGCGAGTGGACCGCACGCCTGACGCCGGCAGCGGCTGAGGGCGCCACGGTCACCGTCCGCCAGACCGACCCAGCCGGCAACCAGTCGCCTGAGTTCAAGTTGCGGATTGGCAAGCTCCGGATTGTTGTCGATGTCCCGCTGGTGCGGAACCTCGAGGTCCAGACCGTTCACATCTACAACCTGCAGCCTGGTGAGAAGGTCACCGCGACGCTGTTCTCCGATCCAATTGACCTCGGCTCGATGGTTGCCGATTCAAGCGGTTCTGCGGTGTACAGCTTCGAGATCGCGTTGGCCATCCCCGAGGGCTCACACCACGTCGAAGCAACCGGCGTGTTCTCCGGCAAGGCCGCCTCGGGCTACTTCAACGTAGTCGCGCCGCAGGCTCCGGTGATTCCGGCCACGGCCACAGTCACCCCAACAGTGACCCAAACCGCCACGCCGACCATCACCCCGAACGTGGTAGTGGCCCCCAAGCCACTAGCCAAGACCGGTGCCGAAGGCATGATCCCAGCAGTAGGCAGTGCCCTAGGCGCCCTGCTAGCCGGCCTCTTCCTAGTGGTCGCCGCCGCCAGGCGCCGCCGCGAGCTAGAGGAAGGCGAAGCCCCCGCCAGGTCAGCCCGCCGCTAAGCGAAGGCCCGCTGGCGCCAGCCAAATGGCTGGCGCCAGCCCAGGCCGAAGGCAAGGTCCGAAGCCGAAGGCGACGGCCCGGGCGTGAGCCCAGGCCAGGCCGCCAGTCCGAAGCCGAAGGCAACAACTGAATCTTTGACAAGCTGCGGGCCCCGGAGAAGGCTCCTCCACTAGGCCCAAAGCGCGACGAAGTAGCACAAGTGGGATGCGTCCCGTCGGGCAACTGGACGCATCCCACTAGTGTCCCCACCAGAGTCCCCCACCCCCCACCACCCCCAACCCCAACTGCCCAAAACCCCACTTCCCCTCCGGCTTTCCATCGAGCTTTGAGCACTTCCGGTCGTCGCAGTCACCCGTCCGCCGATGGCGTTCAAACGTTGGGTGATCGTGTTGGGGCGCGAGCGTTGGGTAGGGGTTCGATGCCGCTGGCGGCATGCCTTTTGAAGGCGGTCACCGAGGTTTCTGGGGATGATGCGTGTGAGCAGGGGTTTCGTGTGATCGGCGGGTTTGGCGGTGGTCAGGCTACGTGACGCTCTTGCCCACCTGCTGCCTGGGGTCACCGGTGCCGCCATCGTCGCCGTGGTCGGTTCAGTGGTGTCGGCGGCAAGACTGATCGAGGTGGTCACCGAATTCTTCTGGGGATGATGCGTGTGGTCAGGGGATTCAAGATGTCGGTGGGTTTGGTGGTGGTCCGGTTCCTGAACGTCGAGTGGTTCGGATCCGATAGGTGGCTGCGGCCATGGAGGTGTGCGGGTGTGTCTCTCCCAACCTCACCTCCCAGCCGTGGTTGGCCTGGTCAAAGGTGCTTAACTGACCAATTGAGCCGCCTTGGTCGCTGTGTTGTCTCGTCATCTTGTGGACGTTTGTGTCTCACCTTCTTGTGGACGGTTGGGTGGGGTGTTAAGGGGCCGGTTTGGTGCCGCTGTGGTTTTGAGAGAGGATTGTTTCTATGCCTAAGCGATATCCCGAGCAGATCAAGGACCGTGCCGTGAAGATGGCGTTGTCTCATTTGGATGAGTACCCGAGCCCGTATGCGTGTGCGCGGGCG
>JAIRRT010000201.1 GCA_031255835.1 Bifidobacteriaceae bacterium | reverse complement strand
GCAACGGAAGGACCGATGGTGAGACAGGACGGCTACAGCGCTGGGCCTCGGCGTGGTCAGGATCGTGGTCCTGTCAGGCGTTCCGGTGGGGGACGCGACCGGGGTGAACGTGCCGACCGGCCCCGTGCAGACCGCCCACGTGCCGACAGGGGGGCGCGTGACCGGGATGCGCGTGAGCGGGATGCGCGTGAGCGGGGAGACCGGGCCAGCGATGGCGATGGTGGTGTAGAGCGGATGGTGGCGTCGCACCACTTAGCCAAAGAGGACATTCCGATCCTGCCGCCGGAGGTCTCGGGGAACGATTTGGACCGGCGTGTCCTGCGGCAATTGGATGGGCTGGAACCGGACTATGCCGACAGGGTGGCGCGGCATTTGGTGATGTGCGCCAGGATGCTGGACACCGATCCGGAGTTGGCATACCGGCACGCCAGGACGGCCGCGGACCGGGCCGGAAGAATTGGCGTGGTGCGCGAATCTGCCGGAATCGCAGCCTATGTGACTGGGCGATACTCCGAGGCGATTCGCGAATTGCGCACCTATCAGCGTCTGAGCGGGACGCTGGATTACCTGCCGGTGATAGCCGACTGTGAGCGCGGCCTGGGGCGGCCCGAAAAGGCGGTCAGCATCGCGACCTCCACCGAAGCACGCCAATTGGAAGGCGACGCCAAAGTCGAAATGGCCATAGTGCTGGCTGGCGCCCGCGGTGACCTTGGAGAATTCGACGCCGGCCTGGCCGTGTTGTCGCGTTTGACCCGCCAGATGGACACAGCCGAGTTTGCCGAGCGGATCGCTTTGGCGCGGGAGCGTTTGGAGGCTTTGGCGGCCGGTGCCTCACCCGAAGAGGCCGATTGGATCGAGGTTCCCCCCGGTGATGAAGACACCGCCACCGGGCAAGAATCCGAAACCGACCAGGCACCAGAAAGTGCGGTGCGTCTGCTTGACCTTGAGGAGGGTGAATGGTGAGTCAACTGATGGGGCAATCGGTGCCGCTCAGCCAGGTTTATGACGCCGCATTGATGGATCTGGACGGGGTGGCATTTCAGGGCACCAACCCAATCCCGCACGCCAGCGAGGGCATCGAAATGGCGCGCGGTGACGGCCTGCGAATCTGCTTCCTGACCAACAATGCTTCACGTCCGCCATCGGCGGTGGTGGCTCATTTGGCGAGCGTCGGAATCGGTGCGGTGGACGATGACGTGGTGACAGCCTCGCAAGCCGGTGCCGCCATGGTTGCGCGGGACTTCCCGGCCGGCTCTCCCGTGCTGGTGGTGGGCGGCCCGGGCGTGGTCGAGGCGGTGGACCAGGCCGGCCTGATCCCGGTTTTCAGCGCGTATGAGAACCCGGTGGCCGTGCTCCAGGGCTACGGACCGGCAGTGGACTGGATTGCCCTTGCCGAGGCGACCTACGCGATCAGGGCCGGCGCCAAGTTCTACGCGACCAACCTGGACAAGACCCTGCCAACAGAGCGCGGCTTCGCTCCCGGCAACGGCTCACTGGTGGCAGCGGTCCGCACCGCGACTGGGGTCGAACCGACATCGGCCGGAAAGCCTGAGCCCGGCATCTTCCACGCTGCCGCCAGGCGGTTCGGAGCTACAAAACCGCTGGTGGTGGGGGACAGGCTCGACACCGACATCGCCGGGGCAAACGCCGCTGGGATGCCGTGCCTGGCCGTTCTGACCGGGGTGAGCACCGCCAGCGACCTCGCGATGGCCCCGCCCGACATCCGGCCAACCTATGTGGGCGCTGACCTGCGCGCCCTGGCCGAGCCGCACCCGGAGCCTCGCCAGGAGGGCGAGTGGTGGGTTGTGGGCGGCGCCCGCGCCCAGGTGACTGACGGCGTGGCATCAGCCTCCGGTGGGAAGTGGATTGACCAGGTCAGAGCCCTCTTGGCCGCCTCCTGGCACGCCGCCGATGCCGGCACTCACCTGACCGCCTGCCTCACCGAATCGACTCGCTGAGGGGCCTGGGGGCGGGGACGCGGAGGTTGGCACGCCGGGTTTCCCACAGTCCGCGGCGCCGGGGGAGCTGGAGTGTCGGGGCGTGGCGCTAACGTTGGTGCGCGTGAGTGAGAGTCCTGACGAAAAGGCCGGCGAGGTGCCGAGTGGTGTGCATGGTGGTGGGCCGGGTGCGCAGGCCGGTGGCGGTGCACCAAGTGGCGGTGCCCCCGGTGGCGATGTGCCGAATGGTCTTGACGCGCAGGGTGGTGAAGTCAGCAGCGACGCGGCGGATGGTCCTGAAGCAGCGGTTGGGGAGATTCTGCGGCGGCTGCGACTGGAGCTGGAGACGGCGGCCGATGGCGCCAGCGCAGCGCAGTTGCTGGAGAGTGCCCACAGCGAACTGCGGCAGTTGCTGAGCGAAGGAGAGGAGTGAGCGGTGGTCCGCAGGCGGGTGGACACGGACTTGGTGCGGCGCGGCGAGGCGCGCTCACGGGTCCATGCCGCCCAGCTGATTGCGCAGGGCCGGGTCAGTATTGACGGCGTTACCGTGGCCAAGCCCGCCGCTCAGATCAGCCCGGCCCAGGCGCTCGCTGTGGCGCCACCACCGTCTGGCCAGCCCGATTACGCCTCGCGCGGGGGCCACAAACTGGCCGGCGCCCTTGATGAGTTGGCCAGGCTCGGACTGCCCGGTCCCCAAATTGAAGGTGTGCGGGCGCTCGATGCGGGGGCATCAACCGGCGGGTTCACCGACGTCCTGCTACAGCGCGGCGCAGCCCACGTCACCGCAGTCGATGTCGGATACGGCCAGCTGGCATGGCGCTTGCAGTGCGATGACCGCGTCACCGTGATGGACAGAACCAACGTTCGCTACCTCCAGGCCGGCGATGTCGATCCACCACCTGGGCTTGTGGTGGCGGACCTGTCCTTCATATCCCTGACAACCGTGCTCAGCGCTCTTGTGGCGGTGGCCAGGGCGGATGCGCAGTTCCTGCTGATGGTCAAACCGCAGTTCGAGGTCGGCAAGGACGCGCTGCCGCCCGGCGGTGTGGTCCGGGACGTTGAGCAGCGGGCAGCAGCGGTGGCCCGAGTAGTGGAAGCGGCCCAAGCAGGCGGCCTGGAGTTGCACGGCGTGGTGCCGTCACCCCTGCCTGGGCCATCGGGCAACGTCGAGTTTTTCATTTATCTCTCGCACGATGCCGCAGGTGCCCTGCGAGACGAGAAGGTGCGGGACGCCATCGTCGGCGCTACCCAGGCAGGAGGCGGGACATGAGCGGACGGGTGCTGGTTATTGCGCACAGCCACAAGTCGCAGGCCGGGGACCTGGCGGATTTTGCGGCGCGGGAGTTCACTGGTCACGGCTGGGAGGCCGTCCATGAGGAGCAGGACGATGGCGGACCGTTCGACTTGGCGATTGTGCTGGGCGGGGACGGCACCCTGTTGCGGGCGGCCGAGGCGGTGCGCGGGCGGGCGATTGCGCTGCTCGGTGTGAACGTTGGGCGGATGGGGTTCTTCTCGGTGGCCGAGCCGGAGGATCTGCGCCGAGCGGTTGGGCGGATTGTGGCGGGGGACTATCGAGTCGAATCCCGCGCCACGGTAGTGGCCAACGTGACAGGGCCGGACGGCGTCAGCGCTCAGGACTGGGCGTTGAACGAGGTCACAGTCGAAAAGGCGTTGCCGCGGCACATGTTGGAAGTGATGGTGTTGGTGGACGGGCGGCCTATGTCGACGTTCGGCTGCGACGGCGTGGTTTTGGCCACCCCAACAGGCTCCACGGGCCATGCGTTCTCGGCTGGGGGTCCGGTGGTTTGGCCCGAGGTCGAGGCGATGTTGGTGGTGCCGGTGGCGGCCCATGCCCTGTTCGCCAGGCCGCTGGTTGTCTCCTCAACCACGGCGGTGACCATCGCGGTCCAGGCCGAATCCCGCACGCCGGGAGTGGTCAGCTTCGATTCGCGGCGCGGGATGGCGCTGGAGGCCGGAGGGCGGTTGGAGGTGCGCAACTCGGCCGAGCCGGTGCGGTTGGTCCGGTTCGGTGACGCCCCATTCGTTGACCGGCTGGTCCACAAGTTCTCACTGCCCGTGACGGGGTGGCGTTCAGGGGCCGGCGAGGCGGCGGCTGACGAAGGTGCGGCGGGCGATGGTGATGCGGCTGAGGTTGACAAAGGTGCGGCGGGCAATGCTCAGTGAACTGACGCTGAGCGACCTGGGCGTGATTGGGCAGGCCAGGCTGGAGTTTGACCCTGGGCTGACCGTCATCACGGGGGAGACCGGCGCCGGCAAGACCATGCTGCTGACCGCCATCGGACTCCTGCGTGGAGACAAGGCGGATCTCTCGCTGATCCGCCGCGATGCACGCCGAGCGCTGGTCGAGGCAGTGGTCCGCCTTCCCGCAGGCCATCCCACCTTGACCCAAGCAAGCGAAGCCGGCGCCTTGATGGACGATGACGAGCTGATAGCTGGCCGTTCGATTGCTGAGTCGCGTTCGCGCGCCATTTTGGGGGGAGTGTCCGTGCCGGCCGGTGTGCTGGCCCGGCTGGTTGGACCGTTGGTGACGGTGCATGGCCAGGGCGACCAGATGCGGTTGCGGGCACCGTCCCAGCAGCGTGAGGTACTCGACGCATATGCAGGCGGCGAGCATGCTGCGCTGATGGAGGAGTATCGGGCCGCTTGGGCGCAGGCCGAGGACGTACGCGCCCGGCTGGAACGGCTGCGGACCGACGGCGCGGCCGCAACGCGCGAGGCTGAGATGCTGAAGCAGTCCCTGGCTGAGCTGGAGCGAGTCGGTGCGCAGGCCGGTGAGGACACACAGCTTGACGAGCGGATTGAGCGGTTGGCTCACGCCGAGGATTTGCGGCTCGCGGCGTCCGGGGCCCACACCGCCCTGGCCGGTGAAGAGGACCCGATGGCGCCGCCGGGGGCCACCGCGTTGGCCGAGGCAGCCCGGCGGGCGTTGGACGGTGCGGCATCGCGGGACAGCGTGTTGGGTGAGCTTGCCGGGCGCATCCGTGAGGCCGAATACCAGTTGTCCGATGCCGCCGATGAGGTGGCCACATATCTGGAGCAGCTGGATGCCGATCCAGGCACGCTCGAAACCCTCCATGCGCGCCGGGCTGAGTTGCGGGCGCTCATGCGCAAGTACGGGCCCAGCTTGGACGAGGTCATCGAGTGGGAGCGGGCCGCGGCTTTGAGGTTGGACGATTTGGATGCGGGAGAAGAACGGGTGGCTGAGGTTTCGGCTGCCCTGGCCGAAGCAGAAGGGCGTGTCGCTGGGCTCGCAAGCCAAGTTCATGCCGGCAGGCTGGCGGCGGCTGGCAGGCTCAGCCAGGCAGTTGACAAGGAGCTTGCCGGGCTGGCCATGGCTGGTGCCCACCTCGAGGTTGAGGTGCGGGAGGTGCCACCTGGCCCGCATGGGGCGGACCACGTGGAGTTCGGTTTGGCTGTTCACCCATCTGCCCCAGCGCGTCCCTTGGGCCGGTCAGCGTCTGGAGGGGAGCTGTCCCGTGTGATGTTGGCGGTCGAGGTGGCCCTGGCGGCAGCCCAGGCTGGGACGGACGCCACTTTGGTGTTTGACGAGGTGGATGCAGGTATTGGTGGCCGTGCTGCCATCGAGGTGGGCAGGCGTTTGGCGCGAGTGGCGGCCCACAGCCAGGTTGTTGTGGTGACGCACCTTGCCCAGGTTGCTGCCTTCGCTGACCGTCACATCGTGGTGGAAAGGCGCTCCGCCGTGGGTGAGTCAGGTGGCGGTCTTGTGGAGACTCAGGTGCGTCAAGCGGACGGCCCAGAACGCCAACGGGAGTTGGCGCGCATGTTGGCTGGGCAGGAGGATTCGGCTTCAGCCCAAGCTCACGCCGCTGAGCTGTTGGCCATGGCGCAATCTGCCGGTGGTTCTGATCAAAGCTAATGCCGGTATTTCGGCTGCTTCGAGAAAACACCCTCAGTCAGTGGAATAATGACGCGCGATGAAGCTGAGCGTACGCCGAAGGCGGCCCGATGCTTCCGTGCAACCCGACATCGTGGGGCAAGCTCGCGTCGACGCGCGCACCAAGCGCCTGACGGGTCGGCTGGGTCACGGGGACATAGCGGTGATCGACCATGAGGACCTCGACCGTGTCGCGGCCGAAGCCCTGGTTGCTGCTGCGCCAGCAGCTGTGCTGAACGCGGCACGGTCCTGCTCGGAACGCTTCCCGAACCTGGGCCCAGAGGTGCTTGCCAAAGCTGGTGTGCTGCTGATTGACAACCTCGGTCCCTCCGTCATGGCGATCAAAGAAGGCACCGAAGTCCATGTTGCCCCCCAGACTGGAACAGTGACCCAAGACGGACGGACAATCGCCGAAGGTGACGTACAAACAATCGAATCTGTTGCCCGGTCCCTGGAACGGTCCAAGATCGGGTTGGCGTCAGAAATGGCGGCGTTCGCGCAGAACACCACAGACTTTATATGCCGAGAAGCGGAGTACTTCTTCGACGCACAAGATGTCTCGGACATCCAGACAGAAATGAAGGACCGGCACGTTTTGATCGCTGTGCGGGGGTATGACTATAAGCAGGATTTGGCGGCGTTGAAACCCTACATAGGCGAATACCGGCCCGTGGCCATCGGGGTGGACGGCGGTGCGGATGCGCTTCTCGAAGTTGGAGTGCGGCCAAACGTCATAGTCGGAGATATGGATTCTGTGTCAGATAAAGCACTGAAGTGCGGTGCAGAACTGGTGGTCCACGCCTACCGAGACGGACGGGCACCTGGCGCGAGCCGCCTGGAGGCCCTTGGCCTGTCGTATTCGTTGTTCCCTGCCCCTGGCACCAGCGAAGATGTCGCGATGATCATTGCTGATGACAAGAAGGCGGAGCTGATTGTTGCTGTTGGCACCCATATGACCATGGTCGAGTTTCTCGACAAGGGCCGGGCAGGGATGTCCTCAGCGATCCTGACCCGGTTGCGGATCGGATCGAAGCTGGTGGACGCCAAGGGCGTGTCGCGGCTGTACCGAAGCCGGATCGGCACCGGGCAGCTGGCCATGCTTGCACTGGTCGGTATTCTGGCGCTGATTGCAGCTTTGGATGCGACAACCGGCGGCCGGGCATTCCTCGGGCTGGTGGGAGCGCGGTGGGACGATGTGATTGCATGGTTCGGAGGCCTGTTCGGATGATCAATTTCCGCTATCACATCGTTTCATTGGCAGCGGTATTTTTGGCTTTGGCTGTAGGAATTGTCTTGGGTGCTGGTCCGTTGCGTGGCCCAATTACGGCAAATCTGGAAGAACAGGTGACATCGTTACGCGATGAAAAGGACACTCTGCGCGATGAACTGTCCCTTGCTGAGGCAGATACCGAATACCGTGACGCAACGATAGAAGGCCTCCTACCAATGGCCGCCGATGCCGTGCTGCAAGACCTGGATGTTGCGGTGGTGTCCGTTGGGCATGTGGAAGCCCAAACTGAGGCGGCCTTCGCCGAAGCGCTACGGCTGGCGGACGCACAGATCGTCTCCCGCGTGCGGGTCCGCGAGGGTTGGTGGCTCAACTCACCCAAGCAGCTGTTGCGCCAAGCGTGGCAGGTTGACGGACAGCGCGGCCCCCAACCCGAGGTGGAAGACGATCCCTCACCCGAAGCCCTAGCCGAAGCTGACACAGCAATAGCCACAGCCCTAATAGATTCCCTGGTAGCCGAGTCAACCCCGGCCTCCGGCGCAGGAGTCTCGGGTGGCACGGTCTCCGGCGGCGAGCAAGACGACGGCGAGCAACCACATGAGGCAGCGCTAGATGAGTTGGAGCGCGCTGGCCTGGTGAACGTCGATGAACTGACCGCGCCAGCCGGTGGCCTGGTGATCCTGCTGGCCGATGACTTGGCACGGCGCGCTGCCGAGGAGGAGGACCCGCAGTGGGAGCGCGAAGACAGCGCCGTGCTCAGCCTGATCGCGGCCGCAGGGGAGCGCTCGCCGGGAACAGTTGTGGTGGGGCGTTCACAGGTTGAAGCGGACTTGCTGGCCCGCGCCCGCCAGGACGATTCGATTGCCGGCGCCGTCTCCACGCTGGATGGGGTCTCGACGCCTGCCCTGGCGCTGGGGTGCGTCTGGGCGTTGGCGGCCAACCTGCAGGGGGTCAGCGGGCACTTCGGCCAAGATGCCGACGCGCGCGGCGGCCGTCTGCTCAGCCCCCGCATGCCACTGCGCCCCATAGCCACACAGTCGCCCGCCGCCTGGCGCCCCCCAACATCTCCCACACCCCCAGCACCACAGGTCAACCCAGCTGCCGGCACACCCCTCAGCCCTCCGGCAAGTCCGCCCGGAGGCTCGAGATCTCCCGGCGGCCCCTCCGCCGATGCCGGCACTCCCGTTAACTCATCGAGCCCAGCAACGGTCTCCACCCCATGACCCAGCGATGGCGGCGTGTGTTGCGAGCGGGCGCGGTGGCCGGGCTGGTTGCCACTGTCTTGCGGCCGCGTGGGGCTGTGCCTGAGCTGTGGCGGCGGACCAACTTCCGCGGCGAGTCGGTTGACCTGCGTGAAGGTCCGCAGGCAGCAGCGGCGGTTCTGGCTGGGATCGGCGCGGCCGAAATGCCCCCCCGCCAGAAGGCCGGTGCACTCGTGGCAGTTGGCTCGGCGGCCGGCGCCGGACTGCTCGATGACTTGGTTGGCACCACCAGCATCAAGGGCCTTCGTGGTCATCTCTCGGCCCTGGCGAGCGGCCGTGTCACAACCGGATCGGCCAAGATCCTGCTGATCGGAGCTGGTGCCCTAGGTGCCTCAGCCCTATTCACCGACCCCACCCCTTCCGCCCCATCCACTTCACCCGTCCCCAGCCCGCGCCGCGCGCGCAGATGCGGCGAGATTCTGCTGGACGCTGGGGTGATCGCGCTGGCGGCGCATGTGGTGAACCTGGTTGATCTGCGGCCCGGCCGGGCGATCAAGGCGGCCGGCGTGCCTGCCACCTTCCTGTCTGCACGGGCCGGCGCCCCAGGCGCCGTGGCGACGGCCGCGCTGGGCGCAAGTGGCGTCATCGTGCGGGATGACCTGGCTGAACGCACCATGTTGGGT
>JAIRRT010000180.1 GCA_031255835.1 Bifidobacteriaceae bacterium | reverse complement strand
GCGGCGGGGGCGGGGGCGGCCGTCGGGTCCCGTTCTGCGCCGAGGGGGCGTCGTCAGAGGCGGGCTCCGGCGCGTCCTGGTCGGTGGGCGGCGGGATATCGCTCATTGGCAGGTGGTCTCTTCCACTTGGGTGATGAGGCTGAGCGCCTCGGTGTATGCGGCCTGCTCGGCGGGGAAGTCGGCGGGCTGCTCACCAGTCTCGATGAACTCCTGGAGCGAGTCGAGGTAGACGAGTCCCGTCTCGAAATGGTCGGTTGCCTCTGTGGGCGCCACAGAGTTGAGCGCACGCACGCCGACGATGGCGCCCTTCACCTCCTCGGTGATGGTTGCCGAATCCGTGGGGCTGGCCTGGGCCATTGCCTCAAGGGTTGGGAACGTCTCGCGCATGAGATCGCAGAACGCGGGGATGTCCGGCTCGCTTGGCGCCAGTCCCGGGGCCGGCGCGGCTGGGTTGCCGGGCGCGGTTTGCTCGGGATCGGCTGCGTCGGTTTGGTCGGTTGGGTCCTCGACGGTGATCTCCAGCGGCGGCGAGCCGACTGGCGCCTCGGCTGGTGCGCCAATAACTCCCAGCGCACCCAGTGTGCCCAGCGCCACACCGACAACGATCACAACAACCAGCACCACAATCAACGGCCCACTATGAGCCCGCTGGGAAGTAGGCGGCGGCGCCACCGGCGGAAGGTAAGGACTCCGGGGTGGGGTGGGGGGTGGGGGTGCGGCGCCGGCGGGTTCAGCCGGGGGTGCGGGGGGTGGAGCAGCTCCGGCAGGGTCAGCCGGGAGCGCAGGTGAGGTGGCGGGCGGAGGTGTCGCCGCGGGTGGGGGCGCGGCGGCGACCGGCGGCGTGGGTGCGGGCGAGGTCGGAGGTGTTGCCGCCGGTGGTGGCACGGCGCCGGCTGGGTCAGCCTGGGGCGCAGGTGAGGTGGCGGGCGGAGGTGTCGCCGCGGTCGGGTCAGCCGGGAGCGCAGGTGAGGTGGCGGGCGGAGGTGTTGCCGCGGGTGGTGGCGAGGTCGGGGGTGTCGCGGGCGAGGGTGGGGGTGCAGCCGCGGTGCGGTGCGGTGGGTGCGTCATCGGCGGAAGGTAGGGACTCCGCCGCGGGGTGGGGGGTGTGGGTGGGGTTGCGGCGCCGGCGGGGTCAGCCGGGGGTGCGGGGGGTGGTGGGGGCGGGGGCGGGGAGGATTCGGGGGGTTGGTTGGTGGGTTGGTCCGATGGCGAAGTAGGCGTGCTCATGTCCGTTCCGATCATCCCGACTGCGGTGCTCTCCAGTGCCGGACCGCCGTAGCGCGTCCCGACCGGCCAAGCCTACTCGCGCTCAGCTGCCCACACGCACTGGCGGTCAGACTAGGGCTCCCACTATGAAGCGGAGCAGCACGTGGCAGCCTGCCGCCACTAGGCCGGATGCGGGGATTGTCAGCAGCCAGGCGGTGACGATGTTCCCGGCCATGCCCCAGCGGACGGCGGACAGGCGGCGGGTTGCGCCAACTCCCATGATGGCTGCGGTGATGGTGTGGGTGGTGGAGATCGGCGCATGCGCCCAGAACGCCATCGTGTAGAGCACACTCGCGCCAACGGTCTCAGCCACAAATCCGCGTGACGGATCCAGCTCGATCACCCGGCGCCCCAGCGTCCGCATGATCCGCCAGCCGCCGGAGTAGGTTCCCAGCGAGATCGCCAGCGCCGCAGCGAACTTGATCCAACCGGGGATGCCCTCGTCCTTGTTGTACCAGCCCATCGCAACCACGGCCATGAACATCACGCCCATGGTCTTCTGGGCGTCCTGCAGCCCGTGCCCCAGCGCAATAGCCGCAGAGGAGAAAATCTGAGCCGTGCGGAACCGCCGTTGCGTGCGGTGCGGCGCGGAGTTCCGGAAAATCCACAAAAGCGCCAGCATCAGCACAAACGCCAGCGCAAACCCAATGGCCGGGGAGGTCACCATCGGCACAATGACCTTCTCGACAATCGCCCCCCACTTCACCGACACCCCCGCGTTCGGGATGGTCATCGCCGCGACACCAGCCCCAGCGAGCCCCCCAATCAATGCATGGGAGGACGATGACGGCAGCCCCTTCCACCAAGTGATCAAGTTCCACGTCACGGCACCCAACAAGCCCGCCAGCACGATGATCAGCTCCTCGTGCGGCATGGTGATGGCTTCGAGGTTGACGATGTCCCGTGCGATGGTTTCCGCCACCGCCGTGCCCAGCAGCGCCCCAACCATGTTCATCACAGCGGCCATGACCAGTGCCGTCCTGGGCCGCAGCGCCCTAGTGGATACGGCAGTGGCGATGGCGTTGGCGGCGTCGTGGAAACCGTTAGTGAAATCGAAACCCAGCGCTACGCCGATAACCAGGATGACAAGTGCGAGGTCCACGGGGGTTCAGGACTCCTTGAGAGCAATCGTCTCGACAGTGTTGGCGACGTTCTCGAAGGCATCTGCGCCGGCCTCCAGCGCTTCTACCAGGTCTTTTATCTTCATCAGGCGGATGGCGTCCTTCTCGGTCTCGAACAGCGAGGCGATCAGCGCCCTATGCAGCCTGTCCGCCTGATTCTCTAGACGGTTGATCTCCACCCAGTAATCCGCCAGATCATCCATGGCCCGCAACCGCGGCATCGCATCAGCAGTCAACTCCGCAGCGTTGCGCAGAATCCCCACCTGCTTGGCAACCTTCTTGGGGATTGAATCGATGCGGTACAGCACTATGAAGTCCGATGCCGCTTCCATCTGGTCCATGCAGTCATCCAAAGCGCCGGCCAGGTTGTAGATGTCATCGCGGTCAAACGGGGTGACAAACGTCGAGTTCAACCGGCGCATGATCGCGTGAGTTGCATCATCCGCGTGGTGCTCAATCTCGCGGATCTGAGCTGCCAAGTCGACCTGAGTGTCACGGTCGGCCCCAAGCATTTGGGCCAACGCCTCGGAGCCAGCAACCAGGTGCCGGGCCGATGCAGTGAAAAGGTCAAAGAACGTGTCGTCGCTGGGTGTGAGCTTGAAGCGCACGGCAGAGCCTCCGGCAGCATGAGCGGTGGTGGGCAAGGTGGCGAGGCTACCCTAGCCCCTCACCAGCCCCCCGGCGGACCATAGCGGCAAGTTCATGACCGCCGGACCACGAAGCGCCTGTCGGCGCGCAGGCCGCTCGAAGCGGCGATAGGTGGAGCCCGGGGCTTGCGCGGCCCGGCGGCGAGACAACCCTAGCGCTCAGATACGCTCGCCACACTGGCCTGAGGCGAATCGGCCGGCGTGCGGCGGTCCTGCTGGGTTGTGAAACGGTAGCCAACGTTGCGCACCGTGCCAATCAGATGCTCATACTCCGCCCCGAGCTTGGCCCGCAGCCGCCTGACGTGCACATCTATGGTCCGGGTGCCGCCGTAGTAGTCATAGCCCCAAACCTCTTGCAGCAGCTGAGTGCGGGTGAACACACGCCCGGGATGCTGAGCCAAATAGCGCAGCAGCTCAAACTCCTTGTACGTCAGGTCCAGATGCCGCCGCCGCAGCCTGGCCGTGTATGCAACCGGATCGATGAACAGATCACCGTTGGAAATCTCCTCCGCGTCAGCCTCCTCCGCCACCTCAGGAGTAGCCGAAAGCGCCAGCCGAATCCGCGCCTCCACCTCCGCCGGGCTGGCGTTGGCCAGCAGAAAATCGCGCGCACCCCACTCGGAGTTGATGGCGGTCAGCCCGCCCTCAGTCACAACCAGCAGCAGCGGCGCAGTCAGCCCCGTCGAATGCAGCAGCCGCGCAGTGGCGCGCGCCCCACTAAGGTCACGTCGAGCATCGAGTAGTACGGCATCGGCGGCGGGGGCATCAACCAGAACGGACGGATCAAGCGGCAAAACGTTGACGTGGTGTGGCAGGAAATCCAGGGCCGGCAGGACGGTCGCCAATGTGCCAGGTTCGGGAGTGAGCAGAAGGAGTTCTGCCATCGCGTCCTCCTCACTGGTGCCGCCATTCGCCTGTGGCAGCGACTACGGTACCCGCTGTCCGGCCGGCTTCGCTGCGCGGGTGGGCTGCGCGGGGGGCGGTTCATGGGATAGTGGCGGGATTCGGACACTGACGCCGGGCGAGGAGGGATCTGACCATGGCCAGTTGGTGGCGCACCGCCGGCGCCGCCCTTCTGTGCCCGGTCCCCGCCTTGGCGATCATCCACCAATGGCCCATCGGCGTGATGATTTGCCTGGTCAGCGTGCTGATGGCGTGTTTTGCGGTGGGCTGGGTGCGCCTGGCCAACATCCCCTCGCCTGCCTCTGCGCTGGTGGTTTTGTTGGTAGCCGGCGCCGCATACGTCCTAGCCACAACCCACGTGCACGATGCCGGATCATGGCCATTGGCGGCAATTCTCGCCTTGTGCGTGCCGGTTGCTTTTGTCCGGGAGATTGCGCGCGGCGGCGCTCGCGACGGGCTGGTCGAATCGATCAGCGCCATGACAACCGGGCTCGTTTTGCTGGTCGGGTTGTCGATGTGGCTGCCCGTGGCGCTGAGCCAGCCCGATGCGTGGGTGGTGCCGACCTGCGTCGGCGCCGGTGCGGTGGGTGTGCTGGTGCTGCGCGCATGGCGCCGGGTCGATTCCGGGTTCTCCCTATCCGACCTGGCCCGCCTGACCCTGCCCGTCGCCACCATCGGCCCAATCGCCTGGGTGCTAGCGCTGGCGTTCCACTGACCTGAGGGCGCGGGCCCCACGCACGCGGGCGGGCGCATTGACCCGCGGGCCGGTGGCGCACCAGCACACGCGCCGCCCGCGCCGCCCCAGTGACCCGGACCCCGCCGCCCCGCACGCACGCGGGCGCGCCGCGGCTAGGCTGGCGAGATGAGTCAGGCACCTTCCGACGGTCAGTTTTTCGAGTTGGCTGGCGATCTTCCACCAGAGCTGTACCCGCTTGCCGGGTTCGTTGGACGATGGCGCGGCCACGGCTCGGTGGGATACCCCGGGATCGATCAGTCCGGCATCGTGCAGGAAGTGACCATTGAGCAGGGCGGGGGGCCGTATCTGGCCTACCGCGCAACCACGTGGCTGGTCGATGATTCGGGTGAGGTGGGTGCGGAATGGCACTCCGAGACCGGCTATTGGCGCATCACTCCCACCCCTGACCAGCAGCTTGACCCGCCGTTCGCGGTGGAGTTTGTCATCGCCGATGCCGCCGGTTACGTCACGGTCTATGTGGGCGAGGTCAACGGCGCCCGTTTGACTGTTGCGTCCGATGTCATTGCGCGCACCTCGAGCGCCGCCGAGGTCGCGGCCGGGCGGCGGATGTACGGGATTGTCGAGGGTGATCTGCTCTGGGCCTGGGACATCGCTGCCTTTGGCAACGAGCTGGGCTCATACATGGCCGCGCGCCTACCCCGCATCAAGGGCTAGCAGGCGCTCTAGAGCCGAGCAGGCGCCCAGGGGCATGTCGGCGCCCAGTCGCCCACCTGGCACCAAGCGACCCGGCCGCCGCCCTAGACCTAGCACCCACCTAGACGCGACCGAGGGGCCGGTCCGCGTTTGCGATCCGGCCCCTCGGCGGAGGTAAGCCCTGGTGGGACTCACCTACTGGTTAGGGCGATGTTCTTTGCCCAGCTGAGGCATCAGCCCTTGGCTACCGTCACGGTGTAGGCCTTGGACTTCGATCCAGCCTTGACTGTGATCTTGGCTGTGCCTTCTGCTAGGCCAACAAGCCGGCCGGTCGAATCGACCGAGACAATCGCCGGCGCCGATGAGCTGTAGCTCACCTTGGCCGAGACCGCCTTGGCTGGCTTGTAGCTTGCCGTGACGTAGGCGGTTGCGCCGACCTTCACGGATGCCGGGACGCTGGCGCTGACCGAGGTCACAGCGGACTTGGCCGGCTTCTTGGCGACAACCCGGACCGTGATGGTGGCCGACTTTCCGCCAGAGGTGGCCTTGATCTTGGCTGTGCCGGCCTTCTTGGCCACAATCCGTCCAGTGGCGGACACCGCGGCGACAGCCTTCTTGGACGAGGACCACTTGATGGCGGCTGTGCTGCCATCGCTCTGGTAGGCCTTGGCAGCCAGCTTGATCGCCTTGCCCTTGACCAGAGTGACCGAGGCCTGTGCAGCCTTGACCCTGTCGAACGTCACCGGTGCAGCCTTGACCAGTCCGCCAACAGACGAGGCCAACGCCTGAATGGCGGCGCTGATCTGCTCCGGAGTGGCGGCCGGGTTAGCCAAAACCGCCTTGGCAGCGTCAATAGCCTTGCTGACCGCATCCCACGATGCCGCCGAGTAGGCAGCAGGCTCGAGGGCGGCCATCGTTGCTACCAGGGTTGATAGCGCGGCTTGGGCTTGGGCCGGGTCTCCAGCGGCGCCCTTCTTGGCGGCTTCCTCTGCGGCCTTCTTGGCAGCGTCCGCAGCTTCCTTGGCTGCTGCAACAGCTTCCTTGGCTGCGTCGAGAGCGGCGTCCACCTCTGGGCTGGCGGCGGCGGCCTTGGTGACAGTCACCGTGGCCGTGGAGGAGTAGTACTTGCCGTCACGCGACGCCACAGCCGTGACCCGGACAGTGCCGGGCTTGGAGGCTGTCAGCTCGCCACCTTTGGTGACTGATGCACCGGCGGTGTTCACATCCATCGGGGCGATGGAGTAAACGACGTTCGATCCCCAGGCGGCGGGAACCAGTTCGGCGCCCATTGCCACACCGGCCAAAGCGTCATCGAGCGACACGGTCTGATCGGCAAAGGCGACGGAATGATCGAACAGCACTGCGCCGTCATCGGACACGAAGGTGCCGTCATAGACGACAACCGGGAAGGTGTCTGCCTTGGTCTTGCCATCAGCGGTGACCGCTGCCGTGATCTGGGCAACACCTGCGCCAACAGCCTTGACGGCGCCGGTCTGATCAACCTTGGCCACAGCTGGGTTGGAGGAGGTGTAGGCAACCTTGACCTTGGACATGTCATAGAACGACTGGTCGGTGCGGGTGGCCGAGAGGTTGGCGTGGATGGCGTTGTTTGGTGTGCGGGTGTTCAGCACCGTGCCATCAGGCACCGCGGCCACAACATCGAGCGCCGGAGCGAGCGTGCCAGACAGCGTGATCGGCTTGGTCAGGCCAGCATCAGTGGCGCTGGACGGGCCAACCAGAACGGTCCACTGGCCGGCGTCATAGGTGCGGCGTGATCCTGCCTCATCCCAGAACCACAGGTCAGCGATGTCGAGTTCAATCGAAACGCTCTTTGTGGCGCCAGCGGCAATCTCTACCTTCTCGAAGCCCTTGAGCTGCTTGTCTGGCCGCAGCGCCGAGGCAGCATTTGGCGAGATCACATACAGCTCGACAACTTCCTTGCCAGCCACCGCGGAGGTGTTGGTTACGTCGACAGACACGTTGATGGTGTCATTCGGCGTGACAGCTGACTTGGAGACAGCCATGTTGGCAAACGTGAACGTCGAGTAGGAAAGGCCATAGCCGAACGGGTACTGGACCGGGCCAGTGAAGTACTGGTAGGTCCGCCCAAGCCGCCCATCCGTGGGCGTCATGGTGTAGTCGGTGGTGGCCTGCAGGTCCCGGATCGGGTCCTCGTAATAGGTGAACGGCAGCTTGCCAGACGGGTTGATATCTCCCCACAGAATGTCGGGGACGGTATCGCCCTGGAACTGGCCGTTGTAGGTGGACCACAAGATCGCCTTGCATGCGTCCTTGAACGGCCGGATGTCTACTTCGCCAACAGCCTGGATGTAGACAACGGTGTTCGGGTTGAGTGCGCATGCGTCAGCGGCAACTTCGGCCTGGTAGCGCGGCAGTGCGATGGACGCGCGGTCCTGCTCTTCAGCCGAATCGCTCTCCCTGGTGCCGACGTAGACCACGACGGCGTCAGCCGCCGCGACCGAGGCCTTGAGCTGGGCGTCACCGGCTGCACCGGCTCCCACCTTGGAGCCGACATTCGAGGTGTTGACGTAGGCGATCCGCAGGCGTGGTGTTGTGCCGGCGATGGTGGTGTCCTGCAGGTCGATCTTGCCTGTCTGCACCGGGGCTGGGAACCAGCCGCCAGCCGAGCTGCCGTTGGGGTCCTGAGTGATCTCAGCAACGGGAGCCAGAACTGCGCCCGGCCCAGCGCCAGTAACAGAAGAAATGACGAACTTGCCGCCAGGCGTAGGCGGCCCGCCGAACTGCTCCAGCGAAACCTTCACGGCATTAGCAGGCACTGGGATGTTGAACTCGACCCATCCCTGCAAGTCCTGTCCAGTCGCATCGAACCGGTCAGAGAAGAAGACCCCTGGGAAGCCCCAACCGGTGCCGTCAAAGATGTTTGGCGCATAGTTGGAGTACTGCGGGTTCGTAGTGTTGACAAGATCGTGCGGGTACACCTTGCCCAGGTCCGTATTACCGGTGGCGTCCCAGAACGTGATGACACCGATGCCGGGACGGCTGGGCACTACAGTCGCTGCGTCGTGCTTGACATGGGCTGCGCCTAGGCGGTCCTCAAGGGCGGCCTTGACGTTCTGGCTCGCCAGATCCGGCGGCACAAACGTCGGGGAGTAGTCGCCGTGAACCGGAGCTGAACCAGCGAACTCACCAAGCACCACAACGTCATCGACGGTGGAGGCGAACGGCAACAGGTTGCCGTCGTTCTTCAGCATGACAACGGCCTCACCCGAGGCCTTCTTGGCGGATGCCCGGTGGGCGGCGGTCGAGATCTGGTTGTCGATTGTGAACGAGCTCCACGGCGTGGACGCATCGAACTCGCCCAGACGCATGCGCACAGTGAAAGCCCTGGTCAAGTTGACGTTTACGTCGTTCTCAGTCAGCAGACCCAGCTGGATGGCTGGGATCAGGTTGGCGGAGTATTGCCCGCCGGTGCAGTCAACGTCGGTGCCGGCCTTGAGCGACCAGGCAGTGCCCTCTGGCCGCGTTGCCTCGCGTCCCAGGATGGCTGGTGCCCAAGCGTGGCCGTCATTCATGTTGGGGGTGTGGGGATCGGTCACGTCATCGATGGCGCCGCAGTCCGAGGTCACAAACCCGTCAAAGCCCCAGGTCCTGCGGGCCAGGGTCTCCAGTGCGTAGAAGTTGGCTGACTGTGGCACACCGTTGACCGAGTTGTACGCGGTCATTGTGGAGGCTGCGCCGTAATCGGACATCAGCGTGTTGAACGCTGCGGTGTAGTACTCGCGCATTTCTGGCTCGGTCAGGTTGGCCGAGCCGGAGTGGCGGTCATTCTCGGAGTTGTTGGCCAAGAAGTGCTTTGGCGTGGTGACGGACTTCAGGTAGCCCTGAGAATCCTCGAGGTTGCCCTGCATGCCGGCCACAAACTGTCCGCCGATCTGCCCTGTGAGATAGGGATCCTCACCATAGGTCTCCTCAGCCCGGCCCCACCTGGGGTCGCGGTGCAGGTTGATGGTGGGTGACCAGTAGGTCAGACCCCAACGGTCGGACCAACCATCTGGAGGTGTCTCATTCAGGGGGTCCTCGTAGTAGCCGCGCGCCTCATCTGAGGTGGCCTTCGCCATCTCGCCAACCAGCTCGCGGTTCCAAGAGGCGGCAAGACCAAGACCGGTTGGGAACTCGGTCGCCTCACCGACTTGGTGTGCGTAGCCGGCTGGTGTGGACGGAGCCGTCCCGCCGGCCCGGGCAACACCATGCAGTGCCTCGTTCCAGTAGGAGTAGGCCCGCACGCCCAAGCGGCCGATGGCGGGTGCCTGGCCACCGAAGTTCGGGTTGGTGGCCCGCAGTTGCTCAGCCTTTTCCGGCAGAGTCATGCGGGAGACCAGATCTGCCGCGCGAACCTCGAACGGCAAGCTGGCGTCCTGGTAGGCCGGCGGCCCGGCGGCTTGGGCTGGGGGATCAAATGGGGCGGCTTGCAGGCCGGCGGCTCCGAACGCCGCAACAACACCAGCGGCAATCAGAGACGTCAAACGGCGATGCCGCGACGATGTAGCAAGTTGGAACATCAATCTTCCTTTCGAAAGTTGTAGCGGCCCTACGAGGCACGGTCGACTTCGACCGGCCACGGCACCCAACGGACGCCGAGAGTTCACGCCCCACCATTGAGGCATGGTCCGTCAACTGTTCGATGAGCGCTAGGCGCGGGCAAACGGCCCTCCTTGGCCCAAAGTGCAAACCCAGGCCAAGCCGGTCCGCGATCCGCCGAGTTTAGCGCTTCCCCCTGACAATGGACCCTGCCAGCCCCACCAGTTTTCTGCGATCCACCCGGCCCGTTGGTGACCGTGCCGCACGCCGGCAGTGAGCGTACGCTGCGCCCACGCACGCCCGGCCGGGGTGCGGCGGTAGGATCGGCGGATGCTCGTCCTGGGGACTTTTCTGGCGATGGTGCTGGGTTTGATTGCGGCCGGCTTCGAAGGCTGGGCCATGATCGACGCCATCATCCGCCCCTCCCACGCGTTCAAGGTGGCCGGAAAGGCGACCAAAGCGGCCTGGGTGACGCTTACGGCAGTTGCGTTCGGCATCGGACTCGTCTTCGTTTTGCCTGGACCTGGGCTGCCGGGGCTGGGAGGAATCGCCTCGATTGGGGCGATTGTGGTGGCCATTGTCTACCTGGCGGACGTGCGGCCAGCCGTGCGGGGCCAAAGCAGCCCGCCGCAGCCCCCAGCGGGATGGTGAGACCAGATGCGAGCGGTCATTCAGCGCGCTGCCGGCGCCCAGGTGGTTGTAGATGGCCAGGTGACCGCCCAGTTTGATGGTGAAGGTTTCGTGGTTTTGTTGGGGGTGACCCACACCGATGGCGAGGAGCAGGCCGCCACCATGGCCCGTAAAATCGCCCAACTGCGCCTGCTTCGAAGTGAACGTTCCCTGGAGGATGCCGCCGCGCCCGTCATCGTCGTCTCACAGTTCACGTTGTATGGCCAGGCACGCAAGGGACGGCGTCCCACCTGGAACGCTGCCGCTCCGGGTCCGGTTGCCGAACCGCTGGTGGAGCGGGTGGTTACGCTGCTCAAGGAGCGTGGCCTGAGCGTGGGGCAAGGGGTGTTTGGTGCTGAGATGGCCGTCACTTTGACAAACGATGGACCAGTCACGCTGGTGGTTGACATCGACTGATGTGGGTCAGGGGCTCTTCCCGCCAGCGAACAGCGGAACAAACAGGTGCGGTCAATCGCTACCATGGATGGAACGGTGATGTTGCGCCCCGCTGGGCGCCCTGTTCAGCGGATCGTCACCGGGTGGGGAGAGAGATACTGAATGTTTGAACGCTTCACTGACCGCGCCCGCCGCGTGATTGTGCTGGCCCAAGAGGAGGCGCGGCTGCTCAATCACAACTATCTCGGCACCGAGCACATCCTGCTCGGGCTGATTCATGAGGGCGAGGGTGTCGCGGCTAAAGCGCTGGAGTCGATGAACGTCACCTTGGAGGCCGTGCGGTCTCAGGTGCAAGACGTCATGGGTGAGGGACAGCAGGCGCCTTCGGGTAGCCACATCCCGTTCACGCCCAGGGCCAAGCGGGTGCTGGAGTTGACGCTGCGTGAAGCCCTCCAGCTTGGACACAACTACATCGGCACCGAGCACATCCTGCTTGGGCTGATCCGTGAAGGCGAGGGCGTTGCCGCCCAGGTGTTGGCCAAGCTGGGCGCTGACCTGGCTCGGGTGCGCCAGCAGGTCATCGAGCTGCTGTCCGGCTATCAGGGCAAGGATCAGGTCTCGGTGGGCGGTTCCAGCGAGCAGACGCCAGCTGGTTCTGCGGTGCTGGACCAATATGGCCGCAACCTCACGCAGGCTGCACGGGAAGGCAAACTCGATCCCGTCATCGGGCGCGAGAAAGAAATTGAGCGGGTGATGCAGGTTCTGTCCCGGCGGACCAAGAACAATCCAGTTCTGATTGGTGAGCCTGGGGTTGGCAAGACGGCGGTGGTGGAGGGGCTGGCGCAGGACATCGTGCGCGGTGACGTGCCGGAAACCCTGAAAGACAAGCAGCTTTACACCCTCGATTTGGGGTCGCTGGTGGCGGGCTCACGCTATCGCGGGGATTTTGAGGAGCGCTTGAAGAAGGTCCTCAAGGAGATCCGCACACGCGGTGACATCATCTTGTTCATCGATGAGATCCACACTTTGGTTGGGGCAGGCGCAGCGGAAGGCGCGATTGACGCCGCCTCGATTCTCAAGCCGATGCTTGCCCGTGGTGAACTGCAAACTGTGGGTGCCACAACGCTGGATGAGTACCGCAAGTATGTTGAGAAGGATCCGGCTTTGGAGCGGCGTTTCCAGCCGATTCAGGTGGCCGAGCCTACGTTGGCCCACACCATCGACATTCTGCGCGGACTGCGGGACAGGTATGAGGCCCACCATCGGGTGTCCATCACTGACTCTGCGTTGGTGGCGGCAGCTAACCTGGCGGACCGGTATGTCAATGACAGGTATCTGCCGGATAAGGCGATTGACCTGATTGATGAGGCGGGTGCCCGGTTGCGGATTCGCCGTATGACAGCTCCGCCGGAATTGCGTGAACTCGATGAGCAGATCGCGTCGGCACGGCGTGACAAGGAATCGGCTATAGACGAGCAGGACTTCGAAAAGGCTGCTGGTCTGCGCGACACGGAGAAGCGGCTGGTCGAGTCCAGGGCGGAAAAGGAGAAGCGCTGGCGGTCCGGTGACCTCGACATGGTTTCCCAAGTCGATGAGGAACTGATCGCTGAGGTGCTGGCCATGTCAACCGGCATCCCCGTGGTCAAACTGACCGAGGAGGAGTCCTCCCGGCTGCTCCACATGGAGACCGAGCTGCACAAGCGGGTTGTTGGCCAAGAAGAGGCGATCAAAGCGCTGTCCCAGGCCATTCGCCGTACGCGCGCTGGCCTGAAGGACCCGAAGCGGCCTGGTGGATCGTTCATCTTTGCTGGGCCTACGGGTGTTGGCAAAACCGAGTTGGCCAAGGCGTTGGCTGAGTTCTTGTTTGGCGATGAGGAAGCCCTGATTCAGCTGGACATGTCCGAGTTCTCTGAGCGTCACACGGTTTCGCGTCTGTTTGGTTCTCCGCCCGGATATGTCGGGTATGAAGAGGGCGGCCAGCTGACGGAGAAGGTGCGGCGCCGGCCGTTCTCGGTTGTGTTGTTCGATGAGGTGGAAAAGGCTCACGCCGACATCTTCAATTCGCTGTTGCAGATCCTGGAAGACGGCAGGTTGACCGACGCCCAGGGCCGGACGGTCGATTTCAAGAACACCGTCATCATCATGACCACCAACCTCGGCACACGCGACATCGCCAAGGGCGTCATGACCGGTTTCCAGGCCGGCGGCGAGCTTGCAACAGACTACGAGCGGATGAAGAACAAGGTAAACGATGAGCTGAAGCAGCACTTCCGCCCTGAGTTCCTCAACCGCGTGGACGATACGATCGTGTTCCCGCAGCTGACCCAAGCCCAGATTGTCCAGATTGTCGATCTGATGATCGACAAACTGGCCGTGCGCCTGGCCGATCAGGGCATGACCATCAAGCTGACCGACGCTGCCAAAGAGCTTTTGGCTGAGCGGGGCTATGACCCCGTGCTCGGTGCCCGCCCATTGCGCCGGGCCATCCAGCGCGAGATCGAGGATCAGCTCTCAGAGAAAATCCTGTTTGGCGAGATCAAAACGGGCGAGAACATTGAGATCGACGCCCAAGGCGAAGGCCTGTTGGGTGAGTTCACGTTCACCACCACGTCAAACGAGCCGGTCCGCGTGGCTGTGGGCGATGGCCCAGTGGCCGATGAGGATCTGCCACCCATAGATTCGCTACCCAGCCCGCCGGCGTAACCGCGCACAGGTTGGGACTTAATCACTGGGTACGCCCAGCCCGTCAGCGGGTATCCTGCTGGCGTTGCCCCGTACCTGATGCAGACCGAGCCCGAGGCAAGCCGATACACGAGGCAGGCCCATACAAGGAGGTACCCCGTGAACCGCCGCGAGTTGGCGCAATTGATCGACCACACGGCGTTGAAGCCTGAAGCTACCTGGTCAGATGTTGACAGGCTGGTAGCCCAGGGCCTTGAGCTGGGAGTACATGGGGTGTGTGTGGCGCCATCGTTCTTGCCGCTGGATGCCCAGGGACAGACGGTGGTCACCGTGGTCGGGTTCCCCTCCGGCGCCCACTATCCCGAAATCAAGGCTGCTGAGGCAGCCCGTGCCGCCGCCGATGGCGCTCATGAAGTTGACATGGCAATGAACCTTGGCCGCGCCAAGGCTGCCGAGTGGTCGCTGGTCAGCGCGGAAATCGCTGCGGTGCGGGCGGCTTTGCCCGAGGGCATTGTGCTGAAGGTGATCATCGAATCGGCCGCTTTGACCGATGCGCAGATCGTGGCGGCCTGCTGGGCGGCTGAGGACGCCGGCGCCAACTGGATCAAGACTTCTACTGGGTTCCACCCGGCCGGCGGCGCCACAGTTCATGCGGTAGATCTGATTGCCCGGACGGTCCGCGGGCGCCTGGGCGTTAAGGCATCGGGTGGGATCACCACGTTGGCTGAGGCCAGCGCGATGATCAACGCTGGGGCGAGCCGGATTGGCACGTCCCATACAGCCGAGATCGTTGCCGAGCTGGCTGAGTAGGCGGACTGACACAGCTTGGATGAATCCGCCGGGGTGCAGATTCGGCCGGCCCGGCCGGCCGACATCGCCCAAATACGCCGCCTGACCGCGCCCTATGTGGACCAGCGGTTCATTGTGGCGCGCCCGACAGTGGCCTACTACGAGTCGGTCCAAGAATTCGTTGTGGCCGAGTTGGCCGAGCAGATAGTCGGGTGCGGCGCCCTGCACGTCATGTGGGCCGACTTAGCCGAGGTGCGCACTCTGGCGGTCATGCCGGAGTACTTGCGGGCCGGCATCGGACACCGAATCCTGGACCAACTGATCGAAAACGCCCGGCACCTGGGCCTGGCGCGCGTGTTCTGCCTAACCTTCGAGGTCGATTTCTTCCGCCGTCACGGCTTCCACCCCATTGTCGGCACCCCCGTAACCCAAGAGGTCTACGCCGAACTCCTCCAATCCCACGACGACGGCGTAGCCGAGTTCCTAGACCTAGCCCGAGTAAAACCCAACACCCTAGGCAACACCAGAATGCTCCTCCCCCTATAACCCCCCCGCCCAGGCCCCCCACCTGCACCCCCACCTGCGGAACCCCCTTTCGGGGGTCGAGCCCCCACCTGCCCCGGCTCGCGACCGCAACTGCCGCAGTGAGTGTCGCAGTGACCCTCCCGCCGATGGCGTTCAAGGGTTGGGTGTTCGTGTTGTGACGCGTGCGTTGGGTAGGGGGTCGATGCCGCTGGCGGCATGCCTTTTGGAGGCGGTCACCGAATTCTTCTGGGGATGATGCGTGTGGTCCGGGGGTTCGTGATGTCGGTGGGTTTGATGGTGGTCCGGTTCCCGGACGTCGAGTGGTTCGGATCCCAGACCTGGCTGCGGACAAGGAGGTGTTCGGGTGTGTCTCCCTCAACCTCACCATCCAGTGTGTGGGCGGCCTGGTCGGGGGTGCTTAACTGACCAATTGAGCCGCCTGGCTAGCCAATTGGTCACTTAAGCACATCCGCCCCGACGGGGCTGAGCACAAGACAGCAGGCGAACGGCCCCGTCGGAGGTGCTTAACTGACCAATTGAGCCGCCTGGCTCGCCAATTGGTCACTTAAGCACATCCACCTCGATGGGGCTGAGCACGACAGGGTGTGTGGGCGGCTTGGTCGGAGGTGCTTAACTGACCAATTGAGCCGCCACGCTCGCCAATTGGTCACTTAAGCACA
>JAIRRT010000177.1 GCA_031255835.1 Bifidobacteriaceae bacterium | reverse complement strand
AGGCGGCTCAATTGGTCAGTTAAGCACCTCCGACCGGGCCGTTCGTCTGCCCTCTCGTGCTCAGCCCCGTCCGGGTGGATGTGCTTAAGTGACCAATTGGCGAGGGAGGAGGCTCAATTGGTCAGTTAAGCACCTCCGACCGGGCCAACCACGGCTGGGAGGTGAGGTTGGGGGAGACACACCCGCACACCTCCTAGTCCGCAGCAGCATCTCGGATCCAAACCACTCGACGTCCAGGAACCCGACCACCACCAAACCCACCGACATCACGAACCCCCTGACCACACGCATCATCCCCAGAAGAACTCGGTGACCGCCTTCGAAAGGCATGCCGCCAGCGGCATCGAACCCCCTACCCAACGCCCGCGCTACAACACGAACACCCCACGTTTGAACGCCATCGGCGGACGGGTGAGGGCGACGACCGGAAGTGCTCAAAACTGGTGATCTACAGGCTGGTGGGGAGGTGGATGGAGCACTTGGGGTCGCCATCGGCGGGGCGACGGGGGCGGGTTCCAGCTCAGGGGGCGGGTGCCGGTGTGGGTGGGGCGACCGGAAGTGCTCTAAACGGGGGAAGGGCATCCGGGTGAGGTGGTGTTTTGGGCAGTTGAGGTCGCTGGGTGGTCGCTGGGCAGGGGCGCGGCCTGACGGTCGTGGCTTGATTGGGGGGTGGGGGCGGATTCGCGGTCGCGGAACGGGGCGCGGGGGTGGGGTTGCTAGCCTTGCGGGGTGTTCAACTCGTTGGCGGATCGGCTGGCTTCGACGTTCAAGTCACTGCGGGGCAGGGGGCGGTTGGGGCCGGCGGAGGTCGATGGGACTGTTCGGGAGATCCGCCGGGCTCTGCTTGATGCCGATGTTGCTGTGCCTGTGGTGCGGGAGTTCACCGGTCGCGTCCGCGAGAGGGCGCTTGGCAGCGAGGTATCTGAGGCGCTCAACCCGGCCCAGCAGGTTGTCCAGATTGTCCACGAGGAACTGGTGGAGATCCTTGGCGGGGAATCGCGGGAGTTGGCCCGCGCCGCCCATCCGCCCACAGTCATCCTCCTAGCCGGGCTGCAAGGGTCCGGCAAGACGACATTGGCCGGCAAACTGGGGCACTGGCTCAGCGAGCAGGGCCTCACATCGCTCCTGGTGGCGGCTGATTTGCAGCGTCCCGGCGCCGTGAAGCAGCTGCAAATTGTCGGCCAGGGTGCAGGCGTGGACGTGTTCGCGCCGGAGCCGGGGGACGGCATCGGCGATCCAGTGGATGTGGCGCGGCGCGGCGTGGCGCAGGCAACCGAACAGGGCTATGACGCGGTCATCATCGACACCGCCGGCAGGCTCGGCATCGATGACGGGCTCATGCGCCAGGCCGCAGATATCCGCCAGGCCACCTCCCCGGACGAGATCCTGTTTGTCATCGACGCGATGATTGGGCAGGACGCCGTGAGCACGGCAAGCGCCTTCCTGGAGGGCGTCGGGTTCACCGGTGTTGTCCTGTCCAAGCTCGATGGCGATGCCCGCGGCGGCGCGGCGCTGTCCGTCTCCTCGGTCACGGGCCGGCCCATCCTGTTCGCCTCGACGGGGGAGAAGGTCGAGGACTTTGAGCGTTTCCACCCCGACAGGATGGCCTCGCGGATCCTCGACCTGGGCGATGTCCTCACCCTGATTGAGCAGGCCCAGCGGGTTTTCGATGCAGAACAGGCCGCCGATGCCGCAGCCAAGTTGAGCGGTGAGGGCACCTTCACGCTCGATGACTTCCTGGCCCAACTTCAGCAGGTGCGCAAGCTCGGCTCCATGCGCAAGCTGGTCGGGATGATGCCGGGCGCCGCCCAGTACCGCGACCAGTTGGACGCCCTGGACGATGGCGAGGTCAACCGGATCGAGGCGATCATCCGTTCCATGACCCCATCTGAGCGCGCCAACCCGAAGACTCTCAACGGTTCGCGGCGCTCGCGGATAGCGCGGGGATCAGGCACAACCGTCACCGAGGTCAACCAGCTTGTGCAGCGGTTTGACCAGGCCACCTTGATGATGCGGCAGATGTCGAGTGGGCGGATGCCTGTGCCGGGGATGGGCGGAAAGAAGTCCAAGGGCCGCACGCAAGCGCCGCAGCGAGGCAAGAAATCTCGCTCGGGCAACCCGGCGAAGCGGGCCGCGGAGGAGCGAGCCGCCGCTGAGAGGGCTGCTGCGCCATCGGCGGGGAAGCCTGCTAAGGGGTCGGTGTTCGGAAAGGTGGGGGCAGGGCAGGGCGACGCGCCGTCTTTGGAACTCCCAACCAGTATTAGCGGCCTGTTCAAGCGCTCCTAGCAACCCCGCGGCGCCTGCGGGCGGCCAGCCAGCCTCCCAACCCTGCTAGCAGGAGGTCAGCTGCGGTCAGGAGGATGCGGCTCATCAGGACCACAACCAGGACTTGACCAGCGGGCATGACGCCGGAAAACAGCGCCAGCAGCACGCCCTCGCGGGCACCGACGCCTGCCGGCGCGACAACCACCAGGAACCCGACCACCCAGGCCAGTGCGTAGGCACCGACGGAAAGGCTGAGCGTGCCGGCGGTCGCCTCGAGGCCCATGCCGGTTGCCAGCAGCCACACGCCCAGACCGGCAGCGGCCCACCCCGCGCATGACCATCCGGCCGCAACACCCAGCCCGCGCCAGGAAACCCCCCGCTCAATGCCGGGCGCATGAACAATGCGCAGCGCCCAGGTGACTAGGCGATTCAGCACCGGCGGCGCCATGAGACCAAGCGCCAACGGACCGGCCAACAGGGCCCAGCTCCACGCGCCAAGGCGGCTCGGCCCGGTCTGGACAATGGCCAGCGCCCCGGCCGCAACCCCGGTGGCCAGGGAGACGGAAACCGCCAGCGCCATCGCGCCAACTGACCGCCACCGCGGGATGCGGTGATCGGCTCCAAGCTCGGCGGCTGCCACCACGTTCCAGACCCCGCCGGGCAGATACTTGCCCAACTGGCTCAGCCCGAACACCGAGGTCGCCACGCCGAGCGGCAAGCGTGACCCCAGATCGGTCAACACCGCCCGCCAAGCAAGCCCCATGAAGCACGCGCTCGCCACGGACACAACCGCCGCTCCGGCCAGCGCCAACGGCGAGAGCCGCGCCCAAGCCTGCGTCACCTGGTCCCAGGACGCGGCAACACCCCAGATGGCAAGGCCTATCGCGGCGGCAAGGAACGCCCACCGCGTGACCGGTGAGCGCACCACCGCGCCCAGGCGCTTGAGCATCCCCGTCACCGCTCGCCTCCGCGATCCTCGCTCTTGATGCCCATCGCCTGAAGCAGAGGTGCGACTATGCGCTGCGGACGCACCAGCTCCCGCCCGCCAGCGGCCTGTTCCCGGGCCTTGCTGAGCTGGGCTTGGTCAGTGAGTTTCGCGAGTTCACGGCCAAGCGCCTCCGCGTTGCCGGCCTCGACCATCCGCAGGTGCTTGCCGAGCGTCCTGGCCTGAGCCGGGGTGTTGGCGGTGACCACAACGCATCCGGCCGCCAGCCCCTGATAGACCTTGTTCGGCACAACTCGGCGCCCCTTGGGAGTTGTGGACATGATCCCCAAGCAGACATCGTGCGCGGCAACCAGCCTGGGCAGGTCGGCCGGCTCCACCCAGTCGATCCACCTGACCTGCGGGACCCCCGCCAGCCCGCGCCGCGCCGCATCGAGGTCCTGGCCGGTTCCGACCATCGTCACCTCGATCCGTGCGCCAGACTGCTCGGCCAGGTGCGCTGCCCGCGCCAGCCCTTCGGCGATCATCGGCGCACCTTGGAGGGGAGTGAACAGTCCGTAGAACACCACCCGTAGCGCGTGAACTGCCAGGTCAGAGGGCTGTACAGCGGCAGCGAACCAGGCCCCAGTGGCTCCAACCGGCACCACAACCCCGCGCCGCCTGGCCGCTCCCTTGAGCATCGCCAAGTGTTCATCAGTGTCGACGATGACGATCCCAGCCTGCGCTGTCGCCGCACCATCCAGCGCCCTCAGCAGTCTTACGCGCCAGCCGCCCTCGCCCCTGTCCGCTGCGGTGTCCCCAGCGAACAGCAAGTGGTCCAGGACTGTCCTCGGCTTTGAGAACAGTAGGCGGGCGAGGAAAACATCGAAATGCCCGAGGTATCCGACCAACACGAAATCCGGTGGATTGCTGCGCTTCTCGCGCAGAGCGCCGCGGGTCAATCCGGCCCATCGCCAGACCAACTTCGCCGCCAATATGGCCACGCGCCATGGCCGGCGCAACATCGAGACTCTGTCAGCTGTGCTCAGCCCCAGGGGCCGGTTGACCTGGCGAACATCCACCCCATGGGCGCGCAGCCCCTCGATGAGAACGGCGATCCGAGGGTGCCGGCCGGCGTCATATGTCCCGAAGGCGAGCACCTTCGGGACGTCGCCAACTCGGTCTGTCACGGTCTCGCTCCTCACGCCGGCGTCCCTGCGCAGGCCTCCGGTCGGTCGGTACCTTACCGGGGCGCCTGCGGGCTGGTGCGCCCCCGCGCGCGAGCCCAGCTCACCCCAGCGCCCACCCCCAGCTCCCGCTGCCAACCCCCGTGCCGCCATCGTCCAAGAGCGCCTGACCACCGGGCGTGACGCGAGGAGGGCTCCGAGCGTGGCACAATGGAGGGTTGTACGCGGGTGGCCGGTCCCTCTTCCCGGTGGCACGCGTCCCCTTGGAGCTTCGCGAAGACCCATCCCCACGG
>JAIRRT010000072.1 GCA_031255835.1 Bifidobacteriaceae bacterium | reverse complement strand
CCCCCCCCCCCCCCCCCCCGCGCGCGCGCCCGGGCCCGTTGTATAGGGCTTCTACTTCTTGGGCGAAGTCTTGGAGTACTAGGGTGCGTTTGACTTTCATTGAGGGGGTTAGGTAGCCGTTGGCTTCGGTGAAGTCGGTGTCCAGAAGGCGGAACTTGCGGATCGATTCGGCGCGGGAGACTGCTCGGTTGGCTCGCTCCACTGCTCGGGACAGTGAAGCGCGGATGTCTGGGTCTATCAGCGCTTGGGCGTGGGTCAGCTCGGACTTGCCGTGCATCTTCAGCCAGCCTGGCAGCATGTCCAGGTCCAGGGTGATCAGCGCACCAACAAACGGACGCTTGTCACCTACAACCACGCACTGCGACACCAGCGGATGCCCGCGCAGACGGTCCTCCAAAATTGCGGGGGCAACATTCTTGCCCCCGGCGGTGACAATCAGCTCCTTGCGCCGGCCGGTGATGGTGATGTGGCCGTCATCGTCCAGGGAACCTACGTCACCGGTACGGAACCAGCCGTCCTCGGTGAAGGCCTCGGCGGTGGCTTCGGGATTGTTGAGGTAGCCGATGAAGATGTGTGGCCCCTTGGCGAGGACCTCACCGTCATCGGCCACTGCCACTGACATGGCCGGCAGAGGCGGGCCTACGGTGCCGATCTTGTTTGATTGTTGGAGGTTGACCGATGTCGGAGCAGTTGTCTCGGTCAGGCCGTAACCCTCGTAGATGGTCACGCCGATGCCGCGGAAGAAGTGGCCAAGCCGCTCGCCCAGCGGCGCCCCACCGGACACGAAGTACTTCACGTGCCCACCCAGTGTGGCCAGGATCCGCCGGTAGACCAGACGGTGGAAAACGGCCCGCTGGATGCGGCGCCTCAGACGGGGCCCGCGCACAGTATCCAGCTCACGGGAGTAGACAATCGCCACCTTGGCTGCCAGGCGGAACAGCTTCAGCCGGAACCCACCGCCGGCTGCCTGCTCGGCGCTGTTGTAGATCTTCTCCACCACACGTGGCACCACCAGGGTGAACGTCGGCTTGTAGGAATTGAGATCCGCCACAAGGTTCGCGGTTGATGGGATGTAGCCGATGACCGCCTGGGACGCCAAAGCGATCATGTTGATCTGGCGCGCAAAAGAGTGCGCCAGCGGCAGGAACTGGAGCAGCCGGGAGCCTGGACCGCACAAGAACGCCAACGCGATGGCCGTGTTGACAGCCGGGTTGCACAGATTCGTGTGGGTCAACTGGACACCCTTGGGCCGGCCCGTGGTGCCGGAGGTGTAGATGATGGTCGCCACATCACCGCCGGTCAACGCGTCCTGCCGGGCTGACAGCTCTTCATCCGGAGTGCTACTGCCGCGCTCCATCAGCTGGTCGATGGCGCCCTCGCTGTACGTCCAGATCTCCCGCAGACCGTCATAGTCGCTCAAGGCGCCCTCAACGTGGGCCCGGTGTTGTGGCCCCTCAACAAACACCACCTCAAACCGCGAATCCTGAGCTATCCACTGGATCTGCTCAGCTGAGGCCGTTTCATAGATCGGCACAGTCACCGCGCCTATCGACATGCACGCCAGATCGATGTGCGCCCACTGCCAAGACGTCCTGCCAAGCAGCCCAACACAGTCCCCGGCCTTCACGCCGGCCGCGATCAGCCCACGCCCCAGCGCTTCAATTAGCTTCACAAACTCGGTGCCGTCTATCGGATGCCAAGTGCCGGCATCGTCCTGGGACTCGACTACGGTGGCCGCCGGATCGAAGTCTCGACGTCGCCGCAACAGGCGAGGAACCGTCAAATTGGCGTCGAATGGCACCGCTGCGGGGTATGTGAAGGTCTTCACTGTGGGGCTCCGATGACGCAGGTCAGGTAAACGATGGTGATGCTAGCCGCAGAAACCCTGGTTACGCTTCCGTAGCCGCGCCGCATCCGGTCGCGGCGTACACTGGGGCGCGCTTCCATCGACAAGACAAGGGACACCACGCGTGGCTACGACGAATGATCTGAAGAACGGGCTTGTGCTCAACCTCGACGGCAATCTTTGGCAGATTGTCGAGTTCCAACATGTCAAACCCGGCAAGGGCGGCGCCTTTGTCCGGACAAAGCTGAAGAACGTGCTGTCAGGCAAGGTGGTGGACCGAACCTTCAACGCGGGGGTCAAAGTGGAGACCGCCACAGTTGACAGGCGTGAGATGCAGTACCTGTATCGCGATGGCGATGACTTTGTCTTCATGGACGGCGACACCTATGAGCAGGTCCCAGTGCCATCAGCGACCGTAGGCGATGCCGCGAACTTCCTGTTGGAAGGGCAAAGCGCCACCGTAGCCAGGCATGAATCCGAGCCGCTGTTCATTGAACTGCCGGCCGCTGTGATCCTGCAGATCACCTACACCGAACCCGGGCTGCAAGGCGACCGCTCCACAGGCGGCACAAAGCCAGCCACAGTCGAAACCGGCTTCGTTGTCCAGGTCCCGCTGTTTGTAGAACCCGACACACGGATCAAGGTGGACACCAGGACCGGTGAGTATTTGGGCCGCGTGGGGGCGTGACGGCTCAACCCGACTCCGGCAACAAGCCCCGGCCGGCCGGTCCGCCCACCAACCGCAAAGCGTCCTCCCGCTCCCGGGGCCGGCGCCGCGCGCTTGACGTGCTGTTCGAAGCCGACCAACGCCGCCTTGACATCTCCCGCCTGGCAGCAGAACGTCTGGAAGGCGAAAGCCCCGTCACGGAGTATGCCCGCCGGGTGGTGGCAGGTGTGGCCGCCAACCTGACCAGCATCGATGAGACATTGGAGACCTACTCCCTCGGCTGGCCGCTCGCACGCATGCCAGCCGTGGACCGCGCCATCGCCCGCCTCGGTGTACACGAGATTGTCTGGGCCGATGACGTACCTGACCCAGTCGCGATGGCCGATGCTGCAGACATGGCAAGCGAGCTATCGACCCCCAAATCGGCTGACTTCCTTTCAGGGCTGCTGGGGAGGATCTCGGCCATGAAGTCCGGCATGGCGCCCGCAAGCCAGCCGGCCGAACCGGACTAGACTTCCCCCAGCCCAAACCCGATCCCTAGCCCGAATCCAAACCCCAAGGCGAGTCCTTTAATTGCCGTCCTGTGAGGCGGAGAAGGAGGCGAGCGGTGACCAGCCCACCACCCGGCACCGCCGGAACAACCGTTCTGACCAGCGAAGACATGCACCGGGCACTGCGGCGCATAGCCCACGAGATCCTGGAGCAGTGCCACGGCGCTGAAGACCTTGTGCTGTTGGGCATCCCAACCCGCGGCGCCACCCTGGCCAAGCGCCTAGCCGAAATCCTGGGCGAGATCGAACCGGCCTTCAACCCTGAGCAGCGCTGCGGCCAACTCGACGTCACCTTGTACCGCGATGATCTACGCCGCCTGGCCCCGCGCACCCTCGGCTCAACCGCCCTGCCCAAAGCCGGCATCGATGACGCAACCGTCATCCTGGTCGATGACGTCCTGTACTCCGGGCGGACCGTGCGGGCCGCACTGGACGCCCTGGGCGATTACGGCCGGCCCCGGACCGTACGCCTTGCCGTCCTGGTGGACCGCGGCCACCGCGAGCTACCGATCCGCGCCGACCACGTAGGCAAGAACCTGCCAACCTCCCGCACTGAACGCGTCACCGTGCGCCTGCAAGAAGTGGACGGGATGGACGATGTCGCAATCGCCCCAGCAGAAGGGAGCCGGCAATGATCCAGTTGCGCCACCTGTTGGCCACCGCTGACCTGGACCGCGCCAGCGCTGTGGAGGTGCTGGACACCGCCGCCACAATGGCCGCCACCCAGGCCCGCCAGATCAAGAAGCTCCCGCCTCTGCGAGGCCGCACCGTGGTCAACCTGTTCTTTGAGGACTCCACCCGCACCCGGATCTCCTTCGAGACCGCCGCCAAACGGCTCTCGGCCGATGTCATCAACTTTTCCCCCAAAGGCTCATCGGTCTCCAAAGGCGAATCGCTCAAAGACACCGTCCTGACCCTCGGAGCCATGGGCACCGACGCCATCGTTGTGCGCCACGCCGCCTCGGGTGCCCCACACCGCATAGCCCACTCCGGTTGGACAAACGCGGCCGTGGTCAACGCAGGCGATGGCACCCACGAGCACCCCACCCAAGCGCTGCTCGACGCCTACACAATCCGCCACCATCTGGCCGGTGGGACAGGCGATCTTGCCGGGCTGAGCGTGGTGATTGTCGGGGACGTGCTGCACTCCCGGGTGGCCCGCTCCAATGTCCGCCTGTTGGAGACCCTTGGCGCCAACGTGACGTTGGTTGCTCCGCCCACGCTGCTGCCCGTCGGGGTGGAGACCTGGCCGTGCGCCGTCTCATATGACCTTGACCAGGCAATAGACCAGATCAAACCGGACGCGCTGATGATGCTGCGGGTCCAACACGAACGGATGAGCGCTGCCGGCGGAGGCTATTTCCCGTCCCCAGCGGAGTACCAGCGCGAATACGGCCTGGACGTGCCGCGGCTCGGCAGGCTGGCAGATGCCGCAATAGTGCTGCATCCCGGACCCATGAACCGTGGTCTGGAGATCACCTCTGCCGCCGCCGATGGCGTCCGTTCAGTCATCGTCGAACAGGTCGCCAATGGTGTGGCGGTCCGCATGGCCGTGCTCTATCTAGCTTTGACCGGCAAGGAGGAACGATGAGCCAGACAAGGACCGTCATCGTCGGGGTGCAGGTGCCCGATGGGACTAGGTGCGACATTGCGATTGTGGGGGAGACCATCGAGGCGGTCACCCCGACAGCCAAAGGCCCACTGCCCACCGAAGGCCCCGAAGCGACCACCACAATCGACGGGACCGGGCTGGTGGCTTTGCCTGGCCTGGTTGACCTGCACACTCACTTGCGTGAGCCCGGCGGGGAGGATGCCGAGACCGTCCTGAGTGGATCGCGGGCAGCGGCAGCCGGCGGATACACCGCCGTGCACGCCATGGCCAACACATTCCCCGTCCAGGACACCGCCGGGGTTGTTGAGCAGGTTCTACGGCTGGGTGAGGCCGCTGGATATGTCGACGTCCGCCCTGTCGGAGCTGTTTCGGTCGCGTTGGGTGGGGAGCGGCTGGCTGAGTTGGCGGCGATGGCACGCTCGGCCGCGAAAGTCCGGGTGTTCTCCGATGACGGCATGCCTGTTGCCGATCCGGTGCTGATGCGCCGCGCCCTGGAGTACGTCAAGACGTTCGATGGTGTGGTGGCGCAACACGCCCAAGAGCCGCGGCTCACCGAGGGCGCGATGATGCATGAAGGGATTGTCTCGGCGAGTCTGGGGCTGACCGGATGGCCGGCGGTTGCCGAGGAATCGATCATCGCCCGCGATGTCCTGCTGGCTGAACATGTCCGCTCCCGCCTGCATGTTTGCCATGTCTCTACCCGCGGTTCGGTTGAGATTCTGCGTTGGGCCAAGAACCGGGGCATCGACGTGACCGCCGAGGTCACACCGCACCACCTGGCCCTAACCGATGAATCGGTGCGCGGCTACGACCCAAGGTTCAAAGTCAACCCGCCGCTGCGTTCCCCAGATGACGTCACCGCAGTGCGTGAAGCGTTGGCCGATGGCACCATCGACGTGGTGGCAACCGACCATGCCCCCCACCCGCCAGAAGCCAAGGACTGCGAGTGGGCCCAGGCGGCGTTCGGCATGACGGGGTTGGAGACCGCACTGGCCGTGGTGAACGAGCTGATGGTCCAATCCGGCGCGATGACCTGGGAGGATGTGGCGCGCGTCATGTCCTACCGGCCGGCCGTCATCGGACGCGTGGAAAACCATGGAAGGCCAATCGCGGCAGGCGAGCCAGCCAACCTGACCCTGTTCGATCCAGCCAGGCGTTGGACCGTCCAACCGGACGGACTGGAGACCGCCTCACCCAACACGCCGTGGGCCGGCCGAGAGTTGACCGGAAAGGTGCTTTGGACATGGCTGCGCGGCAAACCCACAGTTCAGGAAGGGAAAGTGATCCCATGAACGGTTCAGCGTTGCTTGTCCTGGAGGATGGCAAAGTCTATGAAGGCGAGCCGTGGGGCAAGCTCGGCCAAACGATGGGGGAGATCGTCTTCAACACCGGGATGACCGGCTATCAAGAGACCCTCACCGACCCGTCCTACCGGCGTCAAATCGTGGTGATGACCGCGCCACACATCGGCAACACCGGCGTCAACGATGAAGACCCCGAGTCACGGCGCATTTGGGTGGCCGGGTTTGTGGCGCGCGATCCCTCGCGGCGCACCTCCAGTTGGCGGGCAACCGGCTCCCTGGATGAAGACCTGGTCAAGTGGGGGATTGTCGGGATTTGCGGTGTTGACACCCGGGCCATAGTGCGCCACTTGCGCCAAGCCGGCGTCATGCGGGCCGGCATCTTCTCCGGCACCGCCCTACAAGACCAATCCGGACGGACGATGCCGCATGAGGACTTGGTGGAACAGGTCCGCCAGTCCGCCCCAATGGTTGGTGCCGATCTGGCCGGTGAGGTCACCATCGAAGCGCCCGAGACCATCAAGCCGATTGGCGCGAAGCGGGCAACCGTGGTGGCTGTCGATCTGGGCATCAAAGCGATGACACCGCACCGTCTAGCTGAACGCGGCGCCGAGGTGCATGTGGTGCCGCGTGACACCCCATTCCAGGTGGTGGCGGACCTCAAACCCGACGGCGTGTTCTTCTCCAACGGCCCCGGTGATCCGGCTGCTGCCACTATCGAGGTCGAGTTGGCCCGCGCGGTGCTCGATGCCGGCCTGCCACTGTTCGGCATCTGCTACGGCAACCAGATCTTGGGCCGGGCCCTTGGGTTTGGCACCTACAAGCTGCGGTTTGGCCATCGCGGCCTGAACCAGCCTGTGAAGGATCTGGCCACCGGAAAGGTCGAGATCACCTCCCACAACCACGGGTTCGCCGTCGATGTACCCGTTGGCAGTCCAGTCCTAGCGCCCCACGATGGCGGACGGTACGGCCGGGTAGAGGTCACCCACATAGACCTCAACGACGGTGTGGTTGAGGGGATCCGTTGCCTGGACCGGCCGGCTTTCGCGGTGCAATACCACCCAGAGGCAGCGGCCGGCACACACGATGCCAGCTATCTGTTTGACCGCTTCATGGACATGATCGCCCCGGCCCAGCAGAGCACTCCGGCGTCACGGTAGAACGTTAACAGCGGCGGTGCCCGGGGCCTTCAATGGCCTCGGGCACCGCCCATGTTTTCTTGGTCTTGTTCCAGCCAGTCAGCCAGACCGGCTGGCCTGGCTGACTGGCTAGTCGGTTAGCCGACGGTGACCGTGTAGCTCTTGGTCTTGCCGCCTGCCTTGATTGTGACCTTGGCCTTGCCGGCGCTGACACCGGTGATCAAACCGGCACCATCAACCCGCAATACAGCCGAGTTGGACGAGGAGAACCTCACCTGTGCTCCAGTCGCCTTAGCGGGGCGGACCTTCGCGGACAGCTTCTTCGAGGCTCCAACGCCCAACGTCTTCGGCACGGCTGCCGAGACCGCTGTGGCCTTGACCTTCTTGGCCACCACAGTGACCTTGATCTTGGCTGTGATCGCCTTGCCGGCCGGTGTGGACGCCAGCGTTGTCGCAGTGATGGTGGCTGTGCCTCGCTTCAAACCGAGGATCCGGCCAGTCTTCTTGTTCACCTTGACCACAGACGGCTTGGAGCTAGACCAGGCCACGGCCCCAGCCTC
>JAIRRT010000016.1 GCA_031255835.1 Bifidobacteriaceae bacterium | reverse complement strand
GAACCCAAGTCTCGGATCCGCACCACTCGACGTTCAAGAACCGGACCATCACCAGACGCACCGACACCGCGAAACCCCTGATCACACGCATCATCCCCAGAAGGTTTCGGTGACCGCCTCCAAAAGGCATGCCGCAAGCGGCATCGAACCCTTTGCCAACGCCAGCGCCACAACGCGAGCACCCAAGGTTGAACGCCATCGGCGGGAGGGTCACTGCAACAGCTGTCCGATGACCACCGCAAGTGCCCAAAACGGGTTCCTAGCTGCGGGGTTCCAGCCCGTCCTGAGCACTTGGGGTTGTTCGGCTTCGCTGTGTTCGGCTTCGCTGTGTTCGGCTTCGCCTTCACCCTGACCCCTGCGCTCAGCTCATACACCCCGCCGACCACCCAGAAGCATGCCTGCACACAAGCGAGGCATACCACCGGCACTGCCGCTAGAGGCTGCACGTTGTATAGTGGGACAAGACATGTACCGGAACCCTGGACAGGTTGGAGAGGCGATGACCATCACTGCGACTGAGGCGCGCCAGAGGCTGTTTCCGTTGATTGAGGAGGTCAACGCTGACCGCGTGGCGGTGCGGATCTCATCGAAGCGCGGCAGCGCTGTGCTGGTGGCCGAGGATGACTACGACGCTCTGCTCGAAACGGCCTACTTGCTGCGGTCGCCGGCCAACGCACGTCGGCTGCTGGCCGCGGACGAGGCTCTGCGCCGGGGCGAGGGAATCGGCGTCGAACTCGACCGCGACTAGCGCATGAACATCACCTTCGCGCCCCAGGCGTTCGAGGACTACACGTATTGGCAGGCAAACGACCGCGGCCTGCTCAAACGCGTCAACCGTCTGATCGACGACATCTCGAACGGCGACCCATACGAGGGCATCGGGAAACCCGAGCCGCTCCGCTGCATAGAGGCATGGTCGCGCCGCATCAACGACGAACACCGCTTGGTCTACCGAGTCGAGAACGGCGCCCTAATGATCCTCCAAGCCCGCTACCACTACGGCGAGTAGTCCGCCCCACCCGCAAACCGATCCCCTCACGGCACGGCACGCCCCGACCGACCAGCCCGAAGGTGGGAAGGGCGGGGGTGGGGTGTTCGTTGGCCGTTGTGAGCACGTTCTCGCCCCGCGACGCCTGATTTGTCACCGCCGAGGGAGCCAAGAGTCGACCATGAGCACCACCACCCAGCCATCGCCCAACACGTTCACCCGCCGCCTCGCCGCCACCATCGCCGCCGGCGCCCTGTGCGCCGTGGGATCGGTGTGCGCCACCCCCGCCGCAGGAGCCGGCACCGTTCAGTCCGCGGCCGATGGCGTCGCTACAGCCACCCGGTCAGCTAGGTTCGCGGAGAACGCGGCTTCCACCACCGCCAGCGGTCCGGTGGTTGCGACGCGCGTGGCGAGCACAACACCCGCAGCATCCGCCGATGCCGTCGGTACAGCAATCCGGCCAGCTGGGGTTGCGCGGGATTCGGCTCGCCAGGGGGAGGTGGGCGCTGGGGTTGGAGCGGCATCGTCGGGCAACTCTTTGGCTGAACCGAGCGGACTTGGCGAGGTGGGCGCTTTGGAGGGGTCGGCATCGGCGGGGGTGGAGTTGGGGGATGCGGAGTGGTTGAGCGAACCGTTTGGCGACGGCGGGGTGTTGGGGGCTCGGCGGTCGGTGGGCGCAAAGGCGCTCGGGTTGCAGCGGCCGGTGGTGGCAGGAGCGCTGGTCAAGGGCGGAAAACTCAAGGCGATCCGCGGGAAAGTGCCGGCGCGCGCGTCGGTGAAGTACCAGTGGCTGCGCAACGGCAAGGCGATCAAGGGCGCCACGGGCAAGACCTACCGGATCCGCTCCGCCGACGCCGGCAAGAAGCTCGCCGTGCGCATCCGGGTCAAGGCGCCCGGGCGGTCCAAAGTGACCCAAACCTCGGTGGCGCGGGTGGTATCCGCCCAGGCCAAGGCGGTCAAGGCGCGCAAGGTCGCGATCAGCGGGCGAGCCGCGGTCGGGGCGACCCTCAAGGCGAAGGTGACCAAGTGGGCGCCGCGCGGGGCCAAGCTGAAGTTCCAGTGGACCCGCGACGGGTGGAACATCCGCGGGGCCACCAAGCGGACCTACCGGGTGACGGCGCGGGACGCCGGCGCGCGGATCGGGCTGGTTGTTGTGGGGCGGAGCAAGTCGCGCGGTTCGAGCGTCCGGGTGGTGCTGGGGCGGCTCGTCGGCGCAGGTGGCGCGGGTGGAGTTGGCGGTGGGGCCACGCCGCCGGGGCAGGCGCCGCCGGTTGGCGGAGTGCCTGGTGAGCCGGGTGGGCCGGGTGAGCCTGGTGGGCAACCGCCCACACCCACTGCACCTCCAGAGGATCCGCCGATGCCGCCCCCCACCTACGATCCGTGTGCCGACCTACCCCCTCTGCCATCTGATCCCAGCGCCCCGCCCAGCGGTGGTGCGGGTGACCCGAGTGGGCCGCCGAGCGGCGGGCCGAGTGGGCCGACGGCACCGCCGAGTGGAGGAGGGACACCCGGACCAGGCGAGCCGACGGCACCGCCGAGCGGCGGGGGGACGCCCGGGCCAGGCGAGCCGACGGCACCGCCGAGTGGAGGAGGGACGCCCGGACCAGGTGAGCCGACGGTGCCCCCGAGCGAAGGGCCGGATGTACCAGACGAGCCAGCCGACCCGCCCGTCGAAGAGCCAGCCATCGAGGTTCCGCCAATCGAGTCGCCAAACGGCCAGACCTTCGTCGTCGGGACCGGGGACGGAAAGCTCGAGATCACGGAAGACAACCTCAGGACTCTCACCTTCGAAATTCCGAATTGGGTCGA
>JAIRRT010000066.1 GCA_031255835.1 Bifidobacteriaceae bacterium | reverse complement strand
CTCAGCTTCTCAGCCTCATCGGTAAGCTGTGTGAACTCTTCATATAGCCCAGTGAGCTTCTCAGTGAAGTCCTCGCGGTCGTCATCACCTGTCGAAGTGCCCGTGTAGCGGCCAGGGTTGAGGGACCAGCCTTGGGCTTCGATTTCGGCTCGTGTGGCGACCTTGCAAAGGCCCGGAATGTCCGCATAGTGCCCATGCGGGAAACTCTCTGCCAGCAGAGCGTCCGAACCGTTGGCCGTTTGCGGCTCCTCGCCTCGGTACAACCGGACGATGGTGGCCAAGAACTCGCATTGTTCGGGCAGGAAGCCGCGGTGGGCACGGTCGATCTGGTGGAAGACGGAGCGGGCGTCGATGAACAACACCGTGTCCTCACGGTCGGTGCCGCGCTTGGACTTGTCGAGGAACCACAGCGTGACGGGCAGCGTGACCGTGTAGAAGAAGTTCGGGCCGATGGCGACCATGACGTCGACCGCGCCGGACTCGATCAACTGGCGGCGGATGTCCTGCTCGGAGGCGCGGGCGTCGGGCGCGGAGGCGGCCATGACGAATCCCGCCCGGCCCGAGGCGTTGAGGGCGGCGTAGAAGAGCTGGATCCAGATGTAGTTGCCGTTGTCCGGCTTGGGCAGCCCGAACGGGAAGCGCGGATCGCCGGCCAGGTCGGCCTTGCGGATGCCGTCCACATTGAACGGCGGATTAGCCATCACGAAGTCGAAAGCGCCCTGCAGGCGGTGCGGGTCCTCGTAGTAGGAGTTGGCCAGACGCACGTCGCCCGATATGCCGTGGAGGGCGAGGTTCATCTTGGCCAGCGGCACTGTCTCGCGCTTCTGCTCCATGCCGTAGACGCTCAGCGCCTGGGTGGCCGAGCCTCGGTGGCGCTCGACGAACTGCGCCGACTGGACGAACATGCCGCCCGAGCCGCAGGCCGGGTCGAGGACCCGCCCATGGTAGGGCTCGATGATCTCCACGATCAGGCGGACGATGGAGTGCGGCGTGAAGAACTCACCGCCGCCCCGGCCTTCCTGCATGGCGAAGTTGGAGAGGAAGTCCTCGTAGATCAGGCCGAAGGCGTCACCCTCGAGCTGGGAGGGCAGCGGGGCGAAAAGGCGTAACAACTCGATCAGTGTGGCCGATTCCATCGCCCGGTACTGGCGCGGCAGGACGCCACGCAGGTCGGGGTTGGCGTCCTCGATGGCCTGCATGGCGGCATTGACAGCAGCGCCCACGTCCTCGCCTTCTGGCAGGTTGACCAAGTGTGAGAGCCGGGCCTCCTCGGGAATGAACAGCACGCCCTGGCGGCGGTAGGTGTCAGGTGTCACCGGGTTGCGGGCAGTCGCTTTCGCTTCGATCTCGGGACGGGCCTGCTCGAAGCGATGCTCGGCATACGCCAGAAAGATCAGGCCGAGCACCGGGCCGCGATACTCGTTGGGCGTCAACGATGAGTTGGCCCGCATCTCATCAGCGGACTTCCACAGGGTCGCACGCACCTGGGCTAGATCAGTCGCCTTCATGCCACCCGTTTCGCCCTCCCAGTCATGCAGCAATCGTAACGGGGGGTGCTTGCCTGTCGAGGCGAAGACGCTAACTCCGACCAGGACGGCCAGCCGAATGTCGGAATTCATACCTCTTGCTGACAAAGGAATTCGGGCTGGCTAAGAGGCACTGATGCAAGACGTGTGCTGCCAGTTGCTGGTCGTCGGTGTGCTGGCGAGGGATTCGGCGTTCCTGTTCGCTTGGCCAGGCTGCTGCTTCGGTGGCGAAGTGGTCAGACCTGGGCGAGGCCGCCGTCCACGGCTAGTTCCGCTCCGGTCATGTAGCCCGAGCTTGGGGAAGCAAGGAACAATGCAGCCCCGGCGGCCTCGTTGGCATCTGCCCAACGACGCATGGGGATGTTGTTGCTAGCCCAGGCATCAAGAGCGCCTTCGCGTGTCTGATCGCCGCCAGTCATTGGAGTGGAGACCGCGCCGAGACTGAGAGTGTTGACCCGGATCGTTCTGTCAAGGAATTCGGGCAGGGCGGCGAAACTACGCCCCAATGCCCTCACGGCCGCTTTGGCCGCGCTATACAAGGGGTCGCCGAGAGTGCCTCGGTGGTAGGCGACGGATGAGGTCAAGATAACTGAGGCGGAGCTAGCCAGCAGGGGTTGGCAGGCAAGGATCGTGAAGAATGCGCTCTTCAAGTTCGCGTTGATCACTCGGTCGAAGCTGTCTTCGTCAGTGTTAAGCAATTCTTCTGCATTGGACGAACCCGCGTTGGCGAACAGAATGTCGATGCCTCTTGGGGTTAGATCCCGCAGGTATTCGGCCAGGGAGCGGGCACCTGCTTCGTGGGCCAGGTCGGTCGAGAACCATTGGCAGTCGTGCCCGATTTGGTCTGCGGCACCAGCCAACTTGGTCTGGTTCCGCCCAACGATGCAGACGAGGGCGCCAGCATTGGCGAACAGCGCAGCGCTGGCCAGCCCCACACCGCTAGAGCCGCCGGTTACTACGGCGAACTTGTTTTTGAGTAGGTCTTGCATGGGTGGAGTTCCCCCTTCATTTGGGTCGGCTTGCCTCTGGACTCCGGCTGAGTTGCGGTCTCTTCGGCCGTTTACGGGACGTGGATGCTCGCGCTGGATTGGTCACGGCGTTCCAAGGCTCGGCGGGTCTGGCGCGCCGGTTGGGCGTTGATCGCTCGGCGGACTCGTCAGGGCCAGCACCACGAGATGCGTTCGGTCGCGCGCGCCCGTCTTGTTGATGGCGCGTCCGATGTGGGTCTTGACCGTCAAAGGGGACAAATACAGGCGAGCCGCAATGTCGTCAGCCGACTCTCCCGCCGCCAGAAGCATCACCACCTCCCGTTCCCTGGGTGTCAGAGCATCCAGAGCCGCGCTGCCGCCACTCGGGGGAGGCGGTGCGTCGCGGAATCGCCCCATCAGTTGGCGAGTGGCGGTGGACGAGAGCAGCGATCCACCGCCAGCGACGGTGCGCACGGCGGCGGCCAGGGCGTCTGGGTCGGCGTTCTTGCCCATGAACCCGCTAGCGCCCGCCAAGACGGCATCGGCCACGTACTCGTCCAACTCGAAGGTTGTGAGGACGATGATGCGCGGCCCTGGCGCTGTGGCGTCTCCGGCCAGGCGGCGAGTCGCCTCGATGCCGTCCAAACCCGGCATCCGGATGTCCATCAACACCACATCGGGAGTGGTCTGGCCGGCCAATTGGATGGCTTCATCACCGGTCTCGGCCTCGCCGACCACGGCGATGTCGTCCTGCAACTCCAGCAGGGCTCGAAGCCCTGCGCGGATCAGCGCCTGATCATCGGCGATGACGACTCTGATCTGTTTGCGGCCTTCCTTGCCGCAGCCGTCGCCGGTCGGCAGTCCATCGGCGGAGTCAGGGCCTGCGGGAGGCAACTCAGTCGTCAATGTCCTCACCTCCGGGGCGTCTGGACGTATCTTGGCCATAGGGAAGATGGGCAATCACCCGGAAATGGTCGCCGTCAACCCCTGCAGCCAAGGCGCCTCCGGCCCCCAACGCGCGTTCCCGCATTCCTGCGATGCCATTGTGAGCTGTCTCTTGCGGCGGCCGGACCGAGTCGAGGTCCGTCAGCTGGTCGTGTTCTGGGAGAGCATTTGAAACCTCCACCGCGAGTTCCCTCGCGCCATAGGACAAGGCCACGCGCACGGGGTGGCGCCGTGCGTGCTTTGATGCGTTGGTCAGCGACTCTTGGACTATGCGGTAGGCGGCTTGGCTTCCAGCCAGGCAAAGGGGTTGCCGGGACCCTTCGGTGCGAGCCCGTATGTCCATTCCGGCGGCGCCGAACTCGGCGATCAATTCGGGGATGCGGTCCACGCTGATTTCGAAGTCTCTGGGGTGCGCTTCGCTTGGGTCGCGGAGCGCCCCCATCAAATCGGACAATTCGTCGAGGACCGCCACCCCGGCGTCGCGGACGTGTCCGACGGCGGCAGCGGCTCGTTCCGGGTCGGATTGGACCAGCCGTTCGGCGACGGCCGCGTGGATGTTGATCACCGCCAGACGGTGTCCGATGGCGTCGTGAACATCGCGCGCGATGCGCAGGCGTTCATCGGCCACGCGGCGCCGGGCTTCGAGTTCTCGGGTGCGTTCAGCCCGGGCCGCGCGCTCCTCTGATGCGATCAAAGCGAGGCGGCGACTGCGAGCGGCGTCCCCCAGAGCGACTGCCATCGCCGCCCACACCAGGTCGCCAAGAGCGTCTGGCGAGACGGCGCTGAACATCATGGCGGCCAAGTAGGCAGCGCCCACTGCCGCTGCGGCCAGCCAAGCTCGCACGCGAGGCTGGTCGCGCGCGAGTCGGTACAGAGCCAGACCAAGCCCTATCACATACGGTGTGGCTGCCCCGTCCCAGGCGGGAGCCAGCCAAGAGCCGAATATCATCACGGCGACCGCCGGGTAGGCCCACCACCCTCGGGCCAGCAGGGCGGCCGCGCCCACTGCGCCGCAGACGAGCGCCGCCGGTCCCAACGCGCTGCGCGGCTCGAACACCGGCCCGAGCGCGACAAAGGCGGCGAACGCAACCGGTGGCGCGAGCCTGCGGGCAACCGCCCACCGCGCCGCGTTCGCGCTGGCCAGCGGGGTGTTCATGGCCCCTGATTGTATTGGCGGCGCAAGGCTGGTGTCGTCAGCCCTGTGACTAGCAGGAGATACTCCGATCGGTGTACGCGAGGCGGCGTGAGTACTCGGGAGGAAGGCGCTGCAAGTTACGTCGGCGGGGAGATTCGCCCGTCCGGCCTGGTGGCCAGGCTGGAGTCATGATCGAAATCAAGAATGTGTCGAAACGATACGGGGACAATTGGGCGCTGCGTGATCTCAGCTTCGCGGTCCGTCCAGGAATCGTCACCGGCTTCCTCGGGCCGAACGGCGCGGGGAAGTCCACGACTATGCGGATCATCCTTGGCCTCGACCGTCCCACCTCCGGTGAGGCGCTGGTGGACGGCCGGCCCTTCGCTGACGCCCCGGCGCCGTTGAGGAAGATTGGGGCGATCCTTGACGCCAAGGCCACTCATCCCGGCCGCAGCGCGTATGACCACCTCAGCGCAATCGCGGCAACTGGGGGCATCCGCAAGGCCCGGGTCCAAACCGTGTTGGACATGGTTGGGCTGAACGCGGTCTCCAACCGCCGAGTCGGGGGGTTTTCGCTTGGGATGGCGCAGCGGCTCGGGATTGCCAGCGCTCTCCTCGGGGACCCTGAGATTGTGATCCTGGACGAACCAGTCAACGGGCTCGACCCGGAAGGCGTCATGTGGGTCCGGAACCTGTTGAAGTCT